>NZ_JBIBVF010000017.1:110458-208887 GCF_043080045.1 Streptomyces sp. NPDC015125
CCGACGTTCGGGCTGTCGCCGGAGTGGCTGCTGGCGGACGGCAAACCGTTTGCGGACGGCCTCGTACTCTCGCATCCGGAGCAGCTGGAGCGGTTGCGCCGGGTGTGCCCCGAGGCCGAGAAGACAGCCGTGCTCGCCGGCGACCCCTGCTTCGACCGCATGCTGGCCGGCCACATGTACCGGGAGCGGTTCCGGCGGGCCTTGGGCGTGCGCCGTGGTCAGCGGCTCGTCGTGCTGAACTCGACCTGGAACCCGGAGGGTTTCTTCGGGAACGGCGGTGACCAGGATGTCTTGCCGAATCTGCTGCGCCGCTTTGCCGCCGAGCTGCCTGCCGACGACTACCGGCCGGCGGCGGTCCTGCATCCGAACATCTGGTACGGGCACGGTCCGGGGCAGATCCGTGTGTGGCTGGACCGGGCTCGTCGCAGCGGGCTGAGCCTGATCGACCCCGTGCAGGGTTGGCGGCAGGCCATCCTTGCGGCGGATGTTGTTCTGGGCGACTTCGGGGCGGTCTCCTACTATGCCGCGGCGCTGGGCGTACCCGTGCTGCTGTCGGCCACCGGGGAGGGCAGGCTGGACCCCGAGGCGCCGCTCGCGGAGTTCGTGAGGGAGGCTCCGCGGCTCGACCCGCACGGCCCCTTGCGTGACCAGCTGGCGGATCTCCTGGCGCGGCACCGGCCGCTCGCCGGGCCTGCGGAGTTCACCACCTCGGCCCCGGGAGCCTCGGCAGAACTGCTGCGGCGGCACTTCTACACGCTGATGGAGCTCCCCGAGCCCACCGCGCCCGCGCTCCTGGAGCCGCTGCCCTTGCCGCCTCACGATCCCCCGCGACGCACCACTCCGCTGGATGTCCGTACGCATGTCCGTACACATGCCCGTGGTGCGGGTGTCGTCGTCGAGCGTTCCGCGGGGCATCCGTACGGCGCTGCCGGCCTGACGCACCGGTCCGTGCACGAGGACACCCTCGATCCCGGGGACCTGGCGACGGCTGACGTGATCTGGCGGGACGGACCGGTGGACGACCCTCGCTTGGGTGGCGCAGAGGTGTGGACTGCGGAGGTTCTGCGTCGTCATCCGCACTGCTCCCTCGCCGCATATGTCAGCGGGCCGGACCGGTGCACGGTGCGCACCAGGGCCCTTGGCGTGCTCCGGCTGTCGGCGGGCCCGGGTGCAGATGCCGATCCGGCGGCGTACGCCTCGGCGCTGCACGCGTGGCTGCTGGACGGCGGTACGGTGCCCCGCGATGGGACGGTGCTCCGGGTGCACGTGGCCGGTGGTGTGCACCCGGTCGAGGTGCGCCCGGTAGCGGCTGCTAGTCGTTAGCCTCGCAGCGCTGCCGCAGGCGGGCGAGGTACTCCAGGTGCGGGGTTGCTCCCTCCGGCCTGAGCAGCCGTTCGGCCTCGGCGATCTCGACCAGCGCTGCGGTGTCGTCGCCCCCGGCGTGCAGCGTCTCCGCGAGGTCGGTGAGGACCCGGCCCTGGTTGTACGCCTCCCCCTGTTGCACGAAGAAGCTCCGTGAGTTCTCCAAGTGGGTGCGGGATTGAGCCAGTCGGCCCATGCCGCACAGAGCACGCCCCTGGTGACGCCCGGCCAGTGCCAGGGCGCGCGGAAGGCTCTCCGCACCCTCCTGGCCGGGCGCGATGCGTCGGTACAGGTGCTCTGCCTCGACAAACCGCTCGTACGCTGCGGCGTACTGCCACCGGTGCAGCTGCAGCAGACCCAGCAGCTCCACGGACGACGCCTCGCCCAGCAGATGGCCCGCTGCGCGCTCGCAGGCGACGGCACGCTGCGTCTCCTGGTCGGCCTCGTCCCATCGCTGCAGTTCACCGAGGCAGTGGCCGAGCTGGAAGTGAACTCCCGCTGCCGTGCGGGAATCCGGGTGCTGCTCGTCGGCACACCGGACCGCAATCCGGAGGGCAGGCAGTACCTCGTCCCAGTACCCGGCCTTCATCTGAAGTGGCCACAGGGAACGGGCCAGGCGCAGCACAGTACCGAGGTGTCCATATTCCTGGGCCACGGAGACCGCCCGCAGCACGTTTGCGGCCTCGGCCCGCAAGGCAGCCATGCCCGCGGCCTCGTCGGGGTGGGCCGCCCCCGCTGCCGGGGCGGGCTCGACGCGCCAGCTTCGTGGCAGTGCGGCATGTGCTGCATGCAGCGCACGGTTGAGCACGTGGTCGAGCGTACGAGAGACCGCTGCGGCGCACTCGGAGATTCCGTGCTCTGGACCTGCGGCATCCGTCAGGAGGCGCTGCACCTCGGGCCGGAAGCGGAAACGGCCGTCATGCAGCGGTTCCACCAGCTGAACGTCCACTGCTTCGGTCAGCATCCGGGCGGCTTCCTGCGCGCCCACGTCCGCGGTGGCCGCGGCCAGGTCGGCGTCGAACGCAGGCCAACCGCCCACTGCCGTCAGCCGGCAAAGCCGCGCCGTCCGTGGACCGAGTCCGCGACACGCGACCCGGACCATGCGGAGCACCGGAGAGTGCCCGGTGGTCCCGTCCACCTCATCCGGGAGCGGCGGTTCCTCGGTCAGCAGGCGGACCGCCGCCGCCTTCAGGGCGAAGGGGTTGCCCGCGCAGCGGTCCAGCAGTGCCGGCAGCTCTGGCTTGGCACGTGCGACGTTTTCCGGGCCGGCAACCTTCCGCAGCATCTTCACCGCGTCCCGGTCCTTGAGCTGCGGCACGGCAATGCGCTCAGCCTCCAGCGCGAAAGCCGGGCCGGATGCGATCACCAGGAGGAAGACCTCGGGAGCGGCGGGGATGAGGTTGCGGACCTGTGCGACGTGTGAGGCGTGGTCGATCACCACCAGTGCCTTGCGACCGGCCGTCAGCTGTCGGTACAACTCCTCGCGTCCGGCTTCCGTGGGAGGCATCCGCTCCGGCTCGATCCCCATCTTCTGCAACAGACGCAACAAGACGGCTGACGGTGCCGGTCCGGACGCGGAGGCGTCATGACGGAGGTCGACGTAGAACTGGCCATCGGGGTACTGGGCGATCTGGGCAGCACCCCAATACAGTCCCACCGCAGTGGTGCCGATTCCCGGCGGCCCATGGAGCAGAGCGACCCGTGGCCGACCTGCTGCCGGTCGCCCCGCCTCTCGCGTCAGCTGCTTCAGTACCCGCTGGCGATCGGTGAAGTTCCTGGTGGCAGGCGGTAGTCCCACACCAGGGCTCAGGAGCAGCGTCGGTTCCGGCATGCTCCGCAAGAGCTGGGCCCACTCGCCGTTCTGCCGCGCCTCCTGGCTCAGTTGCGCATGCAGTACCCGCGCCAGCATCTCCCGACCCTCCGAAGTAGCCGGCAGCGGCGTCTCCCTCCCCAGGGTCCGCCTGACCAGCGCGCCCGTCGAGACGAGCACCTGCTTGCCCATCTCCCCTGCGGCGCCATTGCCCACCGCGGTCAGGAATGCAGTGAGCGCCCCCACCGTCACGATCTCGAACACGCCAGCCCCTCCCCTGGTACCGATGTGCGGCCCCTGCCGGACTGTATCCAAGCCGAAGCGAAGCGGGGAAACGATCTGGCCCATCATGGCCCCGACTTGCGACCCCCCGCCGGCCCGGCCAGGTGAGGATCCGCCGCCCGCGGCCGGCCGGCGAACGGCTCACCGTCCATCCGGACCGACGCACCTACGTGCCCGGGGAGGACAGCCCGTGTTCCGACCGACCGAGCGTAGTGACCAGCATCCCGTGGAGTGGCTTCCCGGTGAACGAGCACACCCACGCGGATCCGGAGCGCAGCCTCTCCTGAGAGCCTGCATCCTCACCGTGGCCACCCGACGGAAGACACGGAACTGGTCACCGTCCAGCCAGCCGGCCGCCGCCGGCGCATTCTGCACATCGACGGCCGAGCCGGTTCGGCGCTCACGGAGGTGAACGAGGTGATCGTCACCCCGGCGGCGCCGGAGGGCGTGGCCGCGGTGAGTACCGCGACGCCGGAGGCGTGCCCCCGCAGTGCGGTGCACAGCCGACCGGCGCCGACCGTGGGCGCCACGGTGGTCACGAGCCCGTCCCCGAGGGCGTGGTGCCGAGCAGCCGTCCGGGCCGGGGGGCCACGGCCGCGATGGAGCGCGGTGTGCCCGACGCCGTGTCGGGTCGGGTCTTGATGGTGATCCGGGCGGCCAGTTCGTGGGCCAGGGCACGCGCTTCGTCGGCCGACTCGCCACGGACGATGAGCAGCCCGGACCGGGCGTACGACCAGGCGATGGGGGCCACCGTGTCACCGGGCGCGACGGAGAGCTGCAGTGCCACCACCCGCGGATCGGCGCGCACCTCGTCGGCTGCCGGGCCGGGGAGGTCTACAACGTCGGCGGTGGCACGGAACTCACCAACAGACAGCTCACCGACCGGCTCCTCACGGCATGCGACGCGGACTGGGACAGCGTCGACCAGCCGGCGGACCGCAAGGGCCACGATCTGCGTTACTCGGTCGACCGGTCAAAGATCCGCACCGAGTTGGGGTACGGGCCGCATCATGCCTTCGACGAGGGACCGGCGGAAACGGTGGCCCGGTATCGGGCGAACCGCGACTGGTGGTGCCGTTCACCGGTCCGGCCTGCGGCGACCATCGGGTGATCATGGTCTGCCCGCTTGCCGCACAATGGCCGCATGACAGACAACGAGGAACAGCGCACCCCGTCTCCTGACGCGGTCCTCGCTCTCGGCATCTCCTTCGGTCTGCTGGCCGGAGTCACACTCGGACTGCTGGTCTTTGACAACCTCGGCATCGGCATCGGCGTGGGTGTCGCGCTGGGAGTGGCGATCGGTGTAGCGCGTCGCTTCCGGCGCTAAGGGCTGTCCCCCAACCGATCCATGGGTCGGCGCGGGTGGATGCGGCTGTCTCAGCGGCGGGCCGGCTGCCGCTCCCGCGAGGCGGAGGCCGTCCTCCGGGGCGGCCGGTGGTCGTGGGGCCGAGGGCGGCGCGGTCACAGGGCCCCCTGGGGGGTGAGCACCACGAACTCCGCGCCCGAGGAATCGTTGCAGACGGCGAGCCGGCCGACGCCCTCGGCGGTTTCCGGGCCCATGGACAGCGTGCCGCCGTTGCCCGTCACCAGTCCGACGGTGGCGTCGGTGTCCTTGGAGCCGAACACCGGGTGCCAGTACGGCTTTCCGCCCGGCCCGAGCAGATCCGCGGGGACGCCCATGAGGCCGCCGTGCATCCGGTCCTCGCCGCATCCCGCGGGGGTGAGCAGGGTGTAGCTGCCGCCACCGCCGGGCAGCGGCATGTCCTGGGTACTCCAGCCGAAGACCGTCGTATAGAAGGTCTGCGCGGCGGCCGGATCGGTGGTGTACAGCTCCGTCCAGCACAGGCTTCCCGGACCGTCCGCGGCTTCGATACCCGGGTAGCGCGCCGGCTGCCAGACGGCGAACTCCGCGCCCTGCGGGTCCGCGAGCCGGGCGAACCTGCCGTCGTCCGCACCGACCAGGGCGGGCGCGGAGCGGACCGAGCCGCCGGCCTGCTCCACCGCTTTGGCCGTGGCATCCGCGTCGGGGGTGTGGAAGTAGAGCGTCCAGGCGGAGCGGGCGCCCTCCTCGGGGAGCGGACCGACCGCGCCGACAGCCGTGCCGTCGAGCCGGAAGAGGGTATATCCGCCCGCGCCCTGGTCACCGTAGGGTTCGGACCGCCAGCCGAACACGGCCCGGTAGAAGGCCGTTGCGACCTCGACATCGGGGGCGCCGAGGTCGAGCCAGCACGGGGAGCCGGGGACGAAGGCAGTAGTGATCATGACGATTCCCTTCGCGGATCCTCTGAATTCAGCCTGCCATCCGGCACTGACAACCGCCCGTCGGCCGGGATTCGGCGTCCGCGCGCGTGCTTGCCGGCCTGACGCGCGCTCGTCAAGCAGCAGCAGCGAATGCATCGCCAATCGGATGCGCGTATGGGTATGGGTGCGCGTACACAGCGGGCGCACACAGCGGGCGTCAACAGGGGCGGCCGCCACCACGGGGGAGAAACGCATGAAACTTCGCCATGTTCGTGCCGTTGCCGCATGCGCACTGGTGGTCGTCGCGCTGACCGGCGCACGGCATTCGCACGGCGGGGCTGCGGCAGCAGCCACAGCTCCGGCAGCAGCGGCGGCGACAGCAGCTCCGGCACCAGCGGCTACAGCAGCTCCGGGAACACCACCAGCGGGAGCAGCGTCGGTTCGCCGACCGCCGGGTCCACCACACCGCCCGAGTCGGACATCCACCTCACCGACTGCCAGGTCGACAGCGCCGCCGGCACGCTCAGCGCCAAGCTGAGCGTGACGAACGGCAACTCGCAGAGCTCGGCGAGCCACAACGGCACCGTGCAGTTCACCGACGAAACCGGGGCCACCTTCGGTTCCGCGGCGATTTCCGTCGATGCGGTGGCCGCCGGCTCCACCCGGCCCGCCGCTGTCTCCGGCACCTTCCTCAAGAGCCCCAACGGGCAGGGGCCGAAGTCGGGCGAGTGCAAGCTGGGCCAGGTCGGGAAGGCCACCCGCCGAGTCCGGCAACGCCTCTGCTCCGCAAGGGAGTTCAGGGCCGCTCCCGGTACAGCTCCTTGGCGATGATCGAGCGCTGCACCTCTGTGGCGCCCTCGTAGATGCGGGGCGCACGGACCTCGCGGTAGAGGTGTTCCAGCAGGTGGCCACGGCGCAGCGCGCGGGCGCCGTGGATCTGGACGGCGGCGTCGACGACGTACTGGGCGGTCTCGGTCGCCAGCAGCTTGGCCATGGCCGAGCGGCGGGCGATGTCCGGGGCGCCGGTGTCGTACGCGGATGCGGCCGCGTACACCAGGAGGCGGGCGGACTCGACCCGGGTGGCCATCTCGGCGAGCTGGTGGCCGACGGACTGCAGGTCCCTGAGCGGGCCGCCGAACGCGGTGCGCGCGCCCGCGTGCGTGAGCGCCGCGTCCAGCGCGGCCTGCGCCATGCCGACCGCGAAGGCGCCGACGCTCGGCCGGAAGAGGTTCAGGGTGGCCATCGCGACGGCAAAGCCGCCGTCCACCTCGCCCAGGACATCTGCCCGGGTCACGGGCGTGCCGTCGAACTGAAGCGTGCCGATCGGGTGCGGGCTGAGCATGTCCAGGTGCGCGCCGGTCAGGCCCGGCCGGCCGGCGGGCACCAGGAAGGCCGTGACACCGCGCGCGCCCGCCCCGCCTCCGGTGCGGGCGAAGACGGTGGCGAAGTCCGCCTCGGGGGCGTTGGAGATCCAGCACTTCTCGCCGGTGAGCCGCCAGCCGTCCGGGCCGTCCGGCTCGGCGGCCAGGGACAGCGCGGCGGCGTCCGAGCCCGCGCCGGGCTCGCTCAGCGCGAACGACGCGACCGCACGGCCGGCGGCCACCTCCGGCAGCCAGCGGGCGCGCTGGGCCTCGGTCCCGGACTGCACGATCGGATAGGCCCCCAAGCCCTGGAGCGCCAGTGCGGTCTCCGCCTCCGTGCACTCCTGGGCGAGGGATTCCCGCAGCAGGCACAGGTCCAGGGCGCGCAAGGCGCCGCCGTCGGGGAACAGGCGGCGCAGCAGGCCCAGTTCGCCCAGGGCCGCGACCAGCGGGCGGTTGACCCGGCCCTCCTCGCCCTTCTCCGCCAGCGGGCTCAGCCGTTCGGCCGTCAGCGCGCGCAGTTCGGCGCACCATTCCTGCTCATCCGGTCCCAGCGCGAATACGGTCACGAGGCGGCTCCCTGGTAGCGGTCCTCTATCGCGGTCTGTTGACTGCCGTCACGAACACGTTACGCTGACGACGGATCCGAACGGCAGTACCCGACCCGTGGAACGAGCAGGCAACCACGCCCTCCCGACCGGTTGCCGCACCGTCCATCGCCCTCGTCCCTCCTTCCCCCGGCCGCTCGTCGGCCCCCTTCTCGCGAGTCCGCCATGATCCGTAAGACACGCCCCAGGGGGCATACGCCATGGAGCTACGGTCCTCGGCCCACACCGACACCTTCGCGCGCGACCGGCTGCCGCCCCACGACCAGTGGCCGCACCTCACCGACCTGGGCTACCCCGACCGGCTGAACTGCGGCGCCGAGCTGCTGGACGGCACCATCGCGCGGCTCGGCGCCGACCGGCCCGCGGTCCGTGACGCGAGCGGGCCGGTCTGGACGTACGGGCAGCTGCGTGCGCAGGTCGACGCGATCGCCCATGCGCTCACCGGCCGGCTGGGGGTGCTGCCGGGCAACCGCGTCCTGCTGCGCGGGCCCACCACGCCCTGGCTGGCCGCCTGCTGGCTCGCCGTGATGAAGGCGGGGGCGGTCGCGGTGACCGTGCTGGCCACGCAGCGCCCCGAGGAGCTGGCCACGATCGCGGGGATCGCGCAGGCCCGGTATGCGCTGTGCGACGTCCGCTCGGTCGACGACCTGGTCAAGGCCGAGGTCCCGGGGCTGCGGATCACCACGTTCGGCGGGGACGGGCCGGGCGATCTGCGGCAGCTGGCCCGGCCCGGCGGCGCGCCGTACCCGGCCGTGGAGACCTCCGCCGACGATGTGGCACTGATCGCCTTCACCTCCGGCACCACCGGCCGCCCCAAGGGCTGTATGCACTTCCACCGCGATGTGCTCGCCATCGCGGACACCTTCTCGGCGCAGGTACTGCGTCCGGAGCCGGACGATGTGTTCGCCGGCAGTCCGCCGCTCGGCTTCACCTTCGGTCTCGGCGGGCTGGTGATCTTCCCGCTGCGGGCCGGCGCCTCGGCCTTTCTCGCCGACTGGGGCGGGCCCGAACGCCTGCTCGGCGATATCGCGGTGCACCGGATCTCGGTGCTGTTCACCGCGCCGACCGCCTACCGCGCGATGCTGCCCAAGCTCTCCGGGCACGACATCTCCTCGCTGCGCCGGTGCGTATCGGCCGGTGAGAACCTGCCCGCCGCGACCTGGCAGGCCTGGTACGAGGCGACCGGTCTGCGGATCATCAACGGCATCGGCGCCACGGAGCTGCTGCACATCTTCGTCTCGGCCGCCGACGGGGCGGCCCGCCCGGGTACGACGGGAGTGCCGGTCCCCGGCTTCCGGGCGCGGGTGGTCGGCGCGGACGGCACACCGCTGCCGGACGGCGAAGCGGGGCTGCTCGCCGTACAGGGGCCCACCGGCTGCCGCTATCTCGCGGACCCCCGGCAGACCGACTACGTACGGGACGGCTGGAACCTCACCGGCGACACCTACATCCGCGAACCGGACGGCTACTTCCGCTATGTGGCCCGTGCGGACGACATGATCATTTCGGCCGGCTACAACATCGCGGGCCCCGAGGTGGAGGACGCACTGCTGCGGCACCCCGATGTGACCGAGGCGGCGGTGGTCGGACGGGCCGACGAGGACCGCGGGCAGGTGGTCGTCGCCCATGTCGTGCTGCGGCCCGGCGTCTCCCGGGGGGAGGACACCGTCGCCGCGCTCCGCGCCTTCACCAAGACCCGGATCGCGCCCTACAAATGTCCGCGCGAGATCGTCTTCCATACCTCTCTGCCGCGCACCCCGACCGGTAAGCTCCAGCGCTTCCGGCTGCGGGACCCCCTCTAGAGTGACCCGGTGAACGACCAGCAAACACAGCGCACCCCACGGTCCCTGATCGTCACGTTCTACGGCGCCTACGGGCGAGGCGGGGCCGGGTCCGCGGGCGGTACGGCCGCCCCGGTGCCGGTCGCCGCCCTGATCCGGCTCCTCGGTGCGCTCGGAGTGGATCCGCCGTCGGTGCGCTCCGCGGTCTCCCGTCTCAAGCGTCGCGAGCTGCTGGTACCCGCCCGTACGGCCACCGGGGCGGCCGCGTACGGGCTGTCCGACGCGGGCCGCGAACTGCTGGAGGACGGCGACCGGCGGATCTTCGGCCGGCCGGCCGCCCGGCTGTCGGACGGCTGGGTGCTGGCCGTCTTCTCCGTCCCCGAGGAGGAGCGGCACAAGCGGCATCTGCTGCGCTCCCGGCTGGCGCGGCTCGGTTTCGGCACCGCGGCACCGGGCGTGTGGATCGCCCCCGCGCAGCTCTACGAGGAGACCCGGCACACTCTGGAGCGGCTGCAACTGTCCCCGTACGTCGACCTGTTCACCGGTGAGCACGCCGGTTTCGCCCCCACGGCGGACGCGGTGGCCCGCTGGTGGGACCTGGACGCCATCGCCGCGCGGCACCGCGCCTTCCTCGAGGAGCAGGAACCCGTCCTCCGGCAGTGGTCGCGGCGCCGCTCGGTGCCCCCCGAAGCGGCCTACCGCGACTATCTGCTGGCGCTGGACGCCTGGCGTCAGTTGCCCTACGCGGATCCCGGACTGCCCTCTCCCCTCCTGCCGGAGGACTGGCCGGGGGGCCGCGCGGCGGAGGTGTTCAGCCGGCTGCACGCCGTACTGCAGGCCGCCGGGGCCCGTTACGCGCACGAATTGACGACCGGGGCGTAGCGTCCTCGCTCCGCCACCCGCCGCCTCAGCGACGGCGCTGCTGGGCCCCCACCCCGACGCCCGGCCGTGGCCTGGCAGCAGCGATCACGGAGACCACGTCCTTGAAGGAGCTGCACATCCGGGTGCCGGCGACCGCGGCGAGCTCGCCGAACGTGCCGACCCCGTAGGTCACCGCGACCGGCTCCATCCGCGCGGTGACCGCCATCCTCATGTCCCCCACGGTGTCCCCCACATACGCGCTCTGCCAGGCCGCGACACCGAGCCGGCCGGCCGCCCTCAGCACCATCTCCGGGTGCGGTTTGCCGCGCCGGACCATGTCCTGGCCGATGACCGGGCCGACCAGGTCGCGGATGCCCATGACATCGAGCAGCGCCTCGGCGCTGCGGGTGGTCTTGGACGTGGCGACGGCCAGCTCCACGCCGTGGGCGCGCAGCGCGGACAGTCCCGCGGTCACACCCGGGAAGAGCAGCTGCGGTCCCTGGCACAGGACTTCATAGGCGAACAGTTCGCGGTAGCGGGAGATGGCCGCCTGCACCCGGCCGTCGTCCTCGGGCTTGCCCAGCAGCCGGCCGAAGGCGGGGCCGGGAGGTTTGCCGATAGCGGAGGCCGCCTGCCGGGCGGTCACCGAACACCCCTGTTCCGAGGCCACCTTGACCAGCAGCTTGCTGATCGGGGGCAGGGTGTTGGCGAGGGTGCCGTCCAGATCGAAGACGGCGGCCCTGATCGTCTCGCCGCCGGCGCCCCGTGCACCTCTCACGGGACGTTCGACTTCCGTTGCTACGCGCATGGCTGGAGACCTTTCCGGATTCCGATGGGGGTGCAGGGGCTCGGGTGACGTTGCTCGCTCGGCTGATGGGGCGGCCTGCGGTCGAGGACCGGTGAAGGCAAAGGCGGTCTCGCCATGGCGCACCGCTGTCCAACGGCGGTACGCGACCGTCAAGGCGGCTGCAACGGAAGGGACCTTCCCGTTTGCCGCCTTCGGAGATTTAAAAACCGTCTGCGCTGTTTGTCAATGGACCCCTACCGCCCCTGACGGGTCGACAACACCCCTGCCGGGAGCCAGACTGGGGGCGTAGCGCGCCGCACACGTCGCCGGGGCTCCGATCGAGCGGCCGATCGCCGACTTCGCGTCAGGGCCCGCCAGTTCTGGCCAATCACCCGAAGCATACAGAACCGCATGGTTGGTTTTCTATGTACACTGCATGGAGCTCGCAGCCGTACTAGAGACGGGACGGACACCGTGCCCACCCAGCATCGCGCCATCCAGAGCCGCCAGGCACTCATCCGCTCGGCCGCAGAGACCTTCCTGGAGAAGGGGGTACCCGCCGCGGGCATGGTCGAGATCAGCCGGCGGGCCCGGCTGAGCAAGGGAGCGCTCTACTTCCACTTCACCTCCAAGGACGACCTCACACTCGCGGTGCGGGACGCGGCGCTCGCGACCCTCCAGGAGATCGAGGACGTCTTCACCCGCTCCCCGGAGCCACTGGCCATCGCCGTAAGGGACTTCACCGTCGAGCTGTTCGGGCGGGTGGAGTCGGACGCCGTGCTGCGCGCCGGACTGCGGTTGCGTCCGGAGACCGCGCCGGGGCTCGGTATCTACGCCCTGGAGCAGCGCTGGTACGCGCTCTTCCTCGACAAGGCGGTGACCTGCGGGACCGGCGGACCGGTCGGACCGCATGCGTCGGACACCGAACCGCGGCGCACCGCACAGCTGTTGACCTCGCTCGTGGTGGGCCTGCTCCATCTGGGCAGCGAGGACCGGACGTGGTGGGAGCGCGAGGCCGTGGTCGGCCTGTGGGCCCTGCTGCCGGCCGCGCCCGGACAGGTTCCCGCCGTCGGCATCCCGGCACCGACGCAGATCCCGGCGGCCGGCTGACCCGGTCCGGCCCGTACGGCCTCCCCCGCCGCCCCGCCCCGGCCCTCGCGCCCCGACCTCACAACTCGACCAGCACGGCCCCGATATGACGTCCCTGTGTGAGTTCGCACAGCGCCCGCGGCGCCTGCTCGATCCCCTTCAGAAGGGCATGCGGGAAGACCAACGAGCCCTCCCGCAGGCCCTGACCGAACTCCTTTGTCCACTCCTGCGGCAGATCCGGGTGCGCGTGCAGGCCGAAGCCGCGCAGGAGCACCCGCCGCGTGATGATCAGCCCCGCATCCAACTCCACCGGAGCGGCGCCGCCGACACCCCCGCCCAGCTGGCTGGAGAGTGCGCCGACCAGTGCGAACCGGGCATCGGGGCGTGCCATGGCAAGCGCCGCCGTGAGCTGCTCGCCGCCCACGGTGTCCAGCAGCACATCGATGCCGCCCGGCGCCGCCCGGCGCAGCTGGCGTTCGATCGGCGCGGCGCCGCGCACGATCGTGTCGTCGTACCCCAGTTCGGCGCGCAGCCGGGCCGCCTTGCGCTCCGAGCCGGTGCTGCCGACGACCCGGCTGGCGCCCAGCCGCCGCGCCAACTGCCCGGCCAGGCTGCCCACACCGCCCGCCGCTCCGGTGACGAAAACGGTGTCCCCCGGCCGCACCTCGGCGGCACGGCGCAGCGCGCCCCAGGCCGTCGCCCCCTGCGACAGATGCGCGGCAGCAGTCGGCAGCGCGTCCGCCTCCAGCCGCCGGACACGCGACTCCTCGACGGCCGCGAACTCGCGCCAGCCGTAGGGGTGATGCACCAGCTCGCCGGGCGTGAAGCCGCCGCCGGGAGCCGCCACCACCTCACCGACCGCGGAGCCCCACAGCGCCTCACCCGGCACAAATGAGGCCATGGGCAGCCGCATTCCGGTCATCTGCGACCGCATCGCCGCGGTCACCGCCATCAGACGGGTGCGCACCAGCACCTGCCCCGGCGCGGGCTGTGGCACCGGGACCTCGGCGATGCTGAAGTGACCTACGGCCAGTTCACCATCGGGCCGGTCGACCAGCCGGACCTCGCGGTGCATGGCGGGTATGGCGGGGACGACGGTGGGGGGCATCGGACGGCTCCTCGCGCTCGTAGTACTCGACGGCGCCGCAGCGGTTCGCGACGCCGGATCGCGCCCTTTCGACTTCCCACTCGTTCCGCGCAATTCCATACCGCATGGTTGGCTTCTTTATGATGCGGAAATAGACTGCGCGGCCACGGGCAGCGGGTCGCACCCAGGCACAACAACTCCAAGAGAGCATACGGAGGATGATCGGTGGTCAAGCAGGAGCGCGCTGTGCGCACCCGACGTGCCGTCCTCGAAGCAGCGGCTCATGTCATCGGCAGCCGCGGGTACCAGGCGGCCACGATGGCCGAGATCATCCAGCGCGCCGGGGTCACCAAGGGAGCGGTGTACTTCCACTTCACGTCCAAGAACGCACTGGCCCGCGCGGTGATAACGGAGCAGACGGATCCGTTCCTGCCGCAAGTCAGCGAGTCCCGGCTGCAGGACGCCATCGACTTCACGCATCAGGTGGCACTGGCCCTGCGCAGTGACCCGTTGCTCCAGGCCGGTACCCGTATCGCGGTCGAGACGACGTTCAGTGAGGACCCGCTGGTGCCGTACCAGGCCTGGACCGACATCATCACGACGATGTTCACCGAGGCCCGGGACAACGGCGAGCTGCTGGCGGGCGTGGCACCGGACCGGGCGGCCGAGTTCTTTGTCTCCGCGTATATGGGAGTGCAGCTGTTCTCGCGGGCCGCGACCAACCGCGCCGACCTCCCGGAGCGCGTCACGGCCCTGTGGAAGCACACTCTGCCGGGTCTCGCGTCGCCGGGCGCGCTGGGCCATCTGGACCCGCACGGCCGCAGCGTGAAGATCCCGGTCTGACGCCCCGGCCCTGCCCCCGGCGGAGTCGGGCTTGTTCAGGGGCCCCCAAAAACAAACCACATGGCCCGTATCTTACGGTCGGGCTATCACCACCGAGGCTCAGCCCGTCAGGGCGTCGTGAGCCGCACACGGAAAGGAAGTCCCATGGCCGGCGCCACGCTCACACCGTACTTGCCCGATCAGCGCCACGACCTCGGAGGCCGGTTCGCCGACGGCAACCGACCACCGCAGCTCACCACGACCGTGCCGCGCGAGTACGTCCACCGCACCGCCGTATCCGAGGTCTTCCTGACCAACTGGCGGGCCGGCGACGACGGCTGGGTGGTCAGCGCCCAGTGGCCGCGTGCCCACACCTTCTACGGTCCGGCCCACGGGCTGCACGACCCGCTGCTGTTGATAGAGACCATCCGGCAGGCCGGGATTTTACTGAGCCATGTCGCGCATCGGGTGCCGCTGGACCACCAGATCATCTGGCAGCGGGTCCGCTATGACCTCGCGCCGCAGGCGCTGCGCGCCACGGAGCAGCCGGCCGAGGTCGCGCTGCACATCACCGACCACGACCTGGTCCACCGCGGCACCCGGCTGGTCAGCGTCCGCCAGGAGTTCCGGATTGTCTGCGACGGCGCCGACCTGGCCTCCGCGACGCTCCTCTACTCCTGTCACAGCCCGGCCGTCTACCGCCGGCTGCGCGGCGCATACAGCGATCTGGCCCTCGCCAACTCCCGGAAAGTGCCGCTGCCGGAGGCCGTCGCCCCGCAGCTGGTCGCCCGGGAACGCGCACGCGATGTGGTGCTCTCCCCCACCGACCGCCCCGATCGCTGGCAACTGCGGGTGGACACCTCGCACCCGGTGCTCTTCGACCATCCCGTGGATCACACGCCCGGGATGCTGATGGTCGAGGCCGCCCGGCAGGCCGCGCAGGCGGCAACGCCCGGCTTCACCGTGCCCGCCTCGATGGACTGTGCCTTCGAACGATACGCCGAACTCGATGCGCCTTCCTGGGTTGAGGCGCGCACCACCGGCCGCACCGACGGCGACCGCCGGCAGATCGAGGTCGCCGTCGAACAGCACGGCAAGCCGGTGGTCTCGGCGCAGATCGCCTGCGTACCGACGGCCTGACCGCCCGCCCCGCCGGGCGCCCGGCCCCCCTGACCCGGCCACCCTTGACCGGCCGTCCTCACCGGCCCGCCGGCTCCCGGACCGGCCCCTCACCGAGGGGCCCCTTCCCCCGGCCGACTGCTTCGCCGTCCCGCTCCGCCCACTGCCGGGCCGGCCACGGAACGGCCCCGCCCCGCTGCCCGTGCCTCCCCGTCACCGCAGCGTGAGGCGGGGCTTCGGCGCATCGGTACGTCCGGTGGGCGGGGTGCGGCTGCCCGCCTGGTAGGGCAGCGGCCAGACGGCGCCCGGCCCCGCGTACCCCTGCTCGGCGGCCGCGTGCAGCGTCCAGTGCGGGTCGTACAGATGCGGTCTGGCCAGTGCGCACAGATCCGCGCGCCCGGCCAGTACCAGGGAGTTGACGTCGTCCCAGGAGGAGAGGGCACCGACCGCGATGACCGGCACGCCGAGGGTGTTGCGGATCCGGTCGGCGAACGGGGTCTGGTACGAGCGGCCGTAGTCGGGACGCTCGTCGGGGACGACCTGTCCGGTGGACACATCGATGGCATCGGCGCCGTGCTCGGTGAAGGCCCGCGCGATCGCCACCGCGTCGTCCGCGGTGGTGCCGCCGTCCGCCCAGTCGGTCGCGGAGATACGGACCGTCATCGGGCGGCCGGCCGGCCAGACGGCGCGCACCGCGTCGAAGACCTCCAACGGGAAACGCAGCCGGCCGGTGAGATCGCCGCCATAGGCGTCGGTGCGGTGGTTGGTGAGCGGTGAGAGGAAGCCGGAGAGCAGGTAGCCGTGGGCGCAGTGGAGTTCGAGAAGGTCGAAGCCCGCCCGGGCGGCCGACTCCGCGGAGCGGACGAACTGTTCGCGGACGGTGTTCAGTTCGGTCGCGGACAACGCCTGCGGGATCTGGTTGACGCCGGGGCGATAGGGCAGTGCGGAGGGCGCCACGAGGGGCCAGTTGCCGTCCTGGAGCGGCTGGTCGATGCCCTCCCACATCAGCCGGGTCGAGCCCTTGCGGCCGGAGTGGCCGAGCTGGACGCCGATGGCGGTGCCGGGCGCGGAGGTGTGGACGAAGTCGGTGACCCGGCGCCAGGCCGTCTCGTGTTCCGGCGCATACAGCCCCGTACAGCCCGGTGTGATCCGGCCCTCGCGGCTGACACACACCATCTCCGTCATCACCAGCCCGGCGCCGCCCAGCGCGCGGGCTCCGAGGTGGACGAGGTGGAAGTCGCCGGGGGTGCCGTCACCGTCCGCGGCGGAGTACATGTCCATCGGGGAGACCACGACGCGGTTGCGCAGTGTCAGCTCCCCAAGCCGGAACGGCATGAACATGGGGGGCGTGGCGGACGGGGTGCCCGCCTCGTGCTCGACGGCCGCGACGAATCCGGGGTCGCGCAGCCGCAGGTTGTCGTGGGTGACGCGGCGGCTGCGGGTGAGGAGGTTGAAGGCGAACTGGTGGGGCGGCTGGTCGAGATAGGTGGCCAGCTCCTCGAACCAGGCGAGGCTGGCGCGGGCGGCGCGCTGGGTGGAGGCGACGATCGGGCGGCGCTCCTCCTCGTACGCGGCCAGGGCGCTGGCGGTGTCGGGCTGCTCCTGGAGGCAGGCCGCCAGCGCGAGGGCGTCCTCGACGGCGAGCTTGGTGCCCGAGCCGATGGAGAAGTGCGCGGTGTGCGCGGCGTCGCCGAGCAGCACCGTATTGCCGTGCGACCAGCGGTCGTTGACGACCGTACGGAAGGCGATCCAGCTGGAGTTGTTGGAGCGCAGCGACCGGCCGCGCAGGGCGTCGGTGAAGACCTTGGCGCACCACTCCGCCGATTCGTGCTCGGCACAGCGGTCGAGTCCGGCCGCCCGCCAGACCTCCTCGCGCATCTCGACGATGACCGTGCTGGCACCGAGGGTGCCTTCCGCCGTCCCGCAGTGCGGCGCCTCGGGGTGCTGCGGGGCGGGCGAGGGCCCGGCGGCGAAGGGGTAGGCGTGGAGCTGGACGACGCCGTGCTCGGTCTCGGCGATCTCGAAGCGGAAGGCGTCGAAGGCGAAGTCGGCGGCGAGCCAGATGTAGCGGCAGCGGTGGGTGGTCAGCTGCGGTCGGAAGGCATCGGCATGGGCGGTGCGGGTCGCGCTGTGCACCCCGTCGGCGGCGATCACCAGGTCATGCGTGCGCGCCAGCTCGGCGGCGGGCGGGGCCTCGGTACGAAAGCGCAGTGCGATGCCGAGGTCGCGGCAGCGCCGGTGGAGCACGGCCAGCAGCCGGCGCCGCCCCAGCGCGGCGAAGCCGTGCCCGCCGGAGGTCAGGGTGCGGCCGCGGTGCACGATGTCGATGTCGTCCCAGCGGACGAACTCCGCCTGGAGTGCGCGGTAGACCTCCGGGTCGGCGTGCTCGATACCGCCGAGGGTCTCGTCGGAGAGCACCACGCCGAAGCCGAAGGTGTCGTCGGGCGCGTTGCGCTCCCAGACGGTGATCTCGCGGGTGGGGTCGAGGCGCTTGAGGAGGACCGCGGCGTACAGCCCGCCCGGTCCGCCGCCGATGACGGCGACCCGCATGGTTATTTCCCCTGCCACTTGGGCGTCCGCTTCTCCGTGAAAGCGGCGTGGAATTCCGCATAGTCGGCGCTGTTCATCAGCAGCGCCTGGGTGGCGGCGTCCATCTCCACGGCGGCGGCCAGCGGCATGTCGAGCTCCGCGGTGAGCAGCGCCTTGGTCTGGGCGTGTGCCAGCGCGGGCCCCTCGGCGAGCCGTCGGGCGAGCGCCGCGGCCGCCTCGTCGGCCCGGCCCTCGTCGGCCAGCTCGCTGATCAGGCCGAGCCGTTCGGCCTCCGGTGCCCGGACGGCGTCGCCGAGCATCAGCAGCCGGGTGGCATGGCCGAGGCCGATCACGCGGGGCAGCAGATAGGCCGCACCCATGTCACCGCCGGAGAGGCCGACCTTGGTGAAGAGGAAGGCGAATCGGGCGGACGGGTCGGCGACGCGGAAGTCCGCGGCCAGCGCCAGCACCGCGCCGGCTCCGGCCGCGACCCCGTGCACCGCTGCGATCACCGGGAACGGGCACTCCCGCACCGCCCGTACCACCTGCCCGGTCATCCGGTTGAAGTCCAGGAGCTGCGCGGTGTCCATGCCCAGGGTGGCGCCGATGATCTCCTCGACATCGCCGCCGGAGCAGAAGCCGCGCCCCTCCCCCGCGAGCACCAGGGCACGTACGGAACGCTCCCTGGACAGCTCCGCGAGCAGATCGCGGAGGTCGGCGTAGGCCTCGAAGGTGAGTGCATTGAGCTTGTCCGGGCGCGCCAGCGTGACGGTGGCGATCCCGTCCTTCCTGGTCACGCGGATGTGTTGCCAGGCGTCTGTACTGCGGGCTGATCCTGCGAACGGGCTCATCGGGCTGCCTGCCCCCTTTGGCCGACCGGCCGGGTGGATGGTGTTCCGGATGCCTTGTCGAAGTTATCACCGGTTGGTGACTGTCGTCACGAGGACGCGATAGCAGCGCGGCGGCACGTCGTCGCAGCGGCACGGCGTCGCGGCGGCACGGCGTCGCGGCGGCACGGCTTGGCGTCGCGAAGGCACGGCGGCGCGGCCCCGCCACGGGCCGAAGGTCCCGGCCGCCGTATGACTTAAGTCGTACCCTTCCCGGTCGCTCGCCCCTGCTCCGACCGCCCCCGCGCTTCCTACCGTGGACGCATCCCATCTGGCCTCAGGTATCCGGCCCGGCCTTTTGCGAACGGAACGGACAGCACATGCTGGAACCGCCCGCGCCCTCGACCTGGCGCATCACGCTGCCGCGCAGCGCAACGGCCGTCCCCATCGCCCGTGCGATGGTCAGAACCGCCTTGCAGGACCTCCGGGCCACGGCCGACCGCACCACCGCACAGCTGCTGACCGCCGAACTCGTCGCCAATGCCCTGAAGCACACCTGCGATACGGACCCCATCGAGCTGGTGGTGGAGCTGCGGCCGACCGGCTGCCGGATCGAGGTGCACGACGGCGATCCCCTCCTCGTCCGGGGGCTCGGCGGCCCGCTGCCCCTGCCGGGTCTGGACGCTCCGGTCACGGTGGGGACGCCGGCCGGCACCGCGCCGTTCTGCGCGGCGGACGGGCCCGGCGCGGCGGACGGGCCCGGCACGGCGGACGGGCCCGGCGCCGCGGCCGGGCGCCCCGCGGGAGACGGGCCTCGCGCGGCAGACGGTCTTCGCGCGGCGGACGGTCACCCCACCGGTGAGGGCCACTTCCCGATGCAGCGCACGGAGCGCGGCGGGCGGGCCGGGCGCCGCGACGAGACGGACGGCACCGAGCCTGCCGGACACCACGAGGAGGACCACGAGGAGGGCCCCGTCGGGGCGGAGAACACCGACGGGGCGGATGACACCGACGGGGCCGGTGCTACTCATAGGGCCGACGGCACGGACGATGCCCAGAGCCACGGCAATGTCCACGTTGCCGTGGATGCGGACGGGAAGGCGGATGCGGACGGGAAGGCGGATTCGGCTGCGGATACCGATGTGCACGAGGACCATGACCACGGCCGTGGACTGCTGCTGATCCGGTTCCTCAGTTCCGCCTCCGGCTGCCGCCCCACGCCCCGCGGCAAGGCCGTCTGGTTCACCCTTCCCGAGCTGCAGCGCTCAGGCCGGCGCTGACGCCGACCCCGGTGGCCCGGGAAGCCGGCCCTACCGGGCGAGCGTCGCGACCAGCACCGCTTTGATCGTGTGCATCCGGTTCTCCGCCTCGTCGAAGACGACGGAGTGCGCGGACTCGAAGACCTCGTCGGTGACCTCCAGCGACGACAGCCCGTGACGGGCGTGGATCTCCCGGCCGACCGCGGTACCGAGGTCGTGGTACGCGGGCAGACAGTGCAGGAACTTCACCTCCGGCTTGCCGGTCGCGCGCAGCACCTCCATCGTGACCGCATACGGGGCGAGCAGCGTGATCCGCTCGTCCCACACCTCCTTCGGCTCGCCCATGGAGACCCAGACGTCGGTGGTCACGAAGTCCGCGCCGCGCACGCCCTCGGCGACGTCCTCGGTGAGCGTGATGCGGGCGCCACTGGTCTCGGCGAGCAGCTGCGCGTGGGCGACCACCGTCTCGTCGGGCCAGAGCTGCCGGGGCGCGACGATCCGTACGTCCATGCCGAGCAGGGCTCCGGTGACGAGGTAGGAGTTGCCCATGTTGTTGCGGGCGTCGCCGAGGTAGGCGAAGGCGGTCTCGGCCAGGGGGCGGCCCCGGCCGTGCTCGACCATGGTCAGTACGTCGGCGAGCATCTGGGTCGGGTGCCAGTCGTCGGTCAGCCCGTTGAAGACCGGCACTCCGGCGTGGGCCGCCAGCTCCTCGACGTCGGACTGCCGGCTCCCACGGAATTCGATACCGTCGAACATCCGGCCGAGAACCCGGGCGGTGTCCTTCACCGACTCCTTGTGCCCGATCTGCGAGCCGGACGGGTCCAGGTAGGTGGTCGAGGCACCCTGGTCCGCGGCCGCGACCTCGAAGGAGCAGCGGGTCCGGGTGGAAGTCTTCTCGAAGATCAGGGCGATGTTCCGGCCCCGTAGAAGAGGGACCTCGGTGCCGGCGCGCTTGGCTGCTTTCAGCTCGGCCGCCAGGTCGATCAGTCGGCGGAATTCCTCGGCGCTGAAGTCCAGCTCCTTGAGGAAGTGGCGGCCGGTGAGGTCTATCGCCATCGGTGGGCTCCTGGTTCGCGGCAGTCGGGACGGACTCGGGCAAGCCCTGGAATTGTATACGTACTCGCGCATCCCTATACGGAGCCACCGGCCCTGTCCCGGGCCGACGCCTCTCCCATGGACCAGGGCCACGCCCCATGGAAGGGATACCGGGTCACACTCCCCGGACGGCTCCGGGGTCATACCTTGCCGAACGGATCCGGGTTCACGCTCAGGCTGCCCCCGGCACCGCGTCCCTCGCCACCGGACAGCTCATACAGCGCGGCCCTCCGCGTCCGCGCCCCAGCTCACTGCCCGGAATCGTGATCACCTCGATGCCGCGCTTGCGGAGAAAGGTGTTCGTGGTGACATTGCGCTCGTACGCCACCACCACGCCCGGCTCCACCGCCAGCACATTGCAGCCGTCGTCCCACTGCTCACGCTCCGCCGAGTGCACATCCTGGGTCGCGGTCAGCACCCGGATGTCGGACAGCCCCAGCGCGGCCGCTATGGCGCGGTGCATATGCTCCGGCGGATGATCGGTGACCTTGAGGTCCTGGTCGCCCGAGCCCGGCTCGATGGTGTACGAGCGGAGCATCCCCAGTCCCTCGTACTGGGTGAAGGTATCCCCGTCGATCATGGTCATGACGGTGTCGAGGTGCATAAAGGCCCGGCGCTTGGGCATGTCGAGCGCCACGATCGTGCGCGCCGAACCCGCCGCGAACAGCCCCCGCGCCAGCAGCTCCACGGCCTGCGGAGTGGTCCGTTCACTCATTCCGATAAGCACCGCGCCGCTGCCCATCACCAGGACGTCGCCGCCCTCGATGGTCGAGGGGAAGTCCGCCTGCCCCTCCGACCAGACGTGGAAGTCCTGGTCACGGAAGAGCGGGTGGTGGCGGTAGATCGCCTCGTAGTGCACGGTCTCGCGCTGCCGGGCCGGCCAGCGCATCGAGTTGATCGAGACCCCGTCGTAGATCCAGGCCGAGGTATCGCGGGTGAAGAGATGGTTGGGCAGCGGGCCCAGCAGGAAGTCGTCGAGATCCATCACATGGAAGCGGACCGAGGTCGGCTCGGCATGCCGTTCCAGGAACTCACGCTTGGTCATGCCTCCGACCAGGGCTTCCGCCAACTCCGGCACCGGCAGCTCTTCGAAGGCCGCCCGCAGATGACCGGTGGCCAGCGGCCCGTATTCCTTCTCGTCGAAGACCCGGTCGAGAACCAGCTTCCGCGCTGCGGGGAGCTGCAGGCTCTCGGCCAGCAGCTCCCCGAAGAGGTGCACCTCCACCCCCCGGTCGCGCAGCACATCCGCGAACCCGTCGTGCTCGGCCCGCGCCCGGCGCACCCACAGCACGTCGTCGAAGAGCAAGGCGTCCTTGTTCGAGGGCGTGAGCCGCTTCAGCTCCAGATCGGGGCGGTGCAGGATGACCCGGCGCAGCCGCCCGGCCTCGGAGTCGACTTGGAATCCCATCCACCCATCTTGGCCGCTCGGACGGCTCGGCGGAGGGAGTCGGCGGATGTCGGTTCGCCCTGGGCGGGCGGCGACCGGCGGCGTGACGGGCCGAGGGCGCTCCGCCCCCGTGGCCCGTACGCCCCTTCGGCCCGTCTACAGCCGCGGGTCCACCGGCTCCGACTCCAGCGCGAGCACCGCGAAGACCGCCTCGTGCACCCGCCACAGCGGTTCGCCGTCCGCCAGCCGGTCGAGCGCCTCCAGGCCCAGTGCGTACTCGCGCAGGGCCAGCGAACGCTTGTGCCCCAGCTGACGGATGCGCAGGCGCGCGAGGTTCTCCGGGCGGGTGTACTCCGGCCCGTAGACGATCCGCAGGTATTCGCGGCCACGGCATTTGACGCCCGGCTGGACGAGCCGTCCGTCGCCCTGCCGGATCAGCGCCTGAACCGGCTTGACCACCATGCCCTCGCCCCCGTCGGCGGTCAGCCGCAGCCACCAGGCGGTGCCCGCCGCGACCGACGACTCGTCCTCGGTGTCGACGATGATCCGCCGGGTCGCGGCGAGCAGGCCCGGCCGCTGCGGGGTGCCGCCGGGTGCCGCGCCGTCCCGGGCCGTCACCACACCCTCCGCCGCGATGAGCCGGTCGATCAGCGTCAGCTGGTCGGTGTGGGGCAGCCCGGCGAGGCTGCGGCCCTGCACCGCGAGAATCTGGAACGGCGCGAGCCGGACACCGTCCAGCGCACCGAGCCCGGCGAACCGCTCCGACGCCGTTGGTGCAGGCAGGAGGCGGTCGGCCGCAGCGTGCGGTGCCTGGTCGGCGGGCGAGGCCCGCCCGGCGCGCGGCGCGTCGCCCGCATCCGAGGCCCGGGCGTGGGCGGTGTCCGCATCCGAGGCCCGGGTGTGCGCGGTGTCCGCATCCGAGGCCCGGGTGTGCGCGGTGTCCGGCACCTCGGCGGCATCCACGTCCGGCACCTCGGCGGCATCCGCCGGCTCCGCCCCGACGCGCCAGCAGTAGCGCCGGTACGCCGTGGTGAAAGCGGCAGCGTCCACGGCCCGGTCCTGCTGCCGGGCGAGCAGCGCAGACACCTCGACCCCTCGGGCGGCCGCCGCCTCCAGTGCACCGAGCACGCCCGGGAACGCCGCTCCGGACGCCGCGCCCACGGCCGCGTACTGCTTGCGCAGCAGACCCGTCGCCTTCAGCGACCACGGCATCAACTCGGCGTCCAGCAGTAGCCAGTCGGTCTCCAGCTCCGCCCACAGACCGGCCTCTTCGACACAGTCCCGGACCCGTCGCAGGATGCGTCCGGTGGTCTCCGGGTCGTCGAAGAACGGCCGGCCGGTCCGGGTGTACAGGGCGCCCGGCACCCCCTTCGGCACCCCGAAGGACTCCTCGGCCACCGTCTCGTCACGGCACACCAGGACCACGGCACGCGAACCCATGTGCTTCTCCTCGCACACCACTTCCCGCACACCGTCCGCGCGGTACCCGGCGAACGCCTCCGCGGGGTGCTCCACGTAGCCGTCCACCGCCGAGGTCGCACAAGGCGCCATGGTCGGCGGGAGGTACGGCAGCAGCCGCGGGTCGATCGCAAAGCGGCTCATCACCTCCAGCGCGGCCGCGGCGTTCTCCTCCTTGACGGCGAGGCGGCCCATGTACCGGGTCTCCACGATCCGCCGCCCCGCCACGTCGTTCAGGTCGAGCGGACGGCCGTCCGCCCCACCGGGTGCCTCCGTGGCGAGCGGTTTCGTGGGCTCGTACCAGACCCGCTCCGCAGGGACGTCCATCAGCTCCCGCTCCGGCCAGCGCAGCGCGGTCATCGCACCGCCGAAGACACAGCCGGTGTCCAGGCAGAGGGTGTTGTTGAGCCAGTTGGCGCGCGGGGTGGGGGTGTGGCCGTAGACGACGGCGGCACGGCCGCGGTAGTCCTCGGCCCACGGGTAGCGCACCGGCAGACCGAACTCGTCGGTCTCGCCGGTGGTGTCGCCGTACAGCGCGAAGGACCGCACCCGGCCGGACGTCCGGCCGTGGTACTTCTCCGGCAGCCCGGCGTGGCAGACCACGAGGCTGCCGCCGTCCAGGACGTAGTGGCCGACCAGGCCATCGACGAACTCCCCGACCTCGGTGCGGAAGGCGGCGTCCTCCTTCTCCAGCTGTTCGACGGTCTCGGCGAGCCCATGGGTGTGCCGGACCTTGCGGCCCTTGAGATAGCGGCCGAGCTTGTTCTCGTGGTTGCCCGGCACACACAGCGCATGCCCGGCTCCCACCATGCCCATCACCAGACGCAGCACTCCGGGGCTGTCCGGCCCACGGTCCACGAGGTCGCCGACGAAGACTGCGGTACGGCCCCCGGGATGTGCGGCGTCCACGGCCCGGCCGTGTCCGTCGCGCACCAGCGCATAGCCCAGCCTGCCGAGCAGGGTCTCCAGCTCGGAACGGCAGCCGTGGATGTCGCCGATGATGTCGAACGGGCCGGTGAGATGCCGCAGGTCGTTGAACCGCCGCTCCCTGACGACCTCGGCGGACGCCACCTCCTCCGGCCCCCGAAGGAGGTGCACCTTGCGGAAGCCCTCACGCTCCAAGTGCCGCAGGGAACGGCGCAGTTCACGCTGGTGGCGCTGGATGACCCGGCGGGGCAGCCCGGCCCGGTCGGCGCGCGCCGCATTGCGCGCGGCACAGACCTGCTCGGGTACGTCCAGGACGATCGCCACCGGGAGTACGTCATGCTCCCGGGCCAGCCGCACCAGCTGGGCGCGCGCCTCGGACTGCACATTGGTCGCGTCCACGACCGTCAGCCGCCCGGCGGCCAGCCGCTTGGCCGCGATGAAGTGCAGCACCTCGAACCCATCGCCAGTGGCGCTCTGGTCGTTCTCGTCGTCGCTGACCAGCCCCCGGCAGACGTCCGAAGAGAGGATCTCGGTCGGCCGGAAGTGCCGGGCGGCAAAGGTCGACTTTCCGGACCCGGTGGCTCCGACCAGCACCACGAGCGAGAGGTCGGGCACGGCGAGCGTGCGCCGCGCCGGCTCGGGCCCGGGCTCCGGCGCCGGCTCGGACCGAGGCTGCGGCTGCGGCTCCGGCTCCGGCCCGCGCTCCCGCTGGGTTCTGTCCCTCTGCCGGTCCTCATGCGCGTGCAGGTCTTCGTCTCCGTACTCCGTACGGCCGTCGTCCGTCATTCCCCGACCCCCTTCCCGGTCGTCGAAGTGCTGCTGTCCTCACGGCTACCGCTGTCTTCAGCGGGCACAGCGTGCACACGGAAGTGCGCGAGCTGGGTGGGCGGGCCGACCGCGGGATCGTCCGGGCCCACCGGGGCAAAGCTGACCTCGTAGCCGTGCCGTGCGGCGACCTCCCGCGCCCACTTCCGGAACTCCTCCCGTGTCCACTCGAAGCGATGGTCCGCATGCCGGATCTGGCCGGCCGGCAGCGACTCCCAGCGCACGTTGTACTCCACGTTCGGCGTCGTCACCACGACGGTCCGCGGCCGGGCCGAACCGAACACCGCATACTCCAGCGCCGGCAGCCTCGCCGGATCGACATGCTCGACGACCTCACTGAGCACCGCCGCGTCATAGCCCTTCAGCCTGCTGTCGGTGTACACCAGCGACCCCTGTACGAGGCGTACGCGCTCCGACTGCCGCTCGGGCATACGGTCCAGCCGCAACCTGCGCCGCGCCTCGTGCAACGCCCGCATCGACACATCCACTCCGACGATCTCGGTGAACTGCCCTTCCTTGAGCAGCGCACCGACCAATTGACCCGGCCCGCAGCCCAGATCGAGCACCCGCGCCGCCTTGGCCGAGCGCAGCACCGTGAGGATCGCCTCCCGCCGTCGCACCGCGAGCGGCACCGGCTTCTCCTCCGTGTCCGCCTCCTCGTCCACCGCGTTGTCGATCATCTCGGCGGCCATGTCGTCCGACTCGGCCAGCCGCTCCAGCTCCAGCCGTTCCATGGCCTGACGCGTGAGCGACGAGCGCCGCGCGAGGTAGCGTCCGACGATCACCCGCTGCTCCGGGTGGCTCTCCAGCCAGCCCTCACCGGCCCGCAGCAGCTTGTCGACCTCATCCGGCGCGACCCAGTAGTGCTTGGCGTCGTCCAGCACCGGGAGCAGCACATACAGATGCCGCAGCGCCCCGGCGAGAGTGCAGTCCCCTTCCAGGACGAGCCGTACGTAGCGTGAGTCACCCCACTCCGGGAACGTCTCGTCCAGCGGCAGGGGCTCGGCCTGCACCGTCCAGCCCAGCGGCTCGAACAGCTTGCGCACCAGCGCCGCGCCACCCCGGGCAGGCAGCACCGGCACCTCGATACGCAACGGCATCGTGCGCGTCACCAGTTCGGGCCGCGCTGTGCACTGCCCCTTCATCGCGCTCGCGAAGACGCTTCTCAGCGCCACCGCCAGCAGCGACGAGGCCGCATACGGCCGGTCGTTCACATACTGCCCCAGCGCCGAATCCGGAGCGCCGCCGCGCCCCTTCCCACGGCTCCGGCGCACCAGGGCGATGGGATCGACCTCCAACAGCAGCGCGGCCGTGCACCGTTGAGCGTCGGCCTCGGGATAGAGGACGTGCGCGGTGCCGTGCGACGTCGAGAACTGCTGCGCCTTGTCAGGGTGCTTGTGCAGCAGGAATCCGAGGTCGGTCGCGGGACGGCCGGCGCTGCCGGTGGTGGTTATCGTCAGGAACACCCGTCCGAGTATTGCCGTAGTACGCCTCGGTCCATACCGGTTTTCCGGGCCACACCGGTTTTCCGGCAGCGCCGCCCGACGTCCGCTCAGCCGTCAGCTCAGCTGCGACTGCACCTGCGCGGAGATCAGCTCGAGGTGGTCGAGATCATCCAGGTCCAGCATCTGCAGGTAGACACGCGACGCCCCGATGGCGGCGTAGCGCCCGATCTTGTCGACGACCTCGGCGGGTGAGCCCGCCAGGCCGTTGGCCTTCAGTTCGTCCACGTTCCGCCCGATGGCCGCGGCCCGTCGTGCCACCTCGGCATCATTCCTGCCGACGCAGGCCACGAGGGCGTTGGAGTACACCAGCTCGTCACCCTTGCGCCCGGCGGCTTCAGCGGCCGCCCGCACCCGTCCGAACTGGCGCTCGCTGTCTTCGAGCGAGGCAAAGGGGATGTTGAACTCATCGGCGTACTGTGCCGCCAGCCGCGGTGTACGTGTTGCACCGTGCCCGCCGACCAGCACCGGCACCTTGCCCTGGACGGGCTTGGGCAGCGCGGGCGAATTCTCCAGCCGGTAATGGGTCCCGTCGTAGCTGAACTCCTTCCCTACCTCGGTGGCCCACAGGCCCGTGACAATCGCCAGCTGCTCTTCCAGCCGTGCGAACTTCTCCTTGGGGAATGGAATGCCGTAAGCCTTGTGCTCCTCCTCGAACCAGCCTGCACCGAGGCCGAGTTCCACCCGTCCGCCGGACATCTGGTCGACCTGAGCCACCTGGATGGCCAGCACACCCGGCAGCCGGAAGGTGCCCGCCGTCATGAGCGTCCCGAGACGGATGCGCTTGGTTTCCCGGGCCAGCCCCGCCAGGGTGATCCAAGCGTCCGTCGGGCCGGGCAGCCCGTCGGCATTGCCCATGCGGAGATAGTGATCCGAACGGAAAAACGCGTCGAAGGAAAGGTCCTCAGTGGCTTTGGCGACCTTCAGAAGACTGTCGTAGGAAGCCCCTTGCTGGGGCTCGGTGAAGATGCGTAGCTCCATACCTCCATCCTGCACTCCGGGCGGCGAACCAATCGTCGGAGGCGTACTGATGCACCGGTCGGTTGATGCACTGGTCTGGTTGATGCACTGGCCGATGGGCACTGGCCGGTTGGGCACTGGCCGGGACGAGCCAGATCAGGTCAGGTGAGGCCATCCCTTGTCGGCACCGACGATGGCGGCAAGGACGAGGGGCGGGCGCCGGGAGGCGGTGTGGGCGGCCGGGATGGCATGGGCGATATGGACAGCACGCGCGATGGGCGGTGGGGCGTCGGGTCGGTCCCGACTCGCAGGTCGGCCGCGGGGCCGAACGGCGACCGGCAGCGGAAGGAGAAGGGGGAAGGGGAAGGGGAATGACAGTGGGGCAGGGACAGGGGCAGGGACAGGGGCAGGGGCAGGGGCAGTGACAGGGGCAGGGGCAGGGGCAGCGGTAACGGCAGATGAGACGGGCTGCCGACAGCTCGGGCTGCGACCACTCACAGGGGGTACGCGTCGAGGCGGTGGGTGTGGGGTGCCGGGATGCGGGTGCCGGAGTGTTGAGCGGGAGGGCTCCCCGGCCCTCGGTCGGTGAGGACCGCTCGGGGCATAGATGCCGCGCGGACGCGGCCGGTTCGGTGCGGTCTCTCCTTCTACTTCAGGCAGGATTCCGGTCGCGCACCTCCAGCTTCTCCAGTATCCCGGCCACACGGTCTCTCGCTTCGTCGACCGTGTCCATTGCCTCGACGCATGTCCAGTACATCCCCTCCTCGTCAGCGAGCAGCACCACACTCACCAGCGCTTCGCACACTTCCCGCAGCAGTCGGCACAGGCCGGTCAACGCCTCCTTGACGTCCCGCACTTCGGACAGCTGAGCCGCCCGCAGTCCACCGGTGACCGATGCCGGGCACAGCAGCCCCCCGCTGAACCGCCCGCCCGCGTCGCCCAGCCCTCGGGCTCTGGACCGCACTTCGTACGGCCCGAATATCGCGAGATGGCTGCCGATCGCCTCCGCCAAGGCCTGCGCCTGCCATGCCTCGACGATCACTCCCTGCACCGTGTTCGCCTCGGCCAGACCGCGCCGGCCTGCCGCGATGATCCGCACCGCGTCCATCCGCTCCCTCCTCTCCTCATCATTCGCGTGCACCTTGCACTCTTTCCACTACCCAGAGTGAGGGTGAACACCCAAAAAAGCCAGGGGAATTCGCAAATCTGTGGACAAGCAAGGCGATGTGGAAAGATCCATGACTCCATAGAGTGACGAGGGGCGGCCTCGGCCCCACTCTCCCCCCTCGCACCCCAACACCCCCATCTTCCACACGCCCTGCACAACTCACACGAAACGCCCGAAGAGGGGCACCGCAGGACGTCAGCGTCTGGAGAAGGCGTCGGGAAGGAACGCCCCGGCAGAAGACGAAAAGACGCCGGCTTGGCCTCGGCCTGGCGCCGGCTTGGCGCCAGGAAGGCGGCATCAAAGGGCGTTGCGAGCCAGAAGCGGTGCCGTCCGGACGCCGGGCCCGCGCCCCGCCCAGGACCAGGGCCGAGACCAGACCAGGGACACGCCAGGACCGGGCCACGCCAGGACCGGGCCGGGCCGAGTCCAGGCCAGGACCGGGCCCAGGACCGGGCTCAGGGCCACAGCCAGGCCCACGGCCATGACCACGACCAGGCCCGGACGAAGCCAGAAACCACTGCAGGTCGGGGACCGACGCCCCCGCCCGCCGGTTCCCCACCACCCCAGCCGCCCGCCCTACCTACCTGCCTACCTGCCCCACCCGCCCAACCAGCTCAGCCCGCTCGGCCACTACTCCTCCCCCTCCCGCGGGCGATCGGGCCGCGCCGAGCGGACCGCCGGGAACCGCGACTCATTGCGCTCGATCTTTGCGGCGAGCGCCGCCGTCGCGTCGACCCCCAGCGCCTCGCAGAACTGCAGCAGATACGCCAGGACGTCCGCGACCTCGTCCTCGACCCGGCCGGCCCTCCGCGGATCCGACATCACCTTCGCCGACTCCTCCGGTGTCAACCACTGGAAGATCTCGACGAGTTCAGCCGCTTCGACGCTCAGCGCCGCGGCCAGGTTCTTGGGCGTGTGGTACTGCTGCCAGTCCCGCGCGGCCGCGAACTCGGCCAGCCGTCGCTGCAGCGCATGAAGATCCTCACTCATGCCTCTAGGTGTAGCACCTGTACACCGGGCAGCCCGTCGGCGACCGAGGGATCCCGCACCGTCCCCAGCAACCGCACATGTCCGCGCTCGGTCATCCGCACGGCCAGCGACACCAGCTCACGGGCCTGCCGACGGTCCATACAGCGGTCCATCCCGTCCGCCATGACCGTCATCTGCTGATGGGCCGACGGGACCTCCCCGACCGGATCCATGGCCAGCACGTCCGGCCCGGTGAGCAGCACCAGTGCCAGCGCGAGAAACCGCAGCTCACCATCACCGAGCTGCTCGACGGGCAGCTCCCCCAGTTCCCCCCGGTCCAGCACGGCCCGCACACCCACCGCGCCCGCCGCACCCCCGGCCCCCTGTACGCCTTGCGGCCCCGTGGAGCCGCCGCGCCCCAGCGCCACAGGAGCGCCGGCGGCCCCGGCTCCCGTCCCGCCCGGCTGCCACGGCACCGCACGCAGCCCCTCGACGGGACCGGCACACGCCTCCCGCACCGCCGCGACCAGCAGCGCATGCCGCCGCGCACACTCCCGGCTCGTACGCTGCAACACCGTGGGCAGGTTGTCGCAGGACGACCGCAGCCGCCCCTCGTCCCGCGGCTCCCCCGCCTCACGGCTCCAGCCGCCCGCCTCCCCACCGGTCGTCTTGCGCGCCCGCGCACCCCAGGCTCCGGCAGTTCCCACGGCAACGCCCGCCCCGCCGGACTTCTTCGCCCTCCCCGGCGCACTCGCCGTTTTCCCGCCCCCGGACCCCGCGCCGCCCCCGCGCGCCCCGGCGGCACGTCCGGCACGTCCGGCACCAGCGCCCCCACCGTCCGCACCCCGTCCGTCACCCTCACCGACCACACCCGTACCGCCCGTCCCCGCTCCTCGCATGGCCTCCGGCCGCGGGTCGCACACAAAGGCCGACCGCAGTGCGACCACTACCTGCTCCGCCGCGGCCAGCACCAGCCTCTGTCCCGCCGTTTTGCCCGCGACACGCAACGGCAGCAGGGAGGTGCCGAGCCGGTCGTCGGGCAGTGGCGCACGGGTCACGGGAGTCGCACCCGCCGTGTGCCAGGCAGCCTGGACGGCCGGACGGGTGGGGTCGGTGAGTGCGGTGGTCAGCAACGTCTCGCCGCCACCGGTCAACCGCTCGCCGACGATACGCAGGTCGGGCTCGGCCTGGACGGCGAGATCGAGGCTGACGGGGCCGGCCGGGCCGTCGACCGTGCAGCCGATACGGAACCCGCGCCGCCCCTGTTCGTCGGGGTGCGCCCCGGCCGGCACACAGGCCGTCGGGCTGCCCGCCGCCTCCTCCACCGCCCGTGAGAGCGGCTCCCCGCTGCCGAGCCGGGCGAGGATTTCGTACGCCTGCAGCGCACTGGACTTGCCGCTGCCGCTCTCCCCGCTCAACAGGGTCAGCGGGGAGAGCGGCAGGGTGACGCCGCGATGGGACTTGAAGGCGGACAGCCGTAACTCCGTGACCGCCGGCCGCACACTGTGGGAATTCATGAAGGGACGCTATGCAGCGCCCCGGCCGGAGAACCGTTACGCCCAACAGCTCTTCCTACGAACGGGGGATACTTCCTGCCACCTCTTCCGCGACCTCGGTGCCGTTCGGCGCCAGCAGGAAGACATTGGTGTCCACGCGGTGCATCCCGCTGCCGAGCCCGAAGACGACTCCGCTGGAGAAGTCCAGGATGCGCTTGGCGACATCACCGTCGGCGCTGCTCAGGTCCAGCAGGACCGGGAGCTGCGCCATCAGGTACTCGGCGACCTCCCGGGCGTCCGCGAAGGTCTGGACGCGAATGACGATGAACCGCCGCGCCTCCTCGGCCGGCTCCTCCTCGGGGAGGGCACGGTGGTCGGGCCAGGAAGGCCATTCACTGCTGCCGCGGAGCGGGACGACCTCGGCCAGCCCCTCCCACTGCTCGTCGGTGGCATCGGGGCCGTTCACCGAATCACCTCGCCCGGGAGAGTGTTGGCTGTCTGCGGTATCTGCATCGCACAATTCTAGGGATAAACACACAAACCTCGGCGGACGTGACACACGCCGCGACACGCCCCGCTCCATCCTGCACCATGCCCGCTGACCTGTTCCGACATCCGCGGCAGATATCCTCCGTCGAGATTCTGTGTGCCCGTTCATCCCCTTGTGACGGAGGTTGGTGCTGTCGTGGGGTCCGAGCCTCCCGGTCGTCGGCCGCGTGGCCTGCGCGGCCTGCGCAAGCCCGCCAAGAAACGGCCCGCCGGGCCCTCGCCCGCCGAGACCACGGACGACTCCGACGCGGCGGCGGAGCCCCCTGCCGAAGCCGCCAGCAGCGTCATCAATGCCGTCCTCTACCGCGACGGCCGCCGGGTCAGCACCCACGACACGCTCGCCGAGGCCTTCCGGCAGCAGCGCGCCACCTCCGGCACTCTCGCCTGGATCGGCCTGCACCGCCCCAGCCGCGACGAACTGCTCGCCCTGGCCACGGAGTTCGACCTCCATCCCCTCGCCGTCGAGGACGCCCTGGAGGCCCACCAGCGCCCCAAGCTGGAACGTTACGGCGGCACTCTCTTCGTCGTCCTGCGCGCCGCGCGCTATCTCGACGACCCGGAGGAGGTCGACTTCGGCGAGCTGCACGTCTTCGTCGGCCGCGACTTCGTGATCACCGTGCGGCACGGCGGCGCCCCCGACCTCTCGGCCGTACGCGCACGCATGGAGGACGCCCCCGAACTCCTCAAGCGTGGCCCCGAGGCCGTTCTCTACGCCATCCTCGATACCGTCGTCGACGGCTATGAGCCCGTCGTCTCCGGTGTCCAGAACGACATCGACGAGATCGAGACCGAGGTCTTCGGCGGCGACCCCCGGGTTTCCCGGCGTATCTATGAACTCTCCCGTGAAGTGGTCGAGTTCCAGCGCGCCACCCGCCCGCTGAACGGCATGCTGGAGAGCCTGACCGCGGGCTTCGAGAAGTACGCCATCGACGAGGAGCTGCGCCGTTATCTGCGCGACGTGGCCGACCACGTACTGCACACCACGGACCGCGTGGACGGCTTCCGGCAGGCCCTGCAGGACATCCTCGCCGTCAACGCAACGCTGGTGAACCAGCAGCAGAACGCCGAAATGCGGGCCCTGGCCGAGGCCGGCTTCGAACAGAACGAGGAGATCAAGAAGATCTCCTCCTGGGCGGCGATCCTCTTCGCTCCGACGCTGGTCGGGACGATCTACGGGATGAACTTCGATCACATGCCGGAGCTGCACTGGGTGTTCGGCTACCCCTTCGCCATCGTGCTGATGGCGATCGTGTGCACCAGTTTGTACGTCATCTTCAAGCGGCGGGACTGGCTCTGAGCCATCGTCGTGAGCGGCGCTCCCGCCGAAGGGGTGCATCCCGGATCGCAGGCGCCGACGACGCGTCCGAGCCTGCCGGCGAGAGTCTGGGGAGGGGAGCCGCGCTCCGATCCGTGCGGCCTCCCGCGATCGCGGGCGTCGGGCCGAACCAGCTTCGCCTCTGCGGTGCCGGCTGGGGGTGCTGAGCAACACCGCGAGTAGCGGGCTTGTGCGGAGCCGGTCCCGGCGCGGAGCCGGTCCCGGCACGGAGCCGGTCCCGGCGCGGAGCCGGTTCCGGCGCCGCCGGAGGTGCGGCGCGGGTCCGGGGAGGGCCGTACGCCCCGTGCTCATACCTCCAGGACGAGATGAATGCCCTCGTAGGCAAGCCACTGGGCGTACGTGTGCAGCCCGTAGGTGAGTCCCGTCGTGGGCTTCCAGCCGGGCGGGGGCGGGGGCCAGGCGGCTTCCTCCGCCGCCGGGCGCAGCGGCCGCGGGGCAGGTGCGAGGGGTACCGGGCGGACGGCGGTGCGGATGGCCTCGGCCAGCTCGGCGGCGGTGACCGGGGCGTCCGCCAGGCTGATGACCCGCTCCGGTGGCGGCGTGCGGAGCACCGAGGAGAGGGCGGCGACGAGGTCGCTGGTGTGCAGGGGGCGCAGCGCCTCGGCCGGGTCCTCGATAGTCAGCGGGTAGCTGCGCAGCGCGTCCCAGACGAGGCGGCCGATCCGTGTGTCGTGCGGGCAGCCGGGCCCGTAGAGGTCCCCCAGCTGCACGGTGAACGCCCCGGGGTGGCCGGATAGTTCGAGGGTGAGGGTGAGGGTGCGGTGGGCGGGGGTGGCGGCCGGGGTGGGCTTCGTGGCTTCTGCGGCCGTGGCCGTTGGAGCCGTCAGCGCCGTCAGGTCCAGCAGCGCGCCGGCGGCGGGCGGGCTCGCCGGCCGCCGGTCCAACGGGGTGACCTGGTGTCCGGCGTCCGCCAGTCCGCGGACGAGGTGTGCCCCGAGCGGCGTTCCGGCTCCCAGCACCCCGACCCGGCGGGCTTCGGTTCCGGGGGCTCCGGTGTGGGTGGTGCGGCGGGGTTCGGAGGCTCCACGGCGGCCGCTCCGGCGGCGGCGCATCCGTTCGGCCGCCTCGCGGCCCGCCTCGATGCCGGCCACGGTGATCCGGGCCAGCTCGTCCCGGAGCTCCGCGATCCGCTCCTCCGGCTGCGCGTAGCTGATGCCGCCGGGGCCCACGGTGGCCAGTGCTTCGGCGAGCACGGCGGGGTCCGGCTCGGGGTTCGGGTCGGGGTTCGGGTCGGGGTTCGGGTCAGGGTGCGGGCCCGGGCCGGTCGTCGTGCCGGTCGCCGTACCGCCGTCCGTGGGGTCGCAGCGGAGCCCGTCCCTGCGTTGCACGAGTCCCATCGTGAAGGCCGTCAGCCAGGTTCCCCTGGCCACCTCGGTGGTGGCGGCTTCGGTCATTCGCACGATGTCCGGTTGCAGTCTTTCCACGCGAATGCCGGAGCCATCCAGATATTGCTCGCAGTCGAGGTGGAGCCAGTGCCCCGGGCCGGAACCACGGTGTGCGGCCGGGCCGTTCCCGTGGGCGGGCTCTTCGACACGTACCGCGCATTGCGCCACGCCGTGTTTGAAGAAGGGGAGAACCCGCAGACCGGTCAGTCGGGTGTTTTCGCGCCCGGGAGTGTCCCCGGCCAGAAAGCACACCGAACGGCGTGGTCCGCGGAATGCATTGCCGGAGATGCTGCCGTGATCCTCGTGTTCGGCGAGACTGGGCACCGAGACGTACGACGGGATTCCGTGTGCTCTTAAGTAGCGGTTCATCAGGATGTCGTCCGGCCAGCTGTCAAGATGGCGTCGGCCGAAAGTCACGAAGCCGGTGGCGACGTGTCGGGGCAGAACAATGGCCACGCAGGGAAAGTACTCGTTGACCGCGCCGACCCAGCGGGCACCGGTCATGGCGCCAAAACGCACCGCGGCGCCATTACGGGAGTCCCAGAGCGCGAAGAGCGCGAGGGCGGCGTCCGGCATCTCCGCAATCGCCGCCCGGACACGTGCGAAGAACGTCTCGGAGAGGATCATGTCGTCCTGGACGACGAGGTGGTGGGTGGCACCGTCCTCGATCGCCTCCCAGGCACACAGCGCCGTCCGCAATACGGACGGTCTGCCCGCCGGATCGGGGTCCATGACGACCCGTAGGGCGCCCGGCGGAGCGGACCGCGCCAGCCGTTCCGCCGCCGGGCGGCGCTTCGGATGGGTCATCACGGCACCGCTCAACCGATATGGCGTCATCAATTCCTCCGGTTCTGCGTTTCTCCGGACCCTCGGCCGGCCCGACCTCATTCGCTGTACCAGGTCTATCCGGCACAGGTGAATCCGGACAGTACGGCGGTCCGCGCGCGACGCGCAAGACTGCCGAAATGGCGCTCTGGCAGAGGCATTTGAGGACCGACATGCTGACCGCTGGTCCATATCGGGCCATCTCATGTTCCTCATGTGCGAGGAGAGGGTGTCATGTCCGGGAGGGCGAAAATAGACGTCGGTGTCGGCACCGACGAATATGCGAGCGGCATCGGGAGTGCCGCCTCCGGAAATCCGGTGCACGGCGTCCGTCGGAATTCGGTGGAGTCGCGGCTGGACGGACTGCGGGGTGCCCGGGTGGTGGTGACCGGTGGCGCGGGGCTGGTGGGCAGCCGACTGGCCGGGCTGTTACGCCGCGCGGACGCCGAGGTGACGGTGTTGGACCGGCTGGATGCGTATCCGGAATCGGCGCACACGGCATTGTTCGGGGTCGAGGATCTCGGGGTGAAGTTGGTGGTCGGCGATATCTGCGACCGCGCAGCGGTACGCGGGGTGCTGTCCGGCGCCGACTATGTGGTGCACGCCGCCGCATATGCCGATGTGGCCGCGTGCACGCGGCGGCCCGATATCGCCTTCCGGGCGAACGTCCAGGGCACCCAGGTGGTGCTGGAGGAGACCGCGGCCTCCGGGGTGCGGCGGCTGGTGCTGGTGTCGTCGGCTGCGGTGTACGGGAACGGCGATCCGTCGCTATGCGGGCCGCAGGAGTTTCGTGAGGACCAGCGCCTGCTGCCGGTGTCCGTGTACGCCAACTCCAAGCTCTGGGCGGAGCATCAGACCCGGCTGCTGCTGGACGGTCCGGACACCCCGGAGTACGCGGTGCTGCGGTACTTCTCCGTCTACGGCGATCCGCAGATCCCCAAGCCCGGCAGCCATTCCTGGATGGTGGCCTGGCTGTCCATGCAGGCCCGGCTGGGCCGCCCGATGCGGCTCAACGGGGGCGGGGTCCAGGTGCGTGACCTCGTCCATGTCGAGGACGTGGCCGCGGCCACGGCGCTCGCCCTGGTGGAGCAGCGGATGGCCGGGGCGACCGTCAACGTCGGAACAGGGGTGGCGACCTCGGTCCGCGAGGTCGGCGAACTCATCGCCCGTCAATTTCCGCGGGCCCGGTTCATCACCACCCCCATGCCGGAGGGAGACCCCCTGGGGGGCTACGCCGCGACCGGCCTCTCCCGTGAACTGCTGGGCTGGAAGCCGGAGATCGACGTCCGGACAGGCGTGGAGCGGTATGTCCGCTGGCTGTCCGCGACCCCGCACGCGGTGCCGGGGTGGCTGACCGCCGAGCCCGCCGCATGACAGCGTGCCCCCGGGGAAACGGACAAGGCATCACGAAAGGTGAGCGTCAGGTGAGTTATGTCGGCTCGTATCTCTGGAACCTGCGGCAGAAGGTGGGCAGCCGTCCGCTGCTGGTACCGGGCGCGCAGATCCTGTTGCTGGAGGGGACCGGCCGGGGCCTGTTCCAGCAGCGCGCCGACACCGGCGTGTGGGAACTGCCGGCCGGGGCGTGCGAGGAGGGCAGTGACTTCACCGGTACCGCCGTACGGGAACTGGCGGAGGAGACCGGACTGCGGGTGGACCGGGAGGATCTGGAGGCGTTCGGCTCGCTGTCCGATCCTGGGGTGCACACCCTGACCTACCCCAACGGGGACATCACCCATTGCTTCGCGCTGTGCTTCGTGGCCCGGCGCTGGTCCGGGGAACTGTGCCCGGGCCGGGACGAGGTGACCCAGGCGCAGTTCCGGGCGCTCGCGGACCCGCCACGGCCGCTCCATCCGCCCACCGCGGTGGTCCTGGGGATGTTCCGGGAGTTCAGCTCGACCGGAAGGTTCCAGGCCCGATGAACGGACCCATGAACGGACCCATGAACGGACCGGTGAACGGACCCATGAGGGGACCGACGACTGCGGCGGAAGCAGGAGGCGGGGCGGGAGCACCGTCCGCGACGGGCGCCGCCGCCCGCGAGGCCGGGCACGCGGTGGTGCCGTGCCGGGCGTGCCTGTCCGGGGAGGACCTGGACTGGCTGGGTGGCAGGTCGGTCAGTCTGGCGCTGGACCTGACGACATCGGTGACGGTGCGGCCGCCGGGTGCCCGGCCGTCCGCCGGCGCGGCCCCGGACAGTGGCGGTGGCGGGACCTGGGCGGACCAGGTGTGGGCGTTTCTGCGCCGGCGGCTGTCCGGGCTGGGCCCGCGTCCGCCGGCCGTGACGGTGCGCAGCGCTGCCCCCTCGGCGAGCGGTCTCTCGTCGTCCACGGCGCTGATCGTGGCGCTGTTCCGGGCATTCGCCGAGGCGGCGGCGCAGACGGCCGGCGGGGCCGGGGCATCACCGGTCTCCGCCCGGACGCTGGCCCAGTGGGCGTACGAGTTCGAGTTCGCCGTCTTCAACGGCGGCGGGATGGATCATCTCGCGGTCATCGCGGGCGGCCTGCTGCTGCTCGACGGGCGGACCACCGGCCTGCCGGACATCCGAGGCCGGGTGGACTTCCCGGACGACTGGGCGGTGGTGGTGCTCGACTCGGGCACCCGGAAGGACACCAGTGACCACATCCGCGCGGTGCGTGCCCGGCTCGCGGCCGGTGATGCCCGGCTCGTGGCGTACCAGGAACGGTGCGATGCCGCGTCGGTGACGGTGTGGGAGGCCGTGCACCGGCGCGATCTGGCCGGCGTCGGTGCGGCGATGAGCGAGGCGCACACCGCTATGCGGGACCTCCAGGGGATGTCCACGCCACTGCTGGAGGAGCTGCGGTCACTGGCCCTGCGCTCCGCCGGCCTGCCGCTCAAGCTGAGCGGGGCCGGCGGCGGCGGGGCGTTGGTCGGGATCTGCCCCGCCGCCGATCAGGCGGAGGTGGTGGCGCTCCTTCGGCGGGCGCTCGGCCCGGCGCACCCTGGGGCGCGGGTGATCCCGGCCCGGGCGGCGGCGGGCCTCGCCCCGGAGCTCGCCGCGACGCCGGCCCCTGAGGGCCCGGTCTCCGCCTCCGGCCCTAGAGGAACGGGTCGTAATCCGTCCCCGGCTCCGGTGCGGTGACCGTTCCCGCCACCGTTCCGTCCCCGATCCTGTCGAGTTCGAGGTTGGAGCGGTGGCGGGCGCAGTGGAAGCGGCAGTCCCGGCTCGGGTCCACGATGCCGCGGTCCGAGGTGTGCCAGATCTCGGCGAGGCTGTCGGTCACCGCGTCCCCGATCCGGGCCCCGGCGTTGCCCCGGTGGTACGCGCAGACGTACACCCCGGACGGCGTCACCAAAGTGCGCAGCTCGGCGACCCGGCACCGGTGGTACTGCTTCTCCTGCACGGGCCCGACCCGGTTCCGCAGGGACGTCAGGGTCGAGGAGTTGACGATCTCGAAGCCGTCGCCCGCCCAGGTGGCGGCCTGGGCGAGCTGGTCCTCCACGGAGGCGAGGGTCTCGTCCGCGACCTGGATGACGTGGTGCCCGTCGTCGAACATCGCCTTGGTCTCGAAGTAGTCGCAGCCGATGTCCCGGGCGAGTTCGGCGGCCCGCAGGACTTCATGGTGGTTGCTGACGACGCTGCCGTCGGGCTCCCGCCGGGTCATGACGAGGAACGAGTAGCCCAGGGCGCCCCGTTTGGCCTCCGCCAGCAGCCGCATGTTGCCGATGACCTTGTCGAAGACGCTGCGCCCCTTGCGGTCGGGGCGGAACCGGCGGTACGTCTCGCTGGTCCCGGCGTCGACGGAGACCCGCACCCAGGAGGCATAGGCGGCCAGTTCCGCCAGGTTCTGTCGGATCAGGGTGCCGTTGGTGACCACGCCGATCGCGATGCCGGCCTCACCGAGGACCCGCAGCACCTGACGGGTTCCCCGGTGGGCGAGCGGTTCCCCGCCGCCTATGAGGACCACCCCCCGTACCTCCATCTCGACGATTTCCCGGGCGAGTTCGGCCAGTCGTTCCGGGGTGAAGCGTCCTTGGTTGAGCAGCTTCCCGCTGATGCATTCCGGGCAGGCCAGATCGCAGAAGGTCGTCGGGTCCAGGTCGACGACCAGGGGGCCGCTGGAGCGGGCTCCGGTGGCCGCTTCGACGATCCGCGGCCAGCCTGACGGCTGGTAGAGCTTGGACACCAGGTCGAGGCGGTCGAACGTCACGTGTTCTCCTGCGGGTCGAGTGCAGTGGGTTCGTTCACCGGCGGAACGGTTGGTCCGCCGGTGAAGCACGGGGACGAAAGGTCCGGATCGGCTCGTCCGGTGGCCGCGGTCGGCAGTGACCGCCGGACCGGCGGCGCGGTGCCGGTCCGGCCCTCTTCCGGCTCACCCTTTGACCGCACCGGTGGCCAGGCCCGAGCCGATCCGCCGCTGGACGAGGGCGAAGAAGACCGCGACCGGGAGCGCGGTGAGCGTGGCACCGGCCATCAGTCCGCCGTAGTCGGTGCCGAAGCTGGTCTGGAAGGACAGCAGCCAGATGCTGAGGGTCTGTTTGTCGTTGCTGGACAGCAGCACGTAGGCGAGGACGTACTCGTTCCACGCCTGGACCAGGGCGTAGATGGAGGTGGCCACCAGTCCGGGGGCGAGCAGCGGCAGGACGACCCGGCGGAAGGCGCCCAGCCGGGTGCAGCCGTCGGTCATCGCGGCCTCCTCCAACTCGACCGGGATGGCCACGATGAAGCCGCGCAGCAGCCAGACCGTGAACGGCAGCATGAAGACGAGGTAGGTGAGGATCACGCCGGGCAGGCTGTCGGTCAGTCCGGCATCGCTCAGCAGGAGGTACACCGGAATGATCAGTCCGGCCGGCGGGATCATCTGGACGCCGAGGATGACCAGGACGAGGGCTTTGCGCCCGGCGAACGAGAAGCGGGCGAGGGCGAAGGCGGCAAGGGTCCCGATCAGCAGGGAGACCAGCACGGTCCCGGCGCCGATGAGCACGCTGGAGCGGACGTTGGACCAGAAGGTCGGGGTGCCGATGGCGCGGCGGAAGTGTTCGAGTGTCAGGTGGTCGGGCCAGAAACGCGGCGGGTCGGCGTGGATCTCCGTTGCCGGGCGGAACGCGGTGAGCAGCATCCAGTAGAGCGGGAAGGCCATCAGTGCGCTGAAGAGGAGTCCCACGGCGTTCGCCACTGCGCGGCGACGGCCGTGCGGGCGCCGGCGCGGGCCGCGCGGGTTCCCGGTGCCGGGGGCTGTGTTCACTCGGCGTCCCCCAGGTGGATGATCTGGCGGACGTAGACGACCGCGCCGCCGAGCAGCATCAGGACGGTGAGGACGGCGATGGCCGCGCCGGCGCTGTAGCGGTTGACGGCGAAGGACTCGATGAACGAATAGACGCCGAGCAGGTAGTACTCCTTCTCGGGCTGGCCGCCGCGCATCAGCCAGATCTGGTTGAACACTCCGAAATCCCAGATGGCGCAGAGCGAGGTGACCAGGACGACCGACGGTTTGATCACGGGGAAGGTGACGTGCCGGAACAGCCGGCAGCCGTGGGCGCCGTCGACCAGGGCCGCCTCCTCCAGTTCGGCGGGGACCTGGCCGAGCGCGGCCAGGAGGGTCAGGGCGGCGAAGGGGACGGCGCCCCAGACCACCACGCCGGTGATCACGGCGAAGCCCTGCCAGGGGTTCTCGAACCAGTTGTGCTTGGTGAAGTCGAGCCCCGGCAGCAGGCCGAGGAGCCAGTTGACGACGCCGTAGTCCGCGTCCGACAGCCAGCGGAAGATGGACGCGGCCACCATGATCGGCATGGCCCAGACGGCGACCAGGACGCCGGACATGACCGTCCGGACCCAGGGCGCGACCCGCCGCATCAGCAGCGCGACCAGCAGCGCCAGCACCATCGTCGCCGTGACGCAGGCCACGGTGAACAGGGCGGTACGGCCGACGACGGTCCAGAAGAAGCCGTCGGAGAGGATCGAACGGTAGTTGGCGAGCCCGGCCCAGGGCGGTGCGGCTCCGGAGAACAGTTCGCGGCGTGTCATGTGCTGGAAGGAGAGCAGCACCAGGTCGACGAGCGGGTAGCCGAGGACCACGGCGAGGGCCAGCACGGTCGGCGCGATCAGCAGGTAGGGCAGCACCCGCCGCCCGGCGGTCCGCCGCGGGCGGGGAGGCCGGGGCGCCCGGTGCCGGCGCCGCGTACCCGACGGGCGGGGCAGGCGGGGCGGATCCGACAGTTCCGCGGTCTCCACGGTCGTCAGTTCTCGTTGATCACGGCGTCGATACGGCGGTCCGCGGCCCGTGCGGCCTCCGGCACCGACTGCTTCCCCGTCGCGATGTCCTGCAGCATCTCCTGGAGGACGTTGGACTTCTCGACGGCTCCCCAGCCGGGAGCCTGGGGGGTCACCCAGCCGCGTCCGGCGGCGCGCGCGGCCGGACCGTTGACGCCGCCGGCGGCCACCTCGCGGAGCTGGACGGTGTTGTTGGGCAGGGTGTCGGCGGCGATCAGCCGGCGCTGTGAGGTGCGGTCGGTGAACAGCCGGATCCAGTCCCGGGCCAGGTCCTGGTTGCCGGACTTGGCGGGAACGGCCAGGGTGGAGCCGCCCAGGAACGGCGGCAGCAGTTTGCCGGACGGGCCGGGGAACGCAAAGGTGGCGAATCTGCCGCGCAGCGCCGGGTCGCCGCCCGACCTGCTGTCGGTCGCGGCCTTGGCCTCCCAGGTGTTGCCGTAGAACATGCCGACCTTGCCCTGGCCGACGACGGCCGGTTCGTCGCCGTTGTCCTTGGAGCGATCGCCGGCGTAGTAGGCGTCGAGGAGCTCCTTCCAGGCGGTGAGCCCGGCGACGGACGGGGCGGACGAGAGCGCGCCGTGCCAGCGGCCGTCCTTGCGTACGGCCATCTCGCCACCGGCGTCCTTGACGAATGCCATCGCCGCGTACCAGTAGCGGCCGGGCATGTAGAAGGCGGAGAAGTTCTTGTCGGCGGCACCGAACTTCAGCTTGAGCTTGTCGAGATCCCGGCTCAATTCCGTATAGCTGCGCGGGGCCCGGGTCACGCCCGCTTTCTTGAGGAGATCGGTGCGGTAGATACCCACCCGGGCGCCCGCGTAATACGGCACGCAGTAGGTCTTTCCGTCACTGCGGCAGGCGTCGCGGAGCGCCGGCAACCATTCCGCGGAATGGTCGAATGCGGAGGGATCGAGGGGCGCGAAGGCACCATTGACAAGGTAATTGGTGGTCTCACTGTTGCCCATTTCGACCACGTCCGGCACATGTTGACCGGCCAGCGCGGCGTCGATCTTCTGGTTCTTGGTGGTCCACTGCTGGTACTGCACGGCAACCTTCATCTTCGGATAGGTCTTCCGGAAGCGCTCGTTGACCTCGGACACCAGATCCGGCCAGTTCTCCTGGGCGTCCACGGTCAACCAGACCGTGAGCTCCCCCGTCCGGTCCGCGGCGGCAACCGGCTTGCCGCCGCCGCAACCGGCCAGCGCGCCCAGCACGGCAATTGCTCCCAGGCCCGCCGCGAAACGGGAGAGGTACTCATCCATGATCTCCTCCGTCGGGTTGTCGGAACCGGCTGTATCTACCCCGGGCATCCCGCTGATCACCTCGAAGCGTCTTTCCGGCCAGAAATTCCGGCGCCCGGAAATGGCCGGCGGGGGCGCCCGGATACGGCGCACGGCAGGCCGGACCGTATTCCGATCTTGATTTCGCCACCACGAATCCACGATCGGTTTGACGCAAACGACGCGCTGTCCCGATGATCCGCTCTTGACGCTGCCACCCCCACTGCCTCAGCTTTGCTCGGGTGTCTCCCACGTCCCCTATCGAAGGGTTTGCACGTGACCGATTACGGCACGACGGCCGCAGCTCCGGCCCCCCGGCCTGTGAAGGTCAACTCCTGGAACGGCTGGGACCCCCTGCGGCACGTCGTCGTCGGACGCGCCGACAACGCAGTCGTCCAGGCACCCGAGCCCGCGATCCGACGGGACTTCCCCGACGACGGCTTCCCGTTGGGCACCTACGGCCCGATGCCGGCCGAGATGACCGCCGAGGCCAACGAGCAGCTGGACAACTTCGCCGGGATGCTGCGCCGCCGCGGCATCCGCGTCGACCGGCCCGGCCCCGTCGACTTCGGCCAGCGGGTCTCCACACCGGACTGGGCCCAGGAGACCATGTCCGGCTGCATGCCACCACGCGATCTCCTGTTGACCGTCGGCAACGAGATCCTCGAAGCCACCATGTCGTACCGCAGCCGCTGGTTCGAATACCTCTGCTACCGGCCCCTGTTGCAGCGGATCTTCCAGGCCGACCCGCACATGCGCTGGGAGGCGGCCCCCAAGCCCCGGCTCACCGACGCCTCCTACAAGCCGGGCTTCTGGGATACCTACCCCACCCTCAGCACCGAGGAGCAGCTGGCCCGGGTGCGCGACTACGACCTCGTCCTGACCGAGGAGGAGCCGCTGTTCGACGCGGCCGACGTCGCGCGCTTCGGCAAGGACCTCTTCGTCCAGCTGTCGTTCGTCACCAACCGCAGCGGGTACCAGTGGCTCACCCGCCACTTCCCCGACCACCGGGTGCACGCGGTGACCTCCACCAACACCCATCCGCTGCACATCGACGCCACCTGGGTGCCGTTGCGGCCCGGGCTGGTGCTGCACTGCGGCGAGCGGCTCGCCGACGCCGAACTGATGGAGTTCTTCCGGCGCAACGACTGGGAGATCATCGAGGCGGTGCAGCCGGCCAGTTGGGACCATCCGCCGAAGCTGTCGTACTGCAGTCCGTGGCTGGCGGGCAACATGCTCAACCTCGACCGGAACACCCTGTGCATCGAGGAGAAGGAAGTGGCGCTGGCCGACCAGCTGTCCGGACACGGCTTCGAGATCGTGCCGGTGCCGTTCCGTGCGGTGGGCCCCTTCGGCGGCGGACTGCACTGCGCCACCGTCGACATCGAGCGGGAGGGGAAACTGGAGGACTACTTCCCGCACCGCTACGGACGGTACTGAGACCGGTGCCGGACCGGACTCCGCTCCGCCGGCCCACCGTCCGGGGCGTGATCTTCGACTTCTACGGCACCCTGGTGCGGATGGTGGAGCCGCTGCCGCCCAGCCACCGGTCGCTCTTCCTCCGCCGGGGCCTGGCCGACGCCGCCGCCCGGTGGGGCGACCAGTGGGCGGCCGGGCCCCGGGACGGCGAGGAGCACACCGCCCACTCCGGCAGCGAACAGGCGTACCACGCCTGGGAACTGGACCGGCTGCGGCGGCGGGCGCTGGCCTGCGGCGTGCCGGAAGCCGCAGCCGGAGAGCTGGCCGCCGACCTCGACCGGGCGACGAAGGAGCTGCGGCTGGCCCTCTTCACCGACGTTCCGGTGGCGCTGTCCGGGCTGCGCGAGCGGGGCCTGGTGGTGGCGGTGTGCTCCAACTGGTTCTGGGACCTGGACCGTGCCATCGACGGGGTCGGGCTGTCCGGCCTGGTGGACACCGCGGTCACCTCGGCCCGCGCCGGGGCCCGCAAACCGCATCCGCTCATCTACCGCACCGTGCTGGCGCGCTGCGGACTGCGCCCCGAACAGGCCCTGTTCGTCGGCGACATGTGGGAGGCGGATGTCGCGGGCCCGCTGGCGTTCGGGATGCGGGCGGCTCATCTGTGGCGCCCCGACCGGGCGGTGGAGGGGGTGGCCCCGCCGCTCCCGGACGGGGCCGTGCGGATCGCCTCGCTGGGCGCGCTCAGCAGTCTCCTGTAGTGCCCGGCGGGCCGGACAGCCGGTCCAGGAGGTTGCGGGTCACCCGGACGACCCCGGGGTCGAGTTCGCGGCCGCAGACCACCGGCCAGTCGGTGGTCCCGGCCGTGAACACCGTGCCGCCGGCGGTGTGGATCCCCATGGTGGCGGCGCGTGGGCCGGTGATCGTCGACTCACGCTCCGGACAGTTCCAGTGGCCCCATTTCAGGTGGTGAAAATCGTGGTGCACCGGATCGAGGAGGTAGATCCCCAGGATGAGAAAGGACCGCGGTGTGCCGTCCGCCCCGGTGGCGTACGCCACCCCGTCCGTGTCCCGGGCGAAGGCGGCACCGTCGCACTCGTAGCCGATCAGCGGGGTCCCGGCGCCCAGAGCGTCGGCGGTCCCGCCGTCGGAGCCGTCCCGCAGCCCGGTGCCCTCGTAGACCCAGTGGTCGGCGTGCTGTACCCGGTACCCGTCGCGCGGCCGGTCGCCGGGCCACTCCCCCGGCCACATCCCGCCGTTGCGGAAGCTGACCCCGGTCAGGGTGTTCTCGGGCTCGCCGACGCCGTCCGGCGGCGCCGGCCACCACAGGTCGGTCGCCGGACGGTGCGGGTACTCCTCCCCCACGTGGTGGTCGGTGTCGGAGACGAACGCGCTGTTCCCGTCCACCGGATGGACCCGCCACCAGCAGGTGTTGGCGCTGAGGAACGCCACATTCCCGCCGTCGCGGACGAACTCCGCGACCTGGGCGCGCATCGCCGCGCTCCAGTACTCGTCGTGCCCGACGCTGAGCAGCAGCCGGTAGGGCGCGAGCAGCCCGGGCTCCTCGTGCAGGTCGAGGTCCGTGCAGTACTCGACCTGGTAGCCGCTGCGCTCCAGCCAGGCGATGAACGGCGCGTCCCAGTAGGCCAGGTCGATGACGCCGCCGGGCCGGTGCAGACTGAGCCGGTGGCCGCGCGGCCGGCCGTGGCCGCCCTCCTGGTAGACCGGGTTGTCGTAGAGGCTGGCGGCCCGCCGGCCGTCCGGGCGGTCGGCGCGGTTGTAGGCGTGCCGGGTGTACGTCGATTTCTTGTAGAGGATGCGGGCGCCGGTCGCAGCAGGCCGCTGGGGCCGGACGACGAAGAACTCCCGGCCGAAGCCCTCGATTCCGGTGTCGTCCAGCAGGGGAACGTCCCTGGCCCGGCTTTCCGGACCCTCGACGAAATGGGCCAGATAGATGCCCGGCGGCCAGTCACCGGGAATGGCGTGACGGTACGTCGGCCAGTTCCAGTCCACGGCGGGCGAGGCGCGGTCCGGAGTGCCGTCCGGATGGGGCGGTGCGGCGGCCGAAATCCCTCGGTACGGCCCGGACTCCGCCAGGAAGGACAGGTGTCGCCCCAACCGGTAGAAGCGGACCCGGAATTCAGTGGAATCCGTCGACACATGAAATCTGAGACGCCGTCCGGCTCTCACACTCTCACGATCCAGATATCCCTCGATCATCCGCGTCATGCTAGGTGCGCCATCGAGGGCCGACAATGAAAATTCCAGCCAAGGGAGCCTGACAATGGACAGCACATTCCGGGTGCGCGAACTCGTCCTGGGTATCGAGGGACTGGCACTGCTCCGGCATGCGATGGACGCCGACGAGAGTTTCCTGAAGGCCCGGGTGGACGAGATCCGCGCGGTCGCCGCGGGCGAGGGCGTTCCGCTCCCGGATGGCGGGGCGGCGGTCAGCGAACTGGACGCCGCCGCCGGCTACGCCTCCTGGTCGGCCCGCTACGATTCGCTGCCGAGCTCGTTCATCGAGGTCGAGGAGCCGGTGGTGCACCGGCTCCTGGACCGCGGCCCGGTGGGCACCGCGCTGGACGCGGCCTGCGGCACCGGCCGCCAGACCGCCGCCCTGACGGCCCGCGGCTACCGCGTCATCGGTGTCGACCAGTCCCCGGAAATGCTGGCCCAAGCCCACCGCAAAGCCCCCGGTGCCGAATTCCGCCGCGGGCGGCTGGAAGACCTTCCGCTCGACGACGACAGTGTCGACCTGGCGGTCTGCTCACTCGCCATGACGCACTTACCGGATCTTTCCGCCGGTATCGCCGAACTGGCCCGGGTGATCCGCCCGGGCGGCCGGATCATCCTCTCCGATATGCACCCGTTCGTCGTCTCCCTCCAGGGCCAATGCATTTTCGTCCACGGCGACGACCGCCTGGCCTTCGTCCGCAATCACGTCCATCTGCCCGGCAGTTATCTCTCCGCATTCACCGCAGCCGGGCTGACGGTGCGGGAATGCCACGAACCGGTGTTCAACGGCCGCCTGGCGCCGGGAGGCTACGAGGAGGCCATTGCGGATGCCGCCCGTGCGGCCTGGGCGGACATTCCGCTGGTCATCGTCTGGACCGCCGAGAAGCCCACCGGACAGCCCGGGGTGAGTGCCGTATGACCCTCGCCTTCGTCCACCACTCCCGGCGCCCGGAACTCTGGAACCGGCTCACCGAGGAATTCGCCGGAGTCGTCCCCGAATACAACCTGCACGGCGACATCAACGCCGGTTTCTGGACGCGCCTGTTCACCGACTTCCCGGACCACCAGTTCCTCCTCCACGACACCGGGACGGACACCGTCCTCGGTGCCGGCCGCACCCTCCCCCGCACCTGGGACGGCACCCCCACCGGCCTCGGCACCGGCCTCGACGCGTCCATCGCAGCGGCGTTCCGCGACCACGACGCCGGGGCCGAGCCGGACGCCCTGTGCGCCCTGGGCATCGAGATCTCCCCCGCCCACCAGGGCCGCGGACACTCCACCCGCCTCCTGGCGCACATGGCCGCCATGGCCCGCTCCGCCGGGCTCTCCCATGTCATCGTCCCGGTCCGCCCCACCTGGAAGGACCGCTATCCGCTCGTCCCCATCGACCGCTACGCGGCCTGGACCCGCCCCGACGGTGCCCCCTTCGATCCGTGGCTGCGCACACAGGTCCGCCAGGGCGGCTGCATCGTCGCGTCGGTGGCGGAGTCCTCCCGCATCACCGGCACGGTCGCCGAATGGGAGGCGTGGACCGGCATGGCCTTCCCCGACGACGGCCGCTACGTCTTCCCCGGCGGGCTCGCCCCCCTCGACATCGACCACACCCAAGACCGGGGCGCCTACTGGGAACCCTGCGTATGGATCACCCACGACGTCCGGGAAGCCCCCCAGGCGCCGCCCTCGGCCCCTTAGTGCGCCACCCCGAGGCCCGCCGGCCCCAGCAGCAGTCCGCCGCACCGCACCGCGCTCTCCGCGTACCCCGTCATCAGCGCGGACTGCTCCGGGGTCACCCCCAGCCGGCGCTCGGGCGGCAGCCCCGCCGGGCCGACCGTGGACAGCGCGGCGGCCCGGACCCGGGCCCCGGCGGCGCCCGCAGGCCGCGGCGACGCCGACCGCGCCGCCGGCCGTCGCGCGGCGTCCACGGCCTGCCGCCCCAGCAACAGGCAGTGGATCCACAGCTCGTCCGCGAAGGCGGCCCCGAACAGCCGCCCCACCTCCGCCGCGGCGTCCTCGGGCCGGTACCGCCGTACTGCGTCCCACAGCCGCCCCTCCGTCAGGCCGGTGGGCGGCAGCGCCTCCGGCCACCGCAGATGGCGCCGCGGGTCGGCGTCCCGCTCGTGCCCGACCGGCCGCAGATACCCCTCCCCGTACCGCATGTACGGCAACCAGTCGAGCTCCTCCAGCACCCACCCGTGGTCGAGCAGCGGCCGCGCGTCGGCGGCACCCACGGGGCAGGCCGCCAGCCGGACGCCCTGCGCGGCATGCCCGTTGATACTGCTGGTCCCGATGTGCTCCACCACGTTCGGCACCGCCAGCAGACCCGACCGCCCCTGTGTGCGCAGGAACGCGGCCATCAGCTCGTCGTCATGACGCTCCGCGCTGTCCCGCGCGTACACCCGGAACGCATCCGCCGTCCGCACCGGCAGGCAGATGGCCAGCGTCGGCGCGAACTCCTCCGGTACGGCCCGCACCCACCCGGCCCCGGCCAGCGCCGCCAGGCGGGCCGCCGCGCCGTTCCGGGCGTGCCAGTTGGTGTAGAAGATCAGGGCCTCGTCCGGAAACCGCGCCACCGACCCCGTCACCAGCTCCAGCAGCTCCGCCGGGGCGGCCACATCGTCCTGGACGACCACATGGTGTCCGGCCGCCGCCGTCCGCGCCGCCCAGGCCACCAGCGCGGTCCGCAGCGCCGACGGCGGCCCGTCCGGATCCGGGTCCATCGCCAGTCCCCCGAGCCCCAGCCGAGCAGCAAGCGCCTCCGCCTGCTCCTTGCGCACCGGATGGGTCATCACGGCCGAACTGATCAAAGCTGCGGTCACCGGGCCACTCCTCACGTCGCACAGACGTCGCGGTCAGGGCGCCTCATCGTGGCAGACCCCCGCTCCGCGCCCGGCCGTCCCGGCGAACAGTGGCCGGTTCCGTTCCCCCACCGGCCCTGCGCACCCGCCGCATCGGCCGGCGGCCGAGGACCAAGCGACGGTCTTCGGCTCGAATTCGACCGGGGCTCTGCTCAGGGACGCTCTGACGGGGGGTCCCCGAAGTATGCGGAAGTACGCGCCGCCCGGCACATTCGACGCTGTCCTCAACGTGCCCGCTTCCTGCGGGTACTTCGAAGGGCCCTGCCGACAACGCGCGCGCTGCGCACCACCTGCGGACCAGGTGCGCGAGGCCCTTCCCGCGGCGACGGCCCGAAGAGGCGCGAAGGGCCAGTGGTAGATTCTCAACAAGCGTTTATTTTTGAGAACTCGGCCGTGAAACCCGCGGCGAGGCGCACTCCGTGGCGCCTGCACCGCTTCGTGGAGAGCGAGCATCATGCGCATCCTCATCACCGCACAGGCAATCTATTCGCACCTCGCCCCCCTGGTACTGCCAGTGGCGGAGCGAGCCCGTGAGGCGGGCCACGAGGTGGCTGTCGCCACGGGCGCCGAAGTGGTCCAGCACATAGAAGAGCGCGGACTCACCGCGTTGACGCTGCCCCATATGCAGTCGATGGGGGAGGCACTCCGGGGCGGCGCGTTCCCGCCCCCGCCGGGCATGGAGAAGGTCGGCTCCGTGACCGTTGAGCTGGCGCCGGAATTCTTCGCCGCGGCCTTCGTCGGGCACCTTTCCGCGGCCAGCGCCCCCGACCTCCTCGACGTGGCGAAGAGCTGGCAACCGGACCTGATCCTCCACGAGTCGACCGAGTACGGCGGCTATCTGGCGGCGGAAAGCCTCGGCATCCCCCACGGCGCCCTGGACATCGCGCCGATGGCGCCCTATGCCCACCCCGCCGTGACGGAGGAGCTCAACCGGCAGCGGGAGAAACTCGGCCTGGCACCGGTCACCGACGCCTGGCACCCGTTCCGCGCCTTCCGTGCCGGAGTCGTTCCGGAGGACTTCTACCCCGCGGACAGCCGGCTGCCCAGCGCCCGCTACTACCAGGTCCCCGCCCAGGCGGCACAGGGCGGCCTCGATCCGGAGATCGCCCAACTCACCACGGACCGGCCGCTCGTCCTCGCCACCCTCGGCTCGAACACTCCCCAGCTTCCCGGCGGCGCCCACGCTCTGCTGGAGACCATCATCGAGGCCCTCGGAGAGCTGCCGGTCACCGGTGTCGTGGCCCTGGGGGCCGACCGCGACCCGCGGCAGTGGGACGGACCACGCCGCGACAACGTCCATCTGACGTCGTTCGTCCAGCAGGAACTGCTGCTCCGCTCCAGCGACCTGTTCCTCACGCATGCCGGCTTCAACGGGACCCGGGAGGCGCTGGCAGCCGGAGTTCCCATGGTGGCCGTACCGCTCTTCGCGGAACAGTCCCACAATGCCGCCCGGCTCCAGCAGTTGGGCGTCGGGACCCGGATGAACGTCCAGGACGTCACACGCGATGCGCTGGCCTCGGCGCTGCGTAACGTCCTGGATGACCGCTCCTACCGGTCCCGCGCCCAAGGGCTGCAGCGCCGGTCCCACGCCCTGCCGGACCTCGGCCGGCTGGTGGAGGATGCAGCAGCGCTGGTCGTCTGAGCCGGAAGGCTCTCGCCGCACACCACCACGGTGACGGTTTTGCCGAACCGTTTCCGTCGCGCTCCGGCCGCTGGGACTCCACCGGCCGGAGCGCGGACGGTGAGGGCCGGCCCCGTGCACCGGCGCCGGCTCCTCGCCCGCGGAGCCATCCGGTCCGCTCTTCCCCGACGCGGTCCTGCGAAGCTTTCCGATCCGCCGTTTCCAAGGCCCCGGCACTGTCCGGAGATGCTTGTAGCATCAGGACCGGCACCGGAAAGGGGACCGACTTTGACCTGCGCCGATGCAGCGACGAATGCGCCCGGACAGGCCGCGCAGCGCACGTCCGGTTCAGGGGGCCCGGCCGAGGAGGCAGCCCTTCCGGAGCGCAAGGGCGAGCGCACACGCCGGCGCATCCTGGCGGCCGCACGGCGGAAGTTCGCGGAGGTCGGCTACGAGCGCGCGACCATCCGCGCCATTGCGACCGAAGCCGACGTGGACAAGTCCTCCGTGATCCAGTATTTCGGCAGCAAACAGGCCCTGTTCCGGGAGGCCGTCCACTGGCAGATCCCCCACGACGAACTCACCACCAGCGACCCCGGCCACACGGTGGAGAACCGCCTGCGCAGCATGCTGGGCGCCTGGGCGGCGGATCCGGACGGCCCCATGGCGGTGCTCCTGCGGACCAGCATGACGAGCGACGAAGCGGCAGAGCTGCTGCGCCGGCACATGACCTCCGAGGTCACCGATCACCTCGCTGCCACCATCGATGCCCCCGACGCACGACTGCGTGCCGCGTTGTTCAGCGCGATCATGATGGGCGTCGCCGCCCAGCGCTACCTGCTGCTCCTGCCCGACCTGGCCGAGGCGGACGTGGAGGACATCGTGCGGATCGCCACTCCCTTGCTCCGTAGCCTCATCGCCCCGGACGCGTGAGCCACCTCCCACCGTCAGCCCCACTGCCGCTTCCACCGTCAGCCCCCCTGCCGGCCCCACCGCCTGGCCTGCGACGAGGCCCACGACTGCGCATTCTTGCGGAGGGCTTGGGAGGTGGCGCGGGCGCTATCGCCTCCGGAGCAGGGTGATCCCGTCCTCCTCGGCGACCTGGACGTAGCCATGGGCACGGTAGAGGCGCAGCATGCGGTGGGTCCGGTCCACCGGGCAGGGGGTTTTGACGGTCGGGTCGTGACGGTCCGAGACCACCCAGCGCGGCGGATGTGCCGGGAGGGCGGTCGGCGCGGCGGGATCGGGGCCGGTGCCGAAGCAGACCAGGCTGACGGTGGTGCGTCCGGTCAGCATCGGTGCCAGGCGGTTCGAGGAGGCAACGGTGTCCCCGTCGGGTATGCGCAGCAACAACCGCTCCGCCGTACGGACATGCGCCGGGGTCCGCCAGGCCGAGGGCAGGACCAGGTCGTGGAGCGGATAGACCGCGGCCGTGACGGCCGTGAAGACCGCGGAAAAGGCGAGGACCTTACGGCGTCTGCGGGCCGGCACGATATCCGGCCGCCGGTGGAGCACATCGATGAGGCCGGCGAAGACGAGCGGCATCAGGATCGCGCTGTAGTGAAAATTCGGCTGCCAGTAGTGCTCGTTGCCGGCCAGCAGCCGCCACGCCAGCGTGGGTAGGCACAGCAGCGTCAGCGGGGACCGCAGGCCGAAGAATGCGGTGGGGGCGGCGAGCATGAACAACAGCAGCCATTTCATCGGCGGCCAGAGCAGGTGCAGTCCGGCGGACGCAAGACCGGCAAGGCTGCCCGACGAGGAGGCCTCACCCGGCATCTGGTGCCAGTAGTCGAAGCCGCCGCGGGGATTCATGGCAGGCAGAAGTACGAGAATCTCCACGGCGGTGCCCGCCACGCCGAGGAAGGCCACGGCAACGCCGAGCAGGACGGGGAAGCGCCGTCGCTCCGCGGGTTGGTGAGCCCGGTCCCCGGGATGGTCACGCCGGTCCTCGGGCTGCTGACTCCGGCCCCCGGGCTGCTGACTCCGGCCCCCGGAATGGTGGCGCCGCTCGCGCAGCCCCTGCCATGCGATATAGCCGCCGATGGCGGCGAGCGTGAGCCCGAGGTCCTCTTTCACCAGAAGCAGCGGGAGCGCCCGTGCTGCCGCCGCCCCCCAGCGACGCTGCCCGAGGGCGGTCACGCTGAATGCGAGAAGCGGAACCGCGAAGCATATTTCGTGGAAGTCCTTGGCGACTCCCGCGACGAGGCCCCAGGAGGCGCCCAGTCCGCAGCCCACCACCAGGCCGGTGACCGGTCCGACAGCCCGGTGTGCCCAGTGGGTGAGCGGAAAGCAGGCGAGTGCCATCAGTGCGGCCTGCACCACGAGCAGCGTCACGGCGCTGGGGAAGAGCCGGTAAAGGGGGGCCATGAGCGCCAGGATGGGGTGGAAGTGGTCTCCGAGGAGATTGAACCCCGGTCCCTTGAGTTCCACGACCGGAGCCCGGCCGTGCGCATAGGCACGCATCGCCTGCTCGAATATCCCCAGGTCGTAGCCGGCATTGAGCATGCGCTCGTTCCGCAGCACCGACACCAGGGTGTACAGCGCAAAAAATGCCGCGGTTACGGTCCCCCCCATGGCCCGTGGGCCTGGTAGGCGTCGACCGAACGCGGCACCGGCATCCGAGATGTGGCGGCCCGAGGGTATGCGGTAGAACCACGTTCCCCTGGTCCGTGCCGACCGCTCCGAAGGTTCCGATCGCTCCGAAAGTTCCGACCGCTCCGACGGCTCCGCCGTTTCCACCCTCGCACCCACCGTCATCGACTCGGCAATAGGAACACGATGTACTGCCCCGGCGGAGAGACGCAGTGGGCCGGGCAGGCAGGCCCACCGGCGGGGGCGATTCACTCCCGTCCCGGTATGTCCGGACGCCGGTACGGCCGCGGGAAACGCATCCCGCGTGAGTGTAACGCCGGTCCTGCAAGGAGACTTCGCGCCGGTGCGGGGCGCGCGGTCGGCGTCGGGCGGGGTGATGTGGCGTCAGCGGGCCAGGCGGCCCAGGAGCGAGGAAGCCGCGGCGATGCCCGCTGCGGCGGCGGCCACCAGGACGGTGTAGTCCAGAGCCAGATGGGCGTGGGTGCCCAGGAGGAGTCCGCGGAGGGCATCGACCTGGTAGCTCAGGGGGTTGATCCTGCTGACCGTCTGGAGCCAGCCGGGCATGATCGCCACCGGGTAGAGGGCGTTGGAGGCGAAGAACAGCGGCATGGTGATGGCCTGGCCGATACCCATCAGGCGGTCGCGGGTGAGCACGATCCCGGCGATCGTCATGGACAGGCAGGAGAAGAAGGCCGAGCCGAGGATCACCGCGACGCCGACCGCCAGGAGCCGTAGGGGGTTCCAGGTCATGGCCACACCGAGCAGTGCGGCGATGACGATCACCACGACGGCCTGGATCAGCGCCTTCACCCCGGCGGCGAACGCCTTTCCGGCGATCAGGGCGGCGCGTGGGGTCGGTGTGACCAGCAGCTTGGTGAGGATGCCGGCATCCCGCTCCCAGATGATCATGATGCCGTAGAAGATCGCGATGAACATGGCCGACTGGGCGATGATGCCGGGCGCCAAATAGTCGATGTACGGGGTGCCGCCGGTCGGGATGGCCTTGATACGGGTGAAGGTCTCGCCGAAGACCAGGAGCCACAGGGCGGGCTGGACGGCGCGGGTGTAGAGCTCCGTCCGGTCGTGGCGCAGCTTTTGCAGCTCGACCACACACATCGCGACGACTCTGGCGGGCAGCACCTGCCAGCCGGCGCGGGCACGCGGCGGTACCAGCAGCAGGTCCAGGCCCCCGGGGCCGGTGGCCGGTTCAGCCGACTCGGTGTGCGGTGCGGCGGGTGCTTCGGACATCGCGGAAGTCTCCTGACTGCTCGTCGAGGCCGCTGCCGGCGACGTCCCGGAAGACGTCCTCCAGCGTCGGCACGGCATCGGACGAGCCCGAGGGGGCCGACGAGGGCGAGGAGGAGGACGAGTCCCATGAGGCGGCACCGGCTGGTGCGGGAGTGGCCGAGGGGCCCGGTGCCGCGCGGGCGGTGGTCGAGGCCGCGGCCGCGCGGCGGCGGGCGCGCAGGGCGGACCGGAGCTCGTCGGGGGTGCCGAGGGCGCGGATCCGGCCGCGGTGCATCAGGGCGAGGCGGTCGCAGTACTGGTCGGCCTCGTCCATGTAGTGCGTGGTCACCAGGACGGTCATGCCGGTGGCGGCCCGTACGGCGTTGATGTGCTCCCAGACGCTGGTGCGGGCGATCGGGTCGAGGCCGATCGTCGGCTCGTCGAGCATCAGCAGACGGGGCGCACTGACCAGTGCCTGGGCGAGTTCGAGGCGGCGGATCATGCCGCCGGAGTAGGTCTTGGCGAGCCGGCCGGCCGCGTCGGTGAGACCGACGGCCTCCAGTGCCTGGGTGACGCGTGCGGCGCGCTCACGGCGTGGGACGTCGAAGACCCGGGCGAACAGCGCGACGTTCTCGCGGCCGGTCAGCCCGGCATCCGCGGACAGCTGCTGCGGTACGTATCCCAGCAGCCGGCGCACCGCCATCCGCTCCTTCGCCGCGTCGTGCCCGAACACCCGCACCATGCCGGAGGGGACGGGCAGGAGGGTGGTGATACAGCGGATCGCGGTGGTCTTGCCCGCGCCGTTGGGGCCGAGCAGGCCGAAGACCTCGCCGGGGCGGACGGAGAGGTCGACGCCGTCCACGGCCTTGGTCTCACCGAAGGCGTAGCGCAGGGCCCGGCAGGTCACGGCGTCGGGGGCGCTCTCGTCCGGGTCGGGGGTGGCCGCATGTCGGCCGGGGGCGGCCCCGTGTGGGCCGGGCTCGGTCGCATGCGGGCCGGGTGCTGCCGGATGCGGGCCGGGCGCCGCCGGATGCGGTCTCGGGGCCTGTGGTGCGTGGGGCTCGCCGGACGGCCCGGCGGGGCCGGACGTCCGCCCCGGCCTTTCTTCGTCGTCGCAGGTCATCTGCGCTCCGCCTCCTCGTGCAGGTGGTGGGCGAGCCTGCGCAGGGCAGGACGGGCCGCCGGCGGCGGATCAGCCGCTGGACACCGGCCGGCGCGTCGGCCGACGGGTCGGGGAACTCCCCTGCAGCCATGCTCCGGATTTTAGCTCTGCGGGCAGGCAGTGGCCCGGACGCGCGCGGGGCGGGCATCGAACGGCCCAGCCGGGAGCCGGGCCGGTCCGCGCCGGTCCGCGCCGGGCCGCGCCGTGCCGTACGCACGGGGAACCTCCTCCGGTACGGCCCGGCTCAGCCGGCTGCGGGTGGCGGTGGCGGGGCCGGCGCCCCCGCCGGCGGCGCGATCTTCGCATGAACCGGGGCCGGGACCGGGGCAGGGAGCGGGGCAGGGACCGGCGTCGAGGCCGTGCCGGATGCCACGGGTACCGCGGGTGCCGTTGGTGCCGCAGGTGCCGCGCCCGGCAGGAAGGCATCGCGGCGGGCGCCCGGGTCCCAGCCGGTGTCCACGACACGCTTCTGGAAGAGGATCGCCGCGCCCAGGAGTACGGCGCCCAGGGCCAGCATCACGATGATGCCGCCGGTGGCGCCCGCCTTGGCGGCGTTGCCGATCAGGGTGCCGAACCACCCGAAGTCGGCATCGCCGAACGTGGTGTTCTCCTTGCCGAACGCACCGAGCACCTTGAGCAGCAGCGCGGGCAGGAACGTGATCAGCACACCGTTCAGGAAGGCGCCCACGACCGCACCGCGCCGGCCGCCGGTGGCATTGCCGTAGACACCGGCCGCACCCCCGGTGAAGAAGTGCGGTACGAGCCCCGGCAGGACCAGCGCGAGACCGAGCACCGGATGCCCCACCCAGGTCAGCAGAGCGAGGCTGACCAGGCCGCCGACGAAGCTGGCGAGAAAGCCGATGAGCACCGCATTCTGCCCGTACGGGAAGACGATCGGGGCGTCGAGGGACGGCACTGCGCCCGGCACCAGCTTGCCCGCGATGCCCTGGAACGCCGGGACCAGTTCGCCCAGGATCGTACGAACACCGAAGAGGATCACCGCGACCGCGATCCCGAACTGCAGACCCTGCATGACGGACTGCATCACGTAGTTCCCGAGGTCACCGGCCGCGCTGCCGCCGTCGGCCGCGAATGCCTTGAACGCCGTCGCCCGGCCCGCCCGGGCCAGATAGACCAGCGCCATGATGACGTAGATCAGCACCATGGACAGCGCCGTGGCGACCATCGAGTCCCGCAGAAAGCGCAGGCCCTCGGGCAGCTTCATGTCCTCCGTGCTGCGGCTGCGCTTGCCGACGAGTTGTCCGGCGGCGCCCGCGACTATGTAACCGGCGGTGCCGAAGTGGCCGATGGCGATGTTGTTGTTACCGGTGATGCGCTTGGTCCAGGGGTGCGCGAAGGCCGGCATCGCGACCAGCAGAATGCCCAGCAGCAGTCCGCCGACGACCACCACGCTCACCGAGGACCGGCCGGACGTGGCCAGGACCATGGTCAGCAGGGTGGCCATGAAGAGCATGTGATGGCCGGTCAGGAACACGTACCGCAGTGGGGTGAAGCGAGCCAGCATCAGGGCGACCGCAAAGCCGAGGATCATCAGCCAGGTGACGCGGGCGCCGAACTGTGCCTGGGCGATGCCGACGATCGCCTCGTTGGTCGGGATCACGCCGTGTGCCCCGGTCGCGCCCTGGATCATGCCGCCCAGCGGGGCCAGGGAGCTGACCACCAGCCCCGCCCCGGCGCCGATCAGCAGAAAGCCGAGTGTCGCCTTGATGGCACCGCCGACCACCTGACCTGCGGTCTTCTTCAACGCGATCAGACCGGCCGCCGTGATCAGGCCGATCAGATACGCGGGTTGGCTGAGGATCTCGTTCACGAGAAACGTGGCGAGGGATATGAGCCAGTCCATGGTGGCGGTCCGTCCTCCCGGCTTCTGTCGATGGGGCGTCGTGTGTCAGGGACGGCTTCCGGCGGTCGTTCCCGGACGCCGTGCTCCATTGCCGTGGTCAGTTGCCGTACTCAACTTCGTGCTCAACTGCCGTGGTCAGTCGCAGTGGTCAGTTGCCGTGGTCAGTTGCCGTACTCACACGTCATACGTGTCGCGGAGCGTGCGGTCGACCTCCGGACCGCTGGTGAAGTCCTCGACGACCTTCACCGGTACGCCGACCTCGCCCAGCGTCCTGGCAATCTCCCGGGAGGTGAGGATTGCGACGGCCTCGGACGCCTTGCCCTTGGCCGAGATGGTGTCGGTCGCCTCCACCGTCACATGGCGGGACCAGCCCCAGCGGTCGAGCACCTGCTCCAGCGTGTTCTTCAGGAACAGGCTGGTGCCCACGCCATTGCCGCACACGGTAAGGATCTTGTGTACCGCCCGCGGGGCTCCGGCCTGCTCGCGTACGGCTACCTCGTGCACAGACTGCTCGCGTACGGCCTCCCCGGACACGGGCTGCACGTCCACGGACTGCACGTCCACGGACTCCTCGTGCACGGCCCCCTCGCCCTGCGGCCGGTCATCGCGCTCGCCCTCCGGCCCGGCCAGCACCGCATGCAGCGCGTCCGGACCGGCCGCCTCCTGCAGAGCCTGTGCCGTCGCCGGGTCGGCCAGCAACTGCGCGAGTGCGGCCATCGCCGCCGTATGCGCCCCGGAGTCCTCGGCGGCGAGTCCCACGACCAGATGCACCGGGTCATTCGACTCATGCCCGAACTCCACCGGTTGCGCCAGGCGGACCCAGGACATCCCGGTCCGGAGCACGGCGGGCGAGGGACGGGCGTGGGCGAACGCGAAGCCCGGTGCAATGACGAGGTACGGCCCGTTCTCCTCGACATTGCGGATCATCTCCGCGGTGTAGGCCTCGGTGGTGGCACCCGTCTCCACCAGCAGCCCACCCGCCGTACGTATCGCTTCCCGCCAGTCCGCCACCCGCACATCGAGGCGTACGGCCGCCCGGGGGAGAAGATCATTCAGCGCTGCCATGGCAGGGGACTCTACATACGCCCAGGTGACCGCGCACGGGTGCGGAAGCAGGAATTCCGAGGGATTTCCCCGGAACTGCCGCCCCGGCAAGCGGCCTTGACAGTCACTTGTGGGCGGAGAAGCCTGTTCTTTCGACAGTTGCCGGATGTCGGGGGATACCGGGGACATCGGGGGAATCAGGGGAATCGGGGGGCTCATCATGAGGTACACCTCTGCGCACACGACGAACGAGACAGCGGCGGACACGGGCGGACCACCGGCGCACGGCAGGAGCCGGACCGCCACCACCCCGCGCCCGACGCAGCCGGCTCGGAGGCCGCGCCTCAAGAGCCGGGCCGCCGTTCTGGGCGCGGCAGCACTCGCTCTCTCGCTGCCGCTTACGGCCTGTTCCTCTTCCTCGGACGGGGACGGCAATGGTCCGGCGGGCGGCCCCAGCAGCCCGGCGGCCGGTTCGACGTACTCCCCCGGCCCGACACCGGCCGTCGCCCCAGCCACCTATCGCCACGCGCTGACCGAAGCTCTCGGGCCGCTCGACGGCGCACTGCGCGCGATCGACGGTGCGCACGACGGCGGGCCGCTGAACAGGGCACTGGACGCAGCAGCAGCCAAGGCGGACAACGCCGCCGGTGCCCTGCAATCAACCGCCACGCCGGACAACGCCCTTACCGGGAACAGTCAACTCACCTCCGCCCTACGGGCGTTGGCGCAGGACCTACGGAGCGCCCGTGGCAGCGGCGGCCGCTGTGCCACCTCACCACGCGTCGCACTCGGCACGGCCCGGAGCCCGCAGAGCGTCCAGCAGGCCGGGCGCGCGCTCACCGCACTCGGCTACGACGCCACACTGCGTCTGCCGCGTACGGAGCGGGCCCGGCACCGACGGCTCACGAACGGTGCCTTCGTCCGCGACGGCAGCCGGAGCGGTCTGGGACGGCTGACCGTCAAGAACGGCACCGGCACCGATGCGGTGGTGACACTGACCCGCGGCACCCGGACGGCGTTCTCCGTGTATGTGCGCAGGGGCTCCGAGGCGACCGTACGCAATGTCAACAGCGGTTCGTACACGGTGTACTTCACCACCGGCGAGGACTGGAACGGCCCGAAGAGCTCCTTCAGCCGCGAGTGCCGCTTCGAGAAGTTCGACGACAGGGCGACCTTCCGGACGGTGCGAGTGACGGGCGGAACGCAGTACACAGTGCTGACATTCACCCTGAACAAGGTGATCGGCGGAAATGCCGCCACGAGTGCCGTACCGCCGGGAGAGTTCCCGTCGTAGCCGTGGCCGAGGCGCCGTGACCGAGGAGCCGTGACCCAAGAGCGGCGCCCCGGGAGGGGAGGCCTGGGAGAGGAGGACCCGGGAGGAAAGACCCGGGAGGGGTGACCGGGAAGAGGAGCGCCACAGTGGCTGGGTAGGGTGCGCCGTGTGGGCGACAGTACGTGGTGGACTCTGGCGATCGCGGCGGTCACCGGCGGCACGGCGGTGCTTGCCAGTTGGGTCACCAGCCGCGGCAGCGCCCAGGCCGCAAGGATTCAGGGCGAGATCTCCGCACGCTCACAGCGCGCCGAGCGGCTGCGGGAGAGCCGGCGCACCGCCTACCTGGATCTGATCGAACAGACCCACCGGATGGGTGAGTTGTTCTGGGAGATCTCCGCGACGCTGCGGCTGCCGGGCTCCGATGCCCGTACCGCCGCACTCGGCGAGCTGCGGGACCGCGAGGTCGCCGAGTACGCGAAGATCCGTCGCTGCGCCCGTGTCGTCGAGCTGGAAGGCCCGCCCTCGGCCGCCGCGGCGGCGCTCGCCCTCCAGAAGGCGACGGGCCCCTTCTACACGGCCCTCACGGGCGACCCGTCCGGCGACGCCGGTGGCCGCGACGCCTTCGATGCCGCCTACCGCCCCTTCTGGGCGGCACTGGAGGACTTCGTGGAGGCGGCGCGCAAGGCCCACCAAACGGACTGAGGCCGCCGCCCGAGCGGACTCCCGGGACGACACGGCCGAACCACCAGGGCCTCGCGCACCTTTCCTCGTCAACGGCTACGGCTCGCCGACACCGTCGCCGACACCGAAGCCGTCATCGCCATCGCCATCGCCATTGTCATCGTCGTACGGCGCGAGGGCGAGCAGGGCGACGTCGTCATGGAGGACACGGGTGTGGTGGGGCAGGTCGGTGTTGAGGAAGTTGATGACGTCGTCGGGCCCCGGGGCGGGTCCGCCGGTGAAGCGATGACGGAGGCGGTCGAGGAGCGGGTAGAAGGCGCCGGTGTGGTCGCGGGCCTCGATCAGGCCGTCGGTGCAGAGGAGCAGAACGTCGCCCCGGTCGAAGCGGTGGGTATAGGCGACGGGATCCTCACCGGCCAGGGCGCCCAGGCCGAGCGGGAGGGCGGGCGGCCCGGTAAGGGCCGTCACCTCGCCGCGTGAGATCAGGACCGGCTCGATATGCCCCTGGTTGACGATCGTGACGCGGTGGGCCGGGGCGTCGTATTCGACCAGGACGGCGGTGACGAACAGTTCGTCGTCGGGGAGCTCTTCGGCCTCGCGGACCAGGCGCCGTTCCATACGGGCGGCGACGGCGGGCAGGTCACCGGGGTCGTAGACCGCCTCGCGAAAGCTGCCGAGGATATCGGCGACCGTACGGACGGCCTGGAGTCCCTTGCCCCGTACGTCGCCGATGATGGCGCGCTCTCCGGACTCGGTGGCGCGGATGTCGTAGAGGTCGCCGCCGACCATGGTGCCGACCTCGCCGGAGCGGTAGAGACCGGCCGCGAGGACCTGTCCGACCCGGTGCGGCACCGGCCGCAGAAGGGTACGCATCAGGGCCTGGGCCACCGAGTTGCTGCGCACCAGGTGCCGCTCCTGGCGCCGGCGGTGGGCCGCCAGCGCCACACCGAGGATCCCGACCAGACCGGTGGCGATATAGGCGGCGACGTGGTGGCTCTCCCACAACTCGTGGAGGTTGTGGCCGGTGCAGCACGGGGTGCCGGCCACAATCCCTTCCAGCGCGACCCCCACGACCGTGAACGCCGCGACACCGACCGGACCGAGGGCGTACGCGGCGACCACCAGCAGCGCGATGAGCAGGAAGCTCACCGCCCAGGGCGTGGGGGCGAGGCTTTCCAGCAGCATCACGAACGCGACATAGGCGGCCGGAAGCCAGCGCATCCAGGTGGGAGGACGGGGCACCGCGAGGCCGCTGTGGTCGACGATTTCCACGAGGTTTCCGGCCCGGCGACGGCGGCCCGACAGGAGGCCACGACCGGTCCGCGCAATGATCCGCTCTCCCCACCTGTCCACACGGACTCCTGACGCGGCCCTGATCAAGAAAGCACAGCCTGACGCGGCCAGACAGCCCCAACGGGCCATTACGCCGTCAGCGGCATGTCACCTCCCGTCAGGCCGGCGACTGCCCGGCTGCACAGTTGCCCGGTCGCACCGCTGCCCAGCTGCCCAGCTGCCCACGGTGAGTGATTGAGGTGCAGGGCTCGGCTGGGGTAATGGCCGGTCGGGATGAAGATCGCGCCTTCGACCTGAACTCCGCGTTCGGCGACCGGGGGAGTCCGCGCCGTGGTCGCCGCCCGGGGCGGCAAAGGCGCCTACCGCATCGTCGACGTCCCGGATACCGGCACACTGCGACGCGATCCGAAGATCGTCGTCGGATGGACGGCACCGCGTCCGGCGTCCTGGTCGGCGGCAACCTCGACGCGATCCGTACCGAGGCCGGAGCCGGCCTGCCGCGCCTGGAGGGGGCGATCCTCTTTCTCGCACACCGGAAAGGCACCGGGTTGGGGCAAGTCGACCGCGCGCTGACCCCGGTGACCCGCATCGGAGCCCTGGACGGGCTGCGCCGTGTTGCGCTCGGCCAGTTCCTCGGCTCCTCGGCTTCGGCCAGCATGCGGATGATCCGGCGCCGGGAGGATGGGGCATCGCCGACGTCCTGCGCGACCGGCTGACCCGCCCGGGAGTCCTGCATCGCGGGCTACCTGTTCCTGATGCAGTTCGGCGACGGCCGAGGCACACCGTCGCACCGGTGTGCCCAGCCGTGACCAGCACGACAGCCGTGACCATCGTGGCAGCTGCGACAGCCGTGACCGCCGCGTCAGCTACGACCGCCGCGTTGGTGGACGGTCTGTGAACGGGGATCCCATGCCCGGACTCACCGCCCGTGCTGAAGGAGCCCCTCGGTGAAGTCCTCGGTAGCCGGTTCGTGGCGCGAGGTGTAAGGGCACTTCCAGTCCTCTTCGGTGAACCGGCCTGAGAAGTGTCGCGCGGGTTGCTGGTATTCGTACTCGGTGAAACTCGGATTGACGGAGCCGTTGTTCTTGGCCTCACGCCTGCGGATCGCGCCCTGCATCGAGTAGAAATTCTCACCGAGGAGCATGAACTGTGTGAGGGAATTGAAGGCGATTGCCGAGGTCGTGAAGCGCCGGCTCGCCCGGGACGAGCCGGGGTGCATCCCCACGACGAAGAAGGCGTGCCCGCCCGCGTGGAACCCGAAATTGGCCCGGTCGGGGTCGGAGGACGCACCCGTGTCCAGGCCGAAGGTCCGGCTGTCGAGGTCGTGCATGAGTTGCAGATGTCGCCAGATGAGCTCCTCGTAGGCGCGTTCGTCCACCGTTCCGGGCTCGTCGAACGTCGCAACGAAGGTACGGAAGCTCTGACCGGACAGCAGCGGACGGACTGCGTCGACGTACTCCACGAGGTCGCGGTGGTTTTCCTCCGCCGAGGCCTCGTCGCCCATACTTCGATAGTGCCGGTGCGTGAGGGCGCGGCGCTTCACTGCGGCGCGTGCGCCCAGGCAGCTGAACTCCCGCGTCTGAATAAATCGTTCCAGTTCGGTGCGTATCGCGGTGCCGGGTTCATTCATCGTGAGACCTTGGCTTGATCGAGTGCTGGCCCCATGACAGTGCGGGGTACCGGGTCGGACGACAAGGCACAAACAGGACGAAGAGCGAAGGGCCAAGAGCGAAGGGCCAAGGGCTCAGCGCTAAGGGCCAAGGACCAAGGACCAAGGGCCGAGGAAATCGCCGGGCATCAGGCGATGTGGTTCGCCGGTGTCGGGGCAGCGGGGCCGCTGTGGTGGCGGCCGAAGCCGCCACCACAGGTGCGTGGGCGGAGCGACCCGCCGGAGGCGGAGCTCAGCCTGCCTATGCCGCCGCCTCTGGACGCCGCCTGAGCCATTCCGGCGGTCGGCGACACTCAGCAGCAGCGACCGCCTGCACGGGCCCTGTGCCGTGCGGACCAAGGGATGTCGCCAACGGTCCCTACGGCAGCGTGAAGAAAATCATCGGGTTGTGGTCGCTGTCCCGTACCGGCTCGTCGAGCCCCAGTTCCTTCTTGACGGCGGCCAGTTGCTCGGTCACCTGCGGCGCCTTCGCCGTGGACGGCGTGAAGAACTCGATGTTCTGCTCGGCCAACCACTTCACGATGACGGACCCTTCGCTGAACGGCTTGGGGCGCCGGCCGTGGAAGACGTCGTGGACGCTGGTGGGCGTCCGCGGGGGGACGGCGGGGAACAGGTTCTCGATGTACCAGTGGGCAAAACGAGACCCGTGGTCCGCGTCGATGAAGAGGTAGTCCGTCTCGGCGGGGACCTTCTCCGGGTGCTGCTGGATGTCGCCCTTCGTGAACGTCCAGCGGTCCGCGGAGAGTTCGCCCGGCACATTGCGTACCACGTTGTCGACGATGTCGAACGAGTGCAGCTGGCCGATCCCGTTGTCCCGGAGGGCGCTGAGGATCCACATCGTGGACCAGCCGTAGAAGGTCCCGACCTCCACCACCACTTCGGGGCGCAGATCGCGGAGGAGCAGATACGTCATCTCCGCCTCGTAGTCGTCGAGCTGCGCCTTCATCGACTTTCCCCGGTCCCGGAGGAACTTCCGCTGGGCGTCACGCACCACCCGCAGGTCGTCCTGGTACTTCGCGTACAGACCGCTGATGTGCTCGACAGTTATGGCTTCCATTTTTCCTCCACCGGGATAGTGCGTACTGATGAGACGGGACACTGATGCAGGGAATGCAAGGAGTGCGGGGGATGCAAGGGGCGCGGGAGGATGCAGGAGGACGCGGGGCGGGGCGGGGAAGGACGCAGGGGGACGCCACAGACCACGGGCAGGAGCGTCATGCCGCCTTGCGGCCGACCGATGGGGCACGTGCTCCGCACGCCGCAAGACCCTGGACCGCGCCCTGTGCACCATGACGAACACCGGGGCCGACCGGGGCCATGCGGGCGGCGGCAGACGCGGGGCCGGTGCGGTGGAAGGCGGTGCGGTGGAAGGCGGTGCAGTGGAAGGCGGTGCGATGGAAGGCGGTGCAGTGAAAGACGCCCCGGCGCCAGACGACTGCTGTTGCCGCCCGCCTTCGCACCCGCACCCGCACCCGCACCCGCACCCGCACCCGCCACGAAGAATGTCAGGAAGGATGGCACGCCGAAGGAAAGAGGCCGGGGCGACGCCGATGGCGGGGCGGCACCGATGCCGGGTCTGCCGCACAGGGCGACGCCGGACGGCCCCGACGCGGTTCCGAGGGACATCGAGCCAAGGTCGTCGCCATGGAGCACGGAGCCGTCGGGTCGGCACGGAAGGCTCTCCCGCAGGGGCCCCCTCCCCCACCTCGCAGCGCGCATAGCCGCCGTTCCCCCGCTCCTTGCCCCGACCAGAGAACCACCCTAGATATCGCAGCCGGTCACAACATCACGCTCAAGAACCATTGGCGCGTAGCTCTCAGGTATGAGGAGCCCCTAGGGAGGTGGCCGGCGCGGCCGCGCCGGCCACCGGCAGCCACCTGCGCGCCGTCGCGCCTCCGTACGCCGACCGCGTGACTCCGGATTGCCTCACCCTCTCATCGCGGTCGAGACGCCCCTCTCGGCGCGGCACCCCATGGCTGCGGCCGAGGCCCCGAGCCGTGCCCTCTCCCCTGCGGCTGCTGCGAAACCGTCCCGCATGCCGCGGTCACGGGCACAGCCAAGAGCGCTGGCAAGCGCACAGGCAAGGGCACGGACACGGGACGGGAATCACCGCTCGGTGAACATTCCGGCGCGGAGCTTGGACAGCGTACGGGTGAGCAGCCGGGAGACATGCATCTGGGAGACCCCGAGCTCGGCACCGATCTGCGACTGGGTCATCTCCTGGCCGAAGCGCAGCTCGATCAGGCGCCGTTCGCGGGCGTCGAGCGTCTCCAGCAGCGGGGCCAGCACATGCAGGTCTTCGACGGCCTCCAGGGCCGGGTCGTTGTCCCCAAGCACATCGACGAGGGTGCGGCGCTGCTCGGACGGGTCCGGATCGGCGGGGGTGTCGAGCGAGCCGGCGGTGTAGCCGTTGGCAGCGACGATGCCCTCGATGACCTCTTCCTCCGACAGGTCGAGGTGGGCGGCCAGTTCACGGACGGTGGGGTCGCGGTCGAGGGTGGCAGCGAGGTGCTCCTTGGCCTTGGCCAGGTCGCTGCGCAGTTCCTGGAGGCGACGGGGCACATGGACGGCCCAGCCGGTGTCGCGGAAGAAGCGCTTGATCTCCCCGAGGATGTAGGGCACGGCGAAGGTGGAGAACTCCACCTCACGCGCGAGCTCGAACCGGTCGATGGCCTTGATCAGACCGATCGTGCCCACCTGGATGACGTCTTCCATGTCGTCACCGCGGTTGCGGTAGCGGCGGGCGACATAGCGCACCATCGACATGTTCATCTCGATGAGGGTGTTGCGCGCGTACTGGTACTCGTGCGTCCCCTCCTCGAGGACCTGGAGTCGCTCGAAGAACTGCTTCGACAACTCCTTCGCGTCGCGCGGGGCCACCTTCTGCGGTTGCGTCACCTCCGGCAGTACGGAGTCCGTGTCGGCGTCCCGCAGCCCGGTCGTGGTCCCGCTCACGATGGTGGTCATCTCGCCTTCCCGCGCGCCCGGCACCCGCGGACGCTGCAGCGGCCGCCTACCCCGATCCCATGCCCCCATACCTCCGAACCGGAATCAGCTGCACTCAACATCCTGGCCGGAGGAGTCGTGGTGCCGGAAGGGGGCGGGGCGCCGGAAGGAGTCGGGGTCCCGCACGCACCCGCAGGAGCCTCGGGCTCTCCCCGTATCCCGCTGTATCCCGCCGGATTCCGCCGGATTCCGCCGGATCCGCCGCATCCCCACTCCGTCGTTTGCCGGAGCAGTGCGGGGGCACGCGACAAGTGCCGCCAACGGAAGGACCTCACAATGAGTGCCAGCGAAAAGGTCAAGGCCATCGCCGAGCAGACCATCGGAAAGGTCAAGAAGGAAGCGGGACGCGCGGTCGGTAACGAAAGCGCCACTGCTGAGGGCTCCGCCAAGGAATCCCGGGGAGATCTCCGCGGAGCGAAGGAGAAGGCCAAGGACGCCTTCAAGGACTGACCAGGCACGCACCACACAGGAGGGGCCACGGCTTTTGCGCCGTGGCCCCTCCTGCACGTCCGGATGCCGCGACCCCTCCCGCGCTTCCGGACGACCCGTCCCCTCCCGGATATCCTGGATGTCCCGGATGTCACCGCCCTTTCCCAACACTTCACCCTTTTCGATGCCGGCGCCGAAAGCGGACCGGACCGGACCGGCATCACACCTGGCTGAGCATCCCCTTGCGGAGTTGCGTGATGATGCGGGCAAGCAGGCGCGAGACGTGCATCTGGGACACCCCGAGTACGACTCCGATCTGGGCCTGAGTCATCTCCTGGCCGAAGCGCAACTGGATGATGAGGCGGTCGCGGTCGCTCAGCAGCTTCAGGAGTGCGGCCAGGGTGCACCGGTCCTCGACGCCCTCCGTGGCGCGGTCGGTCGTGGCAAGGACGTCGGCGAAGGACGAGCCGCCGCCGTCCGGCCCCGCATCACTGTCGCAGGACACGTTCAAGGAGACGGCCGAGTAGCCGTTGGCGGCCGTGATGCCTTCGATGATCTCCTCTTCGGTGAGCTGCAGATGCTCGGCCAGCTCTTTGACAGTGGGTTCCCGGTCCAGGAGCGTGGCCAGCTGCTCCGTTGCCCGGTACAGATCGGCCCGGAGTTCCTGCAGGCGCCGGGGGACGTGGACGGCCCAGCTGGTGTCGCGGAAGAACCGCTTGATCTCCCCGAGGATGTGGGGGATCGCGAAGGCCGCGAACTCCGTGCGGCGTGAGCGGTCGAACCGGTCGATGGCCTTGATCAGGCCGATCGTGCCGACTTGGACGATGTCCTCGATCTCGTCACTGTGACTTCTGTACCGCGAGGCCACGTAGCGCACCAGGGACAGGTTCATCTCGATGAGCGTGTTGCGAGTGTACTGATACTCGGGAGTGCCTTCTTCGAGTTCCCCGAGCCGATCGAAGAACAGCGGCGACAAAGCCTTGGCGTCATGGGGAGCAACGCTGCCGGCATCCTCGATGGGAGGAAGCGTGGTGGAAGTTTCTCCGGCGCGCGGTGACGTCCCGTCATGGGCCCCGTGCAGTTTCAGTTTCCTGTCCGCTACGTCCTCGAAAACCGCGTTCATGATTCACCTCCGGAATTCAGGTCGTCTGAGCACGCCCATTGCCCGAGGCTTCGGCTCTTATGCATCCTGGTCGAACAATCACCCCGCGGAGTGGCGCAGCCGGTGTACCGGCGGAGCCAAACGCAAATATTTTCCCTGTTCGGGCCATGACACATCAATAGGGCAATTCCGCTCAGGCAGCGGCCGGATCAGGTGTACCAGCGTTGTGTGTACCCCTCCCGCAACGGTCCCCCGATCAAATCGAGGACCTGCTTTACCGCAGTCACCATGGGCATCGGGTCGGCGCGTTCGGCGACGGCCTGATGACCGTCCAGCAGAGCCGTGCCTCGCGCCGGGTCTGCGCTCAGCAATTTGCGGGTAGCGACCGTGTTCCCACTCTGCCGGAGTGAGCGGGGCAGGTCCGTTCGCGATGACCGTTCGGGCCGCCCGCTCGGTCCGAACTGCCTGATCACGGATCCGGCCAACCGGGAGACCTGCACCGCCTGCGGCGAACTGCGCATGGTGAGTACCCGTACTCCCGCCGGTCCAGTCTGCCCCAACTGCCGTCCCCTGCCGACGCTGGTGTGCTCCATCTGCGGCCGCTCGGCGCCCTGCACGCTCTCGAAGCTGACGGGCCTGCCCCGCTGTGGCGGATGCGATATACGCCAAGCTCGGTGCGCCGTCTGCGGACGGTTCCGGGGCGTCCACTCCGGCACCGCCGACGCCCCGGTCTGCGGCCCGTGCACCGCACCGGACGCCGAGCTCTGGCGCCCGTGTCCCACCTGCGGGGAAGCGGAACGACTGCAAGCCCCTGGCCCGTGCCCTCGGTGCACTCTCAAACAGCGGCTCGATGAGCTCCTCACCAACGACTCGGGAGTCGCATCCCCCACACTGCGGGCGCCATGGACGACGAGGCTCGCTGGACCACCGCCCGCCGCCTCCTGCACGACGACACCCTCAAGCCCGAAAGCCGCCTCGCCGGCCTGCTGTTGCTCCTCTACGCCCAGTGGCCCGCCGCGATCTCGCGGCTCACCGTCGACCACATCGAGGAGACGGGCGGAGCCGTCCGCATCCGCCTCGGCGCCGTCCCTGTCGAGCTTCCCGCACCCGTCGCTGAACTGGCCTTCCATCAGGTCGCGGTTCGCCGCAGCCATACTGTCCTCGGCCGGACAGACTCTCCCTGGCTGTTCTCCGGAGGTCAGCCCGGCCGTCCGATCAGTGCCTGGGCCATGGGCGAACGGCTCCGCAAACTCGGTATCCGGCTCGCGGAAGCCCGCTCGACCGCGCTGTCCGGCTCGCCACCGAACTGCCCCGCCGCGGTCCTCGCCCGCACTCTCGGCATCGACATCACCGTCGCCGTCACATGGCAGCGAGCCGCTGCTGAAGACTGGGCCGCCTACGCCGCCGAGGTCAGCCGCCGCACTTCATCACAACCTCCGATCTACGAACAGGAGCACCGACATGAGACTCGACGATCACCGCGTGGTCATTACCGCAGCCGGCCGCGATTTCGGACGCACCTTGGCCATCCGTCTCGCGGACCTCGGCGCCGAGGTCTTCCTCTCCGCGCGCACTCTCGCCGCCGCTGAACGTGTCCGCGACGAGTTTCGCGGCCGAGGGCACCAGCAGGTCCACGCCTTCGCCTGCGACCTGACGGACCCGGCCTCGATCCGCGACTTCGCTGCCGGCGTCGCCCGGCACACCGACCGCATCGACGTGCTGATCAACAACGGCTCTCGCTACCTCGAAGGACCGGACCTCCAATCCGCCTCCGACGCCGACGTCGTCGACACCATCGCATCCGGCGCTACCGGCACCGTCCTGACCGTGAAGAACTTCCTCCCCCTCCTCCTCAACTCGGACAAGCCGGACGTGGTGACCATGGTCTCCGCCTGCGGAACGGCCGGTCATCACCGCTCGGACGCGCACGACGCCTTCTACGCGGCCAAGAGCGCCCAGGCGGGGTTCGCCGAGATCCTCTCCAAGCGCCTGCGGCCCCAGGGGGTCCGGGTGATTTCCCTCTACCCGCCCGACTTCAACAACCCTGACCCGCTGTCCGAGGAGTGGGAGACCACACCGCGCGAGGCCAAGGACGCCCTCACCGCGCAGTCACTCGTGGAGTGCATCCTCTTCGCCGTCGCCCAGCCCCGCGACTGCTTCATCAAGGCGTTCCACTTCGAACAGGTCTGACCGATTCCCGGCACGTCCACGCACAGCGACTCACACCGCGGTCCGGGCGGCACATGGGCCCCGGACCGGGGGGCATTCCGAGAGTTCCGATACCCGACTCCACCATTAGCCGTCTTCCAGGACGACTTGATCAGGACCTACCGCGGCTTCCTCGACCGACGCCGGGCGGCGCGTCCCCAGGAGGAATACCGCGAGCCCACCGTCCAGGAGTGGCACGACTTCCAGCAGCACTTCGAACTCCGCAAGGTCTCGCTCGGCACCTGCGGACGCCCCTACGGAACCCCCTGCAAGCACGAACACGCCTGCATCCGCTGCCCGGCCCTCCAGATGGACCCCCACCAAAAGCCCCGCCTCATCGAGATCATCCAGAACCTCCGCGAACGCATCCGCCCGGCTGCCGCCCGCGACATCCTGGGGGTCGAGACTGGTGGGCTCGCATGTTGAGGTGTCGCATATTCCTCGTTGAGGCCGTGCCTGGTGTCACCGTGTGTGGTCGCCGGAGGCGTATCGGCTCCAGGTTCCATCGGCTTCAGTGACCAGGCGGGTGGCTGTCTTGTCGTGGTAACCGAGCACCTTCGCGATGACGGGGCCGGGGCTTGGAGGACGAGGTGGCGGATCGCGGAGGTTCTGCCGCGCGGTGGCGGGACGCCGATCTCCCGCAAGTGGGCTTGGAGACTGCCCGGATCCCTGGGGGCGGAATCGGCGATGGTGCTCCCCTGCCGTCCCCATCGCAGTCATTGACGTTCCGTCGTTGCCGGAGGCGCTGGCCGAACGCGCGGCTGCCCGCGCGGAGCGCCACCTCCACCTCGATGCTCCTGGCCCGCTCCTGCCACAGCTCCGTCCCCTCCCTGGAGCGGAACGCCCGTCCGGCGTCGACGCGGTCGCCCGGCAAGTCGCCCAGCCCGCCCCCGCCGCCCGACGGAAGCGCTGACGCCTCAAGATCATCACATTGCCGGGCGTGTCTGTGCCCGTCACAGCGTCATCCACCGGACGGGTGCAGGGCTCGACGCGCCGCGAGTCGCACTGACACAGATCGTCAACTGATTGATTCTCACGGGTCTGGTCGCCGTCCCGGTCCTGCGTAGGGTTTCAAGAAGACGGCAGTGCGGCATTTGCGCACTCGATCTGCTGCAGCGCCGAGTGTTCAGGCGCACCCACGAGAGAAGGAAACCCACCCCTTATGCGCGCCCTTGTGGTCGATCACAGTGAGGCCGGACCCGTCCGGTTCGCCGATGTCGATGAGCCCGTACCGTCCGCCGGTGAGACGTTGGTGGAGATACGGCACATCGGTCTCAACTTCGGAGAACTGAATTACGTGGACCAGTGGCCGGCCGGCGCTGTGCACGGTCACGATGCGGCCGGCGTCGTGGTGCGCGCCGCATCCGACGGCTCGGGGCCGCCCGAAGGTACGCGCGTCGCAGTGGGAATGGCTCCCCACGCGTGGGCGGAGCGGGTGGCAGTCAGCCCCGCCTCGCTCGGCACCGTCCCCGAGGGCGTGGACCTGGCCGACGCCGCCGCGCTGGGGATCGCCGGAGTCACCCCATTCCGGGTGCTGCGCAAGCGTTCCCTGCTGGCGCGCAACGTCCTGATCACCGGCGCCAGCGGGGGCGTGGGGCACTTCGCCGTCCAGCTGGCGGCGCTGGCGGGCGCCCGGGTGACGGCACTCGTCGGTTCGCCGGAGCGGGCCGCCGGACTCCGTGAACTCGGCGCCGACAAGGTCCTGACCGACTTGGCCGAGACCGGGGACCGGTTCGACCTCGTCCTGGACACGGTCGGCGGACCACTGGTGGCCCAGGCCTGGAGTTCCCTCGCCGAGGGCGGCACCATCCACCTGGTCGGTTACTCCTCGGGGCAGGAAACCACGTTCCCGTCAGGGGCCTTGTTCGGCTTCGGCGAACCCCGCAGCATCGCCACCTACGGCGACATGACGCCGACCAGCGGGGAGCTGACGGACCTGCTGGGCCTCATGGCCGCCGGGAGGCTCTCGGCACCGGTCGGACTGCGAGGCGACTGGCAGGACGTGGACGACGCCGTCCAGGCGCTGTTCGCGCGGAAGGTGCACGGAAAGGCCGTTCTTGACGTGGCCTGACGCTGTGGACGAGGACACATGCGCCTCGTCCGCCGGTGGGCGGTTCGCCGTGGTGGACGAGAATGGACCCATGGATGTGCTGGCGGAGGTCTTGCGTGTGTCGGGTGCGCGTGGGGCGCTCGGGATCATGCTGAAGGCCGGAGGAACCTGGGGCCTGCGGCTGGACTCCGCTCCAGGAACGGCACTGCACGTGGTGTCCCGCGGCACCATGTGGCTCCACGCCCCAGGCGAGAAACCTCTTCAGGTGCAGGCCGGAGACGCCGTCCTGGTGTCGCCGGGCACCGCACACGGGATAGCCGGCGGCGCCAGCGTGACGATGGGTTCCTGCGACCGTGAGGCGGCGGCCCGGTCTTTTGGCGATGGCCGAGCCCTGCGGCTGGGCTCGGCGCCGGTGCAGACGGAAGTGATCGTGCTGCACTACGAGCAGGACCCGGAGGTGCGCACACCGGTGCTTACCTCCCTCGCTCGGCCGATGCACGTCACAGCCCGGGAGAACGCGCAGCTCAGAAGGACCGTCGAACTTCTCGCTGCGGAGCTCGCACAGCCGCAGATCGGCACCACCGCCGCCATCAACAGCATCATCGACCTTCTGCTCGTCCAGTTCGTACGCGCCTGGCTGGCCCGCCACCCGCAGGAACAGTCCGGCTCATGGCTGGGAGCGATGCGCGATCCGGTCGTGCGCGACGCTCTGGCATGTGTCCACGCCCAACCGGAACACCCCTGGACCACGGAGACCCTGGCCGCTGCGACGAGCGTCTCCCGGGCGACGCTGTCCAGGCGCTTCCGGTCCGCCCTCGGACAGACGCCGGGCGCGTACGTGACGCAGTGGCGCATCGACCTGGCGTCCGTCCGGCTCCGCGATACCGATGAGCCGGTCGAGTCGATCTCCGGCGCGGTCGGATACGGCTCTCCGCACGCTTTCAGCCGTGCCTTCAGACGTGCCCGAGGCACGGCCCCTGGCGAGTACCGTTCTCGACTTCGCAAGTGATCCGGCCTCGGACTGGTGGGCTCGCATGTTGAGGTGTCGCGTATTCCTCGTTGAGGCCGTGCCTGGTGTCACCGTGTGTGGTCGCCGGAGGCGTATCGGCTCCAGGTTCCTCCGGCTTCAGTGACCAGGCGGGTGGCTGTCTTGTCGTGGTAACCGAGCACCTTCGCGATGACGGGGCCGGGGCTTGGAGGACGAGTTGGCGGATCGCGGGGGCCCTGCCGCGCTGTGGCGGGACGCCGATCTCCCGCAGGTGGACTTGGAGACTGCCCGGATTCATCGCCTGTCCGGGCCGGCGGCCGGGGAAGAGCCACTGTGAACTTCTGCCGCTGACGTAGGGCAAGTGCTGGCAGGATCCGGGGTGCAATGACCGCTCGGATACGCGCGCTGCCCCGCACACTGGCCACCCGCCGCACCAGCCGCTGCCGGTGATTCCGGTCGCCCTCTGCTCGTATCGGCATGAAGTCCTGGATTTCGACGATGCCGTTCTCGGTCAGCATCCGCCGTCCGCCCACGGCCCCCCGCGGAGAGGGCCGGGTACCGCTCTCTGCAGGACGGACACCGTGCTTGTGCCTGCGCCTGCGCCTGTGCCTGCGCCTGCGCCTGCGCCTGCCGTGCGGTGGTCTCTCATCAACTGCCTCTCTGGCCATACGGCGCTCTGCCCGCCGCTCGCTCTACGACAGGGGCCGCCCGCACACCGGGGGCGCCGGCAACCCCGGGAGAGCGGCCGCCCGGGAGAGCGGCAAGAGGCATTCCGGGGACGCCGGGGCCGATTACACCGGCTCATCGTTCACCGATGGGTACCGCCGGGCCTGTATACGCTGCTTTACGCTGCTTTACGCGGGTCTACGCCGATGGGTCGTTCACCGGTAGGTACGCGTCTCCTCGACGTCGACCACCGGAGCTCCGGGAGCCGGCGGCTGTACACGCCGCCGCTTGAGGATGCTCACATAGGCCGCCAGGCCGATCACTCCGACGACCATCATGATGAGCCCGACCAGGTCGAGGTTGACACCGGACAGGTGCCAGTCCACCGCGAACGTCAGGATGGCACCCACCGCGATCAGCCCGATGCATCCGCCGATACCCATGATCGTCGTCTCCCTCCGGTAGGCAAAAGCTGCTGACCTCGCGTATGCCCCGGCCGAACACATTCATGAGTCACGGCAGTTGCGGGTGACCGGGATCGCCCTGCCGGATGGTCTTGCCGGTCGCGGTCACGGCGATGTCGATGATGCGGGCCGGCCATTGCGCCAGGGTCCGGCCGCCCATCCGCCCGTGGCGCCAGGGTCACGAGGGGCGGCAGTGGTGGGGCAGTGCGCGCTTCGGTCCTCGACCGCCGGCTCCAGGTACCCGTTGACGATCCGCGCGGTGAACCCGATGGAGCCCGCCGCCGTGCCGCTGGGAGTTGGTGACCAGTTCCGTCGTCACCAGCAGGGCATCGGCAAGGGCCAGCTCATCGGCCGGGCGCCTGCCTGTGCAGCAGGTCGTGCACAAAGCTGCGCGCCACGGCCGCCCTTGCAGGTACTCCCCGCATCACGTCTTCCACCTCAATGCACCGGGCCGTGCCGGCGGCTCCCTCTCCCTTGTCCCGCCGGCTCGCCGGCTCGCCAGGCAAGGACGGGCCGGCCGGGGCAGTTCTCCCGCACGGGAGGACAGCCGTACTCTCAGGCGCCGTTACCGACACCGACACCACGGCGGGTGGGTATGCAAGAGCCGGCACACGGCACACCACCGGCGAAGGCGAGATGCCGGCGTTGTCACACGGGAGAGGACATCAGCGGGCCAGGCGGCGCGTAGGTGAGGGGAATGGTCACCGTAATGGCCTTGCCGCCCGAGGTGGGAATAATGACGACGCAGGCGGTAAGTTGCTGAATCATCGGCCATCCATATCCACCGACCGCAAATTTTTCGCGCCCGATGGCCGTGGCGGGTTGCCGGCGACTGCGATCGGCGACGGTCACTTCCAGGCGGTCGGCCACGATCCGGGCGGAGAAACCGGTAAGTCCATCTCCATGGCGCTGGGCATTGGTGACCAATTCCGAGGTGACCAGCAGGGCGTCAATCATGGAAATTTCATCGACCGCCGGACGGTGAGCGCTCAGCAACTCATGAACATGGTCCCGGGCCTCCGCCGCCTTGTTCACCGGGGTCTGCTGCGCACCCGTCACACCTCTCACCTCCCGCCTGATCCGTCTCCACGCCGTGGAGTTCCACCGCCGACCCATCCGAGGGCCGCGTAGCAGGCTACTTCGACGAGAGGGTTCTCGGACGACTGCCCCGTATCCGAGGGTTTATGCAGCAGCTTCACGACGCGGCGCGGGGGAACACCCCGGAGGGGCCGGCCACCCCGGCGGCGGCCGGCCCTTTCGGCACCGAGCGCGCCTCATACAAGGGGAAATCCACCGAAATAAACCCCCACCTGATGAAGATAGTCAGGGCTGCTCACGTGCTCGTCCCCTTCAAAGGCGGGCGCGTCCTTGATCTCTTGCCTGGTGCGGCCGACATAGACCTTCTCCTCTTCCTGGTCGATGCCGGTCACCGTGCCGGCCGGCAGCACGATGCGCTTCCCGAGGATCCAGGGACCGGTGTCGACGACGAGGTGTGCGGAATCCACCTCATCGGAATGCTTGTCGACCTTGCCGATACTCCCGTCAATGGCTTCGACGCTGTACCCCACCAGAGTCGTGCCCGCCCGGTACCCGGAGTCGGGAAGATATCCCCAGACAGTGGAACTCATACGAAATCCCTTCGGCGCGATGCGATAGCGGCCTTTGCTCCGTCCCCGCTTCATCCCCTGACGAAGGGGAAAGGTGACGGGCTCTTTTCAGCATGTCGGTCATCCCGACAGTGCTCTGTTGCCCCGGGACCTCTATCCAAAACAGCGGGCGAAAACCGGGGGCCGACAGCCATCCGGTGTTCCTTTACCCGCAAACGGCGGACGCGCGGCGAGGCGCCCACCGGCCCGCGGGAGGCGATGCCTCCGGGGGAGGCGATGCCTCCGAGGCCGCACGCATCGAGTCCCCCGTTTCACGGACAGCACCCCAACGGCCCGTCATGGCACAGGCGTTGCAGATGGCGACAGGTCCTCACGCCGGGTCGCGCTGCGCTGCGGCCGGGCAAGCAGACTGCGCCGACGTCACACTTCGTGCCTCACCCAAGAGCGACGAGTCGCTCACGGATGTCGCGGACCAGCTCGGCTTCGTGAGGGAGGAGGTAAAAGTGCCCGCCGGGAAACGCGCGCGCATCACTGCGGGCCGAGGTCAGCTCTGCCCACGCCCGGACTTCGTCGGGGGCCGGCCCGGGGTCGTCCGTCCCGAAGTAGGCGACGACGGGAATGTCCACGGCAGGGGCCTTGGGCTCCGCCACATACGCTTCGAGCAGCCGGTAGTCCGCACGGATCGGCGGCATGAACAGCTCGCGCAGCTCGGGGTCCTGCAGGAACTCCGCCCCCGGACCGCCGAGTCGGCCGACCGTGTCGAGCAACTCCTCGTCGGTGAGGTCCCCGTCGCTGAGGCGCCGCAGGCGGTGGGGAGCGGCCCGGCTGGAGACAAGGAGCGCCGCCGGGCCCGCCCCGCGCCCGGCGAGCAGTGCAGCGACCTCGTGCGCCACGGAGGCGCCCATGCTGTGACCGAAGAAAACCGTGCGGGGCGTCATCTGAGGTGCCAGCTCGTCGGCCACCCGTCCGGCGAGCTCCGCCATGCTCGTGACGCCGGGTTCGGCGATGCGCTCCTCACGGCCCGGGTAGCACACCGCGCTCACTTCCCAATCAGCCGGGAACTGCTGCGGCCAGGAGCGGTAGAAACTCGCCGAGCCGCCGGCATGCGGGAAGCAGATGAGCCGCAGCCGGGGTGCGGCCACCGGCCGGTAGGTGCGCAGCCACCGTGCGGCGGGCGGACCAGAGGAGAGAGACATGCCCAAAAGCTTAGGTGCCGGCCCCAGGTGGGTGCCGGTCGCGCCGCCGGGTTCAGCAGCGTACGGATCGTCTCGTGGGCGGCGCCGGCGGCGGCAAGGCCGAGCACTACCATCCTGCGATGCGTGAAGCGCCAGGGGACCGCCGGCCGGCCGAGACCCCGCACGGTGAGCAGAACGGGGACCAGCTGCTGTTGCGGGCTAGCCGGGCCTGGCCGGCGTGACGGGCTGATCCGGGTCAGTCCGTGCCCCCGGGTCGGCCACCCCCGTTTCGAAGGCCAGGACGACCGCCTGGGTGCGATTGCCGACGCCCAACTTGCCCAGCACATTGCCCACATGGGTCTTCACGGTCTCCACGCTCACCACCAGCCGGGCGGCGATGTCCTGGTTGGACAGCCCGCGTGCCATCAGACGCAGCGTCTCTGTCTCACGGCCGGTGAGCGCGGTGGTCACGGAGGCGTCTCGTCGAACGGGCCGGCCTGCGGCCATCCGGCGGACCGCGTCCGGGAACAGCACCGAGTCCCCGGCCGCCACCAACCGGATGGCGTGCGCAATCTGCTGTGACGGGGCGCGCTTGCGGATGAACCCGCTGGCTCCGGCCCGCAGGGCATCCCAGACGTACTCGTCATTCTCGAACGTGGTGATCACCACGACCTTGGGCGGGTCGGGCAGCGCCCGCAGCCGCCGGGTGGCCTCGATCCCGTCCACCTCGGGCATGCGCACATCCATCAGCACCACGTCCGGCCGCAGCCGGGTCACCGCGGCGACCGCCTCGGCACCGTCGCCGGCCTCGCCCACTACGTTCAGGTCGCGCTTGGCCGACAGCAGCGTCCGTAGGCCGGTGCGGGTCAGTTCGTCGTCGTCCACGACGAGCACGGTCACCGGCGGATCGGCGTCCGGGCCGGGCGCTGTGGAGGCGTTCATGACACCGACCGTAGCGGTATCCGGACCAGGAGCCGCCAGCGTGTTTCCCCCGCGTCCACGCCACCCCTGCCGTCGCTGCCGTCCCCGCCGTCGCTGCTGTCCCGGCTCCCGCTGCCGTCCCCGCCGTCACTGCCGTCGCGGCAACCGCTCTCCACGACTCCGGCGTGCGTCGTTCCCCGCAGCAGCCGCACCCGCTCCCCGATCCCCTGCACCCCCTGTCCCCCGGGCCGCTGCCGGGCAGGTATCCCCGTACCGACCGGATTGGTCAACTCCAGCTCCAGCCACCCGTCCCGCACCGTCGTCCGCAGCCGGATCCCGGCTTTCCCCCCGTGCCGCAGGGCATTGGTCAGCCCCTCCTGGACGACCCGGTAGGCCTCCCGGGACACCGTGGCCGGCACCAGGGCCAGGTCGCCTTGGCCCCTCACTGCCAACTCCGCACCCGCTCCACGGACTCGCTCCACCAGCGGACCGAGGTCCGCAAGGGTCGGCCGGGGCACTGTGGAAGGCCGTTCCTCCCGCAGCATCCCCAGAACGTGATCGAGATCGTCCATGGCGGCCCGTGAGGTCTCCTCAATGCTGTTCAGGGCGCGTCTGGCCCCCGCCGGGTCACTGTCCATCAGCTCCACCGCCACCGCCGCCTGGATCGTGGACGCCGTCAGGGTGTGGCCGATCGAGTCGTGCAACTCCTGTGCCAGCCGGTTCCGTTGCGCCAACAGGTTCATCCGCTCCTCGGCGGCGGCCATCCGCTCGGCGGGCCGGTGACCGAGGAGCAGCGTCGCGAGCCGTCGAAGCAGCGCCGCACCGCCGAGTGTGACCCCGGCCGCAAGCGCCAGACACCCCACGGCCGGCAGCAACGCCCACGTCCCCCGCCCGCCCTCCCCGATCCACAGGGACAGTCCGAACACGGTCATGCGCTCCTCACCGCCCAGCCAGACCGAGGGAAACGCAACGGCTCCGAACACCGCCAGACACGAGACCGCCGTCACCGCCCCACCGAGCACCATGTGCGGCACCAGCCACACCGCGGTGCGCAGCCGGTTGACCCAGCGCGGCCCCTTCGTGTCCACGGGGGCCGGCAGACCGGCCCCCAGCAGTCCGTTGGCCAGCCGCACACTCGCGCGCCTGGCCGTCGCAGGAGCGCCCATGGCCACGGTCACCACGGCGAACGCACACACGAAGCCCAGCGCACGGAGCGCTACCGGCCACGTCGGCGGCGCGAACAGCACTGCCGCCGTCAGCGGCGGCAGGCTCAACGCCGCACCGAGGGCCGCATGCAGCCAGTCCCGGAACACCTTCCCGCGCGAAAGCGGGCGAATTAATGTACGCACGGCCGGACCGTACCCCGGCGCCACGCCCGGTCGCCTCCCCCAAAAGCGCCAGAACGCACCCTGAAAAAGGGGCCATCAGCATTCGCTCTCGACAGCGATCCGAATGCCCGCCGCCTGCTGTGAGGGCGGGGAGACCGCAGAAGAAACAGCGGCGGAGCGAAGAACTCACCCAATTCACCCACCTCACCCAACTCACCCACGAGGACCGCCGCCCCGAACGCGGGCACCAGAAACCCCGAAGACAAAAGGCAGGTATTCGTGCTCGCCAGCCATGCGAAACCCGTCGTCCGCAAAGGCGTGACGGCCTTCCTCCTCATCTCCTTCGCCGGAACCTGGCTGTGGCTATTGTTCGCGCGAGCGGGCCTGGGCCTGTCCCCGTTGAATCCCCTCCTGCAACTACCCACCTTCTGTACGCCCGGAATCGCCGCAGTGGTGGTCCGCCACTGGGTCACGAACGAAGGCTTCGCCGCCGCCGGACTGCGAATCCGCCGCAAGACGGCCCGGCGCTACTACATCGTGGGAGGAATTCGGCTGGACCAGCTACCTCAGACCGCTCCTTTTCAGCGGCCGTACGGTGCCGTCCACCCTCACCACGTGGCAGCGTCTGGGGCGTGAGTCCGGCCCACGCGGGAAACACCATGGTCCTCTTCCTCTTCCTCTTCCTCATCCTCGGCGAGCTGAGGCCCTTTGCCGCCCGCTCCAGGATGAGGAGCCACTCGCGACACCATGCGCACAGGGGAAGCTCTGCATCCGGGCATCCGGGCATCCGGGCATCCGGATCGAGAGGCACAAACACGCAGGTCAGAGCCGTCCTCCGGGCTGCTCCCCCGGATCTCACGGCTCCCGTCCTGTCCGCCGCTCCACGGGTCGCCGGGTGGGCGGACAGGACGGGGAACCACCGCAGTGCGTCACACGCCGAGTGCCACGCACTGCCGGAGCAAAGGCTCCAGGCGCAGCTGCGCGTCCTCACGGTCGAACACCTGCAGGGCATCGAGGCACGAGAAGACCCACCGGGCCGCCTCCTCGTCCCCGGTCTGGTAGGCGATGGCGGTCACGACGGCCTCCGTGTCGACCAGGTCCCCACCGAACTCCGCGGCGACGGACCGATATCCCGCGGCGAGCATCGGATCCGAGAGCACACCGGTCGCGTCGAGGAACGCATGAGCCGCCGAGCGGTCTGTGAGCATGTCGGCCAGACGCCGCAGGACCTCGTCGGGGTCGCCGAGTTCGCCGTGCAGCCGGTGCGCACGGTCGACGAGGAGCGGCCAGCCGCTGGTCAGTGCGTAGAGCCGGTCCAGGCGTTCGTCCATGTTGAACGCCTCGGCCCGCTGCGCCCAGCCTCGCAGGCTGCGGCGGTCGTGTCGGCGCAGCACCACGGGAACCGCAGAGGTCCGTTCCTCGCCCGTAAGCAGGACACGCCACAGGTCCAGTTGTCCGGTGTCCGTCACGAGCACCACGGCGCGGGTCACTCCGGGAGTGCTGGGCAGCAGGGTATCGGCCAGGTCGACGGCTTCGCGGCAGGTCTCCGGCTTCGCCGGGTAGCGGGCGAAGTCGCTGATGATCACGCGCCGTTCGCGGGGACGCCCGCCCATGAGCTCCTGCTTGAAGACACTGGGCTTGCCGATGGGCGGCAGCTGCCAGTCGGCGAAGCGCCCGGCGACCGCGCGCAGTGTGTCGCCGACGCCGGTGATTCCGGTGGCCGGTGTGCCCAGGACGACCCTCGTCTGGTTGGCTCGCTCACCGAGGAGATCGTCCAGCTGGGTGATGGTGAGCGGGGCGGACCGGCCGTCGGGCAGCTCAGGCCGCCCCTCCAGCACGATGCTCTCCTCCAGCTTGCAGTCCTGCTCGGCCCTCAGCAGACGGGCCTCCACCTCATGAGACGTACCGATCATGCGCAGCGCGTTCGGACCACGCAGGTGCCAGCCCTGGCCGTCGTGGTTGGGCGCCAGGACACCCAAACCCACCATCTCGGAGAGATAGGCCCGGAACCCCTCGGTGTCGAGCTGCGCGAAACCCTCCCGCCACCAGGTCTCGCACTCCTCGCGCAGTTCGGCGTCGCTCAGTCGCACTTCCAGGCCGTGGTGACGTGCTTGGTACGCCAGGACGTTGGCGATCACGTCGTAACGGTGGTCCAGGCTCAGGGTGTCCTTGAAGGCCGCCGAGATGCCCGTCCTGAGGGCGGCGTCCGACTCCACGGCCTCGATGTCGGCGACCCGCACCGTGTACGGAGGCCCCTCGGCTCCGCGCCGTGCTCGCTTGCGGTGCATCAGCTCGACCAGCCGGTGGCCGAACATCTGCAGCAGGAACGGCTGGTACGAACAGTAACCCAGCACCCGATTCACCAGGTCCACGTCCTCGAACTCGAAGCCGAGCGCCCGCATCGGCTCCACCAGCAGATCGGCCGCGAACTGCGGGGCGAGTGGTCCGATCACCTTCGGGGTCTGTGCGAGATGCCCGAACGGTCCGTTGCTCGCGAGCTTGGAGAAGCGCTGCACGGAGTGCAGGCCGGCGAAGACGACCTTGGCCCGGTCCTTGGTATCGGACCCGAGCGCCTTCAGCTTCTTGGTCTGGTCGAACCGAGGGGCGTCCGCCTCGAAGAACTGGTCGCACTCGTCGAGCAGGATCAGCAGGCGGCGCCGCGAGTCCCCGTCGAGCCAGCTGCGGATTCCCGCACGCACACGCTCGGCGCGGTCCTTCTGTGACTTGCGGCCCTGGGGCCGGCCCAGCACCTGGGCATCGGTCAGTTCCCGGTCCAGGACGCTCCACAGCGCCTCCGGCCCGAGGGAGCTCCCCTTGCCGATGTTCTCCTGGTCCAGGTTCACGTACACCGGCTGGTGAAACCCGGGGCGCTGGTCCATGAAGCGTTCCCCGGCGTCGCTGAGCAACGCCGACTTGCCCAGGCCGCGGCCGCCGAAGATGACCTGGGTGCCCCGCGGGTCGAGGATGCTTTTGCGTTCCGCGTCCCGCCCGTAGAACATCTCCCACCCGATCCGGCCGCGCTTCTCCCTGATGTACGGGTTGACACCGGAGAACGGCAGCAGGGTCTGCGTGGCCGTGCTGACCTGCCGGTTGCCACGCGCCGCGAGATAGGCCAGGGCCGCGTCGTCCACGACCAGCAGCGGCTGCAGACGGTCGGATCGGGCGGCGAGTTCCGCGCGGGCCTCCCGGCCGAGGGTGCCGAAGTAGACGATCAGGAGACTGGCCGCGCTGGGGTCCCGGGACGCCAGGCTCATGACGACCTCGGCAGGCGGGCGGCCCCAGAGCATCAGCACCCGGAGGTTGCCGCCCTGCTCCTTGATCTGCGAGCCGAAGGCCGGCACCTTGGCCCGGCCGTTGACCTCCACGCCGGTCGCTTCGAGGAAGCGGTACTCGCGCCGGTGCGGCGACAGCTCATCCAGCCACCGGGCGCTCTCGGCGTCGTAGCCCAGGAGTTTCAGGGCCGGGAGCAGCTTGCGCCGGGCGGAGACGTTGGGCCGGTCCTTCGGCTCGGTGACGCCCAGCTCGCGCCAATCGTTCAGGGCGTCCGCCGCCAGTGCCGCCTCGTCGCTGGAGAGGCTTCCGTAGTCCAGGACGGGAACGGTCGGGTGCTTCCCGCCGGAGCGGACCATTTCGACGAGTTCGTGGTCGATGCCCTTGGGCAGTCCGTCAGGCACGACGGGGAAGAACTCGGTCAGATGGGGCTCGCCCGCCTCGATCTCCGGAACGGGTTCACCGATCTCCAGGAAGTAGACGAGGTCGGCCGCGGTGGCCAGGCCGCCGGTGTCCAGGTGGCGCAGCACCTGGGCCCGTTCGTCCTCCGTGAGGTCCAGGGCGTCGAGCCGGGCCCGGATCCGGTCGGTTGCTTCCTGCCGGTACATCGGCAGATCCGCCCGTACCGTATCCAACGCCCGCCGCACGTCGATCAGATCACGATGGTCGTTGTCATCGAGGCGCGTGCGGGCATCGGCCAGCAGCTCCTGCAGCCGCAAGTCCTGATCATCCGTCACGGCACCATCGGCTTGGGCCCGGTGCAGTTCCGCGACAAGGTCGTCGTGCTCCGCCCGGAGAACCGTGCGCCTCGTGGCCTCCAGCTCCTCGATCTCGGCCCCCGCCCGCGGGCCGAACGCCGTGCTCTCCGCGGCCGGCAGCGCCCCCCTGGCAGCCAGTTCCACGATCGTGCGGGCCGCCGTGAACGCGTCTCGATCGAGCCGCTCGCGCAGCGCCTCCTCCCAGCCGCGGTCAACCGCCGGCAGGAGCCGGTCGAGCGAGGGCTGCTCCCCGACCGTGTCACAGACCTTCAGCAGCTCCACGTCCAGCACGAGCTCCGGATCGACCCCGCTGCCCGGACTCACCGGCCCGGTGCCGCCGGACAGCAGGGCGAAGAGCTCCTCCATGGCACTGCGCGCCGCCCACGCGGCCGCGGCGGCGACGGTGCCGGGTCGCCTCGTCGGCAGTTCGAGTTCCGTCAGTACGGCGTCCCGCCGCGCCAGCATCGACTGGCGCAGAGCCGAGATTTCCTTGGCGGCCCGGTTCCCGTCCGACCGCTCGCCCCTGCGATCCCCGTCGACCGCCAGGCACCACTCCTTGGCCAGACCCACGGCACGCTCGACGACATGCACCAGGTCGTGCCGTCCGGAGCCCTGAAGCGGTTTGCCGCTGGATGAACGGTACTTGCGGTCCATACGGTCGATCTCGCCGTTGATCTCGGACAGTCTCGACAGGCGCTCCGCCTTCTCCCGAACGTTCGGCAACACGTCACGGTCATCGTTGATCACGGCCGTGAGCATCGAACCGAGCAGTCCCTCCCCGGGAGCCAGCCATCGCTTGGCGATGTCCGTCGCCCTGGCGAACCTGAGCCGCTGTTGTGCGATGAGGACGCTGCACTGTTCGCGAAGCTCCCGTAGCCGGGCCTCGGTCTCGGAGACGTCGGCGATGACGACCAGCGGGGAGGCAATCATCAGGGCCCCGCTGAGCGCACGGTCCGCGACGGTGGTTGCCACTTCCCCCAGCGCGTCCGGAAGCCGAGGCACCATGGCCTTGAGCTGAGCGCCCGCCAGGTGGTCACCGGTGACCAGAGCCGCACGCAACAGGGCGGGAAACAGGACGAGTTCGCTGCCCTCCGCATCACGCCCGACGAAACCACTCTGCTGCTGGAGGAGGTCGGCGACCAGCCGGGCGCCGTGGCTGGTGCCGGAGGCGAGGAGCGCCGTCGCACCGGCCAGTCGGAGTGCCGTCGCCTGGGGCTCGGGGCGGCCGGCGGCTCGCGCCACATGATGGGCGAGTCCGAAGCGCCGCTCTGCGACCAGCCGGGCCAGGACTTCCTCGGCCGAAGCCTCGTCTTCGCCCCGGTCCGCTTCCTCCTTCGGGGCCTCGGTGCCGTGCGGGGTTCCGACGGTGCCCGTGGGCGCGGTATCGGTGTCCTCCGCGGTGGGAACGGTGCGCAGGGTCACGGGGCCGGGGGCCGCGGGCAGTGCCTCATCACCCCCGTAGAGCGGAGCGGGCCGGGGCATCGCTTCCGGCACGTCGGCCGGAGCTGCCTCGGAGAGAGCCGTCCCCGGGTCGGTGTCGGAGTCCGGATCCACGCCGTGCCCGGTATCGGAGCCCTCGGCAGACTTCTCGGTGGCGTCCCTGGCGGGACGCTCGGGCGCTCCCTTGACCGAGTCTTCGGTGAGAGCTGCGGCCAGGCGCTCGTCCCTCGCCGGAGTGGTCGCCGGCCCCTCGGCGTCCGCCACGGTGTCGCCGGTCCCTTCCGCCTGCGCGCTCTGTGCGGCGTCCGGAGCAGAGGCACGGGAACCGGCGGTCTCTTGCGGCTCGCTGTGCGGCTTGCCCGGCGGGGCAGCCGGTACACCCCGTCCCGGGGCCGCACCGGCAGCCTCACCGGGCTCGCCGCCGAAGTGGGCTTCCGCCGGCTCGGTCAACACCAGTTCGTGTGCCATCACCGCGGCCATGGCACAGGCGGGCAGCACACGGACGACCTGTTCCTGCAGGTTCAAAATCTCCGCCGCGGCCTCCGTTTGCCGCCCCAGTCGGACGAGGTCGGAGAGTGCCGTGAGCGCGGTGCTCTCCCGTCGTTCCGACTCTCCCCAGGCCGATATGCCCAGGAGCCGCCGGGCGACGGCGCGCACGGCCTCGGCGGCGGAGGCTGCCGGACTGTCCGCCCGGCAACCGATGGACAGCAATTCCCCCAGGGTCGCCCGCGCGGTGCGGTCGCGATCGCATGCCACCCGATGCGACTGTGCGGCCCGCGTCATGTCCTCCAGGCGTAGCGGCCCCACATCGACGCCGGCCGCGGCGAACACGGACCGGGCACTGGCGAATCCGGCCGTCAACCCGGTCAACGTCGTCAGGTCGTCCTCGGCGGGAGGGCGCCCGTCCTCGATCGCCACGGTCGCCCGCCGAGCAGCCGGCAGCGCCTCGGCAAGGGTGATCTCCAGCCTCCGGCAGGCCTCTTCCGGATCCGCGTCGTTCTCGGCGGCCCCCTCGGGCGCCGCTCCGGGCGCATCCGTGACCGCGGTCTCCGGCGTCGACGTGTGCGGTGCCGGCTCGTCCGGGAGGGGCGAGCCTGGGGAAAAGGGGTCCGACGCGGTGTCGTCCGCCCCCACCCGGACGGCGCCGGACGGCCGGTCCGCGGCCGTCGCTGACCGCAGTTCCTTTCGCTCGGGTTCCCCGAAGGTTTCGGGCGCGCCGAGGGTGAAACCCGGGTTCGCCTCCACGATGGACCGCGCGGCGGCGTGTACGGCCTCAAGTCGTTGCGCCTCCGCTGCATCCGCCGCCGCCCCGAACCAGCCCTGGTCAGCAGCCCAGGCAAGGACATAGGCGTCGGCAACCGAAGCGTTGCACCACGCGAACACGGCAGCCCGGACCAGGGTCCCGCCCCACCGGGAAACAGGATCGGAGACGGCGTCGCCATCCTCCGCGACGGCAGCCCTCCCGACATCGATCATCACGGTTTGGGTGAGGGCCGTGACACCGCAGGTGCACGAGTGCAACCGCGCCTCGCGCTGCAGCCTGGCGAGGACGTCTCGGCATAACGCGCTGCCTGCCCGCCGGGGAGCCGCCATACGGATTCCCGTGCGGCCGAGCAATCCCTGCCGGCTTTTGGGAGGGAGGGAGTTGAAGGCCAGTTCCACCATGTCGACCTTCAGGTCGTCCAGGGCGGCGGCAGCTGGATGTTCCAGTGCATTGAGTGCTGCGGCCAGAGCTCCGAGGCCCTCGGCCGACACGCCCTGCGGGGACATCGGCGGCCCCGCGACGACGTGGTAGCGGTCCTGCATTCGTGAGCACTCCGTTCGGTGATGCGTCCTGTACGGGTTCGTTCACCCAGCGTCAACATGCTGGGGCAAGAAACGTCGGGCAAGAAAGGTGCAAGCCAGGTGTGGGTCACATGAGAGGGCTTGGTCCGAGACTCAGAGGCCACGGGTGTGCTGGGTGACGAATGTGTAGCCTTCGGGCAGCTCCCAGCCGTCCGCCTTGCCGAGTCTGCGGCAGTGCTCCCGGAAAGCGGTCCGCTGGACTTCGCTCGGAAAGCGCCCCGGCAACAGACGCCGCAGATGGCCGGGTACGTACTGCACACCGCGCATCCGCCCGGTCGCCGGACTCGTGGCGCCCCAGGGCCGTAGCACGCGTATCCGGGCGGGGCGGTAGCCGATGAGCGGTATGGTCCGTTCCCCCGGGCGCGCCGGGAAATGCGGCTGTCCTGTCGAGTCACGGCTGCCGACGGCTGGTTCGAGGAACCGCTCGGTGAGGAGTTCCGCCACCGCCGCTTCCAGGACGGCGGACTGCGCCCGCGCCGGCCGACGGCCATAGACGGCAAGGGGCAGGCCGCAGCGGTCGAGCAGGGCATGGCCCTCCGGTGTGAGCAGCCCGCAGCGGCGGACCGTGCGCATGACCAATTGCTTCGGCCCGAGGCCCACGGCCGTGTCACCGCTGCGGTCACTGCCCGGGGCGTCCTCCCGGGTGAGGACGCACGGGTCGTAACAGTGCCCGATCACTCGCCGGCCGACCTGCACCGGCTGGTCGAGCCGCGTCGTGACCACCCGGACCACCCGGCTGCCGCGGGACCAGTGGAGCTGGAGCACCAGGCCGGGGAAGAAGTCGAGGGGCCAGACCACTCCGGTCAGGCGGCCGGCTCCCTCACCGAGTTCCGCGACGGTGTTCTGAACGGCTTCGCCGACGTCGAGGGTGCCGCCGGGGTGGTCGAGCTCGAGCCGTATCGTGGGCTGCCGCCCGCAGGCCACCCGCAGCTCCCCCGCGATGGGCGAGCGCAGGGGAAGGCAGCCGTCGATGAGATGGCCCAGGCGCAGCGGCAGCCGCCAAACGACCTCTTCTTCACCGGTCTGCACCAGCTCACTCAGCCCGAGGACAGCATCGTCCGCAAGCGGTGAGTCAACCGGCTCCGACTCCGACTCCGACTCCGACTCCGACTCCGACCAGGGTGTCATTGCCGTTGTTGCGGCCCATCCCCGTCCGGCCGGAGCCAGAGGATCGCCCGGGCCTTCCGCGTCACCGGGGTGGTGGGACCGCCAGATGCCCCCGCCCTCGAAGGCGTCGTCGAGCGCGACCCGGGTGCCGTTCGCGAACAGGCCCTGATTGCTGTCCCGTTGGACCACGTCGGCAAGCGTCACGTTCGCGCGGCACACCGCTGCGGCGTACTCCACTCCCTTGAGCAGATCCTTGGCTCCGGGCAAGGCGCGCAGCCGGGGTCCGACCGCTGTGTAGACCGTGACGGGAGCCGTCAGTCCGTAGCGGCGCCGCGACGGGGTGGCCGCGCGTTCCACGGCCGCCGCGAGAGTTCTCAGGTCGTCGCCACCAAGTGGTCCGGTGTCACGCCAGCAGGCCGCAAGTGCCTGCCGGGTCATGGCGTACGAGCCCCACATACGCAACAGCTCGCTGGAGATGAGGATGCGTCGCACCGTGTCGAGGAGGCGGAGCAGACCGGCGCGGAGCGCGTCGTCGTGTGTGCTGCCCACGAGTTCGACGAGGGACACGGGGACGCAGGGGCTGAGGAGCTGCGCCCGTGCGGTGGTCAGTAGATAGTCCGCGTAGGCGGACAGGTCACCGCGCCGGGCCGCTTCCCGCGACGGGTAGCAGGCATCGATGACGACATGGCCGTCCTCGTTGATCCAGCGCTGGTGGGTACGCAAGCGGTGGAGCTGGGCGGGCGAAAGACTCAACCCGGGGCCGAAAGCATGCGGGTCCGGAACCAGGAGTTCCCGGCGCCGTGGAGAGGTGTCCGCCCCCGGCCTGCCCGGGCCTTCGGCACCCGCCGGCGCCCCGGACACCCACCCCGGTACGTCACCGAGGGTGCCCACGTCCGCGTGGGCACCCTCCTTGTAGAGGATCTCGGCGTAGAGCGGATCCGACCCTGTGGCAACGCACACCATGGCGCCGACGGGGAGGGCGGGGGCGCGCTCGCCGAGCGTGACCACGGGGAAGTCGTCGAGACGGAGAGGGCTGCGACCGTAGCCATCGCCGTCGAGGTCATAGCCGAAGTACACGGCGTTGAAGGCGACGGCGGCGTGCACCGGTGTGCGGCGGGCCTCGACGACCGCTTCCAGGTACCGCAGCAACCGATTCCGCTCCACGGCCGGTACGGCGTCATAGCCCTCGGCCATGGCAGAACTCAATAATGCGTGGTCGCCATACGGATCCGGCACCTCGGCCACGGTGTGGTGTGCCCGAGAAGCTGCCATCCCCTCGGCGCACTCCCCGTCCTCCGGATGCCCGGCTGAATTCTTCGGATGCTCTCCGGCCAGTCCCCCGAGTTTCCTGACGGCTGCTGGTCCCTGCGGCTCCCCACCCATGACACCTCCGCCGCACCTTAGGTCGTCCCGACCCACATGCAATGCTTCACGCAGGCTATGCCCGTCTTCGGCTCTCCGGCCACGTTTTCGTCCCCTTCACAAAGGCCGCGGGACGGCGCAGTGGAGCACACACCCGGCGCGGCACCGCCTGCCTGAATCGGCTCCGCAAGGCCGCCGCCGACCTGGAAGAAATCAGCTCCCCATCCTGTTGGGCGCATCCTGAATCGATGTCATCGGTCGGAGCGCGGTCCTTCTCTGCGGCTCCGCCCGTCCCCTCAGGAGACCAGAGTGAACTGCCCATCCTCCGGAGCTTGCGTGAGTCCGGGCTCCTACGGAGAGATGGGACCGTCATCTGCGGGGCACGGGCAGTGTCCCTGCGCTGCCCGTCCATGTTCTGCTGCCAGGCACGGCATGGAGAACGCTGCCGAGGCCGGGACCGGAACGGCCTCCTTGACCGTCCCGGCCCCGGCCTCCGCGGGTTCGCCCACCTCCGGAGTTTCGACTGTCTTCGGCTGGTCCCGTCGCCGGTAGGCGTCTCGGGCGGGATGTCGAGCGTGCACGGCAGGAGAGGGCAGCCCAGAGTCCGCGTGCCGGCAAGGCAGGCAGTTCGAAGAACAACCTCGACCAACCGGTTGTCCTCGAGGTGACGTTCGCGGAGAAGGACGAGGCGAAGGACGAGGCCAGGAAGCGGCTTCCTGGCGCACGCTGTGACCGGAGCGCCGGCAGTGATATGCCGAAGCCACCGGGGTGAGTCGCGAGCAGGCGGCACGGGGGCGTTCCCTCCGCGGACGTGACCACGGCCGGACGACGGCCAGAAAATCCATCCCGCTCAATACACGTCTGTACTAATGTTGTTCACGCTGCGCACCTTCCCGGAGGGTACGTCGGCGGTGTTCGGTCCGATCCTCGGCTGTGACTGACGAGTGGTTTCCACTGCGTGCTGCACGTGGTGTGAGTGCGGATGCCCGGTAGGGCGATCCCTGCCACTTCCAGCTCATGCCAAGGAGTGGTTACACATGAACCCCGTTGAGTACAAGCCTGCACGTCGTAACCGGCTTCGCGAGATCCTGGTCGACGTCGCTGTAAGTGTCATCGCCAATTTCGTGGTGGCGGCCCTGACCGCGGCAGCGGGCCTGGTCTTCTGACACAGGCATGTGGCGGGCCCGGAGAGCCCGCCACTCCGCACTTTCGGCAGGGTCAGTCAGAACAGCCGCAGATCCGGCCCCTGTGTATCCGGCCTGCTCCGAGTCCTGCGGGGTCGCCTTCCCCTCCGCGGCCGCGGCAGGTGCGGTACGCGTGCCTCCTGCGGCAGGTTCTCCCAGGTGGGGCGCAGCCCGTGGATCTGGAGCTCACCGACGAGTTCCTTCAGGTAGGCCCGCGTCTCCTCATCCGTGGAGTAGAGCACCGTCGCACGGCTGGCCCGGGTCATCAGCACGTGGTAGGCATGGCTGACGAGCCGGGCGAACTCCTCATCATCGACGCTGCCGGCCCTCACCTTCGGGTCGAACGAGCCGGGTACGGCAACGCGCTTGACGCCCGGTTCCAGGCCCTTGCGCTCCTTGCCCCGGCGGAACACCCATCGGTCGTCGCGCCGCACCATGTCCTCACCCATGATCACGCCGCACCAGTCCCACTCGAGACCCTGTGCCGTGTAGACACAGCCGATCTGACCGAGGCCGTTTTCGTGCACGGACCAGATCTTCGACGGTGGTGCGTCGTTCTGGCAGAACGTGTCGCTGTCCGCGTTCCACGTCCTGTGCCAGTCGCCGATGCGGACGTCGGCCTCCAACCGTTTCTCCTTGCCGAGTGGCTTCGTCCAGGGCCAGCAGTAGCCCGCAACGATGCGTGCGGAGGCGCCGGCCAGGGCTTCGGCGCGAATGATGCGTTCGAGTTCCTCCGGGGTATCCGCCACCTCGACGTGCATCAGACCATCCGGTGTCCACTGCTCCGGCGCATCGTCCGTCACCCCGAGGACGGCGCGCACCCAGCGGATGTAGGCGTCGCTGCCGCCGCACCGGAACTGCTCCTGGAGGCCGTATCGCACGAGTCGGGCGTCGTGTCGCTCCGCCGCGTCCTCGATCAGACCGACGGTGCCCACCTCGTTCGGCCGCACGGACTGGCCTTCGTCCAGGAAGAACACCGTCAGACGGGAGGCGTCCAGAAGCTCGTCCACCTGTGGTCGTGTGCCCTGCTGTTCGGGCTTCCAGAAACGGCTGGTCGAGCGGTCCCGCAAGCGGTGCGCTTCGTCGCAGATCAGCACGTCCAGCGCTGGGTCCGGCGGGGTGACGAAGCTGCTGAAGTAGGTGAAGCTCTCCTTGAACTGCCGGTCACCGTAGCCGACGTGTTCCTGGATCGCGCCGTTGAAAGCCCTGCTGCCGCTGGCGTACTTGACCGTCCGGCCCTGGGCCTCCAACTCCGCTTTGATCTGGAGCCCGATGGCACTCTTGCCGGTGCCGGCACCACCGGTCACCAAGAAGACCACGCGCCGCTCGTCCGGGACGAGGGCGGGACGCCGAGGTTCCGGGAGGGCCTGGGCAGCGGTATCCAGGATCTGGTCAGCGACCGCCTTCTGCCGACCGCGCAGTGTGAAAACGGTGTCGTCTCCACGGGACCGGATCATGGCATCGAGCAGGGGCGTGTTACGCAAACCCATGCTCCGCAGGAGCATCTCGGCCGCGGAGGCCCCACCTTCATCAGCGAAGTTCCTCCGGAGATCGGACAGCAGTTCTTCGCGCCGGTCGTTCGTGTACACACGCGCGTAGGCGCCGGTCGGGGCATCCACGTCGATCAGGGCCCGCACGGACGCCTCGGTGGCGTTGTGCAGGTAAGCGAAACCGCCGCATTCGAAATCGAGCCCGTTCAGCGGCCCACTGCTGCTCGTGAAAGCCTCGTAGTATTCGCGCAGTTGAACGGCAGGGTGCTTCTTCCTACCCATCCCCGGTACGTGCACCAGTTCCGCGGTGGCCTGTTCCACCCTGGTCACCATTGACCAACGCTTCAACTCGACCAGCTGAACGGACAGTCGACGCTCCTGCGGATGATGGCCCACGAGAACGACATCGATGAGTCGGGGATCACCCGGTCGTTCGGCCTCGTCGAGCGTGGCAGCGCACTCGACGATCATTTCCACGTTCCCGCGACCGGCGGCGACGAGGTCGTTGGCGAGGCTCACCAGGCTTTCCGCCCACGCGGAACGTTCCGTCAGCGAGGCGTCAGCCCCTCGGAAGTGTCGCCATCGGGCGGCGAGGTGCGGCACCATACGACGCCTTGCATTCAGCGTAAGCAGATCTTGGGCCGCCAACTTCAGCAGCAGCATGGACACGAGGTGGTTCCCCCCTGGGCACGAGTGACTCGTGCGGGTGGGGGCATGTCCTCGTGGGAAGCCCGTCGGGCCGCAACCGGTACCGGAGATCTTAGGGATACGGCCGCTTACCGAGAAACGCAGCACCGCTGTCGGCCATGACCGCAGGCACCGTGTGCGGATCACGCCGTCAGTGGCGTGGAGGCGTGGGTAGGACCATGGCTGTCCACGTCAGTTGCCGGATTGCTGCCAGCCGAAGTCTCGCAGGGCAAAGCGAATGGGCTGTCCCGTCTGGCCCGCTCCGGCCCTCCCCTCCTGCCGGGGCTTCCCGCCGTGCGTTCAGCCCGTGGCGTGTTCCCGTTCCAGGCAGCCACCCACCAGTTCCCGCAGCTTCTCCCGGGTCTCCGGATCCGTCGAGTAAACGATCGTGCCGATCATGCCTCGGGTCAGCAGCACCTTGTAGGTGTTGCGGATAAGCCGGTCCACGTCGGCGTCCGGGGTGGACTTCTTGAAGACCGGGTCCCTGGACGCCGCGCGGTCCGTGACCCAGCCCTCGCCGCGCCAGACCAGGTCGGGGCCGATGATGACGCCGGACCAGTCGTACTCGAAGCCCTGGGCGGTGTAGACACAGCCGACCTGGCCGAAGCCCGCAGGATCGGTGGCCCACAGGGCGGACGGGGGCGCACCGGATACGGAGCGGTCGCCTCGCAGGTTCCAGGGGCGGGACCAGTTTCCGATGACGACATCAGACGGAAGTGGTGCGCCGGGCCTGGGTTCCGGGGACCAACGCCAGCAGTAGCCGGCGGACATACGGGCGCTGTTGTTCTGGGCGCGGCGGGCGTCAAGGAATGCTTCCATCTCCTGCGGACTGTCGGCGACCAGCAGCCGCATGCGGTCGTCCGGCTCCCAGAACACCGGGCCGCCGGGCTCCAGGCCGAGTAGCCGTACCACCCAGCGCAGATAGGCATCGCTGCCGCCGCAACGGAACTGGCCCTCCAGCGGCACGACATGGCAGCCGAAGCCCTTGGCTGCCGCAGCCGCCTTGATTTCTTCCAAGGTGCCCATCTCGCCGGGTCGCACCACCTGGTGCTCGTCCAGGAGGAAGACGGGTACACGAGCGACGTCGATGAGTTCGTCGATCTGCCGCCTGGCGGTGCGGTGGGCCGCGGGCGTGTAGCGGTTGGCAGAGGTCTCACGGATGCGGTGGGCCTCGTCACAGATCAGGACATCGAGGCTGTTCTCCTCTGTGGTCATGAAGCTGTTGAAGTACTTGAACAGCTCCTGCACCTCTCGCTTGCGGGTACCCGCCACCTTCCGCATCGTCTTGGTGAACGACTGGGAGCCAGTGGCGTGCAGGGCCGGAACGCCCTGCCGGTACAGCTCGCCGAGCAGGGAGAGCGCGATGACGCTCTTGCCGGTGCCAGGCCCGCCGGTGACAACCACGACCTCCTTGTGATCGGACCGCTTCGCCTTGCGCACAGCGTTGAGCACGCATCGGTACGCGACCTGCTGTTCGTCGAGAAGGACGAACTGCTCACGTTCACGTACCTCTTGGGCCGCAACAGCCATCAATTGCTTCGAGGGCACGGTCTTGCCCGCCTGCAGTTCGTCGGCGGCGCGAGCGCCCGGGTGCTTGTCGCTGAGCCTGGCGCGGAGGTGATCGAGGAACTCTCCACGCCGATCGCCGGTGAACAGCTGACCACAGTCGTCGAGCTCTATCGCGCGCAGACCGCTGACGCCGGCATCGGTGGCATTGTGGAGGAACGCCACTCCGCTGATCCGGCCGGGGTGCTCGGCCACCGCGCCGTTGAAGTGAACGAGGTACTCGCAGTAGCGCCGTACCTGCTCTATGGGGTTGAGGACCGGATGTGCGTAGGCGTCGATACGGCACAGCATCGGGTCGTCCTCGTCAGGCATGGCCTGACTCCACTGCTTCAGCTCCACTACGACGTACGACGGCTCCCCCGTCACCGGATGCACTCCGGCGAGCACGACGTCGGCGCGTTTACTGTTCAGCGGGAGTGCGTACTCCAGCATGACCTCCACGTCCCCCAGACCCGCGTCGTTGAGCGCGTCGGCCAGGATGGGGATGCTGCGCTCCCAGGAACGCACCTCCGAGGCGGTGGGCCGGTAGCCGTGCATGTGAACGAACTGGTCGGTGGGGTGCAGGAACAGCGAACCGTCGAGTGCCATGACGGCGACCGTTTTCGCGGACGCGCGGAACAGCAAGGACTTCCCCCAGGCAGCACGAAGTGACTCGTGCGGGTGGGGGCATGTCCTTCAAGACTCCACCGGGGCGGAGCGGAAGCCCGTCGGGCCGCGTTGATGATGTGTCCGAGGGTACCTGGCAGCACAGACAGCCGTACCGGCGGCTGCAGGGGCACCAGGCACGCCGCTTCCGGCGTCTGCTGCCGTCTCTCAGCCGTGTGTCACCAGACGTCAGCCGGACAGCCACCCGCCTGCGCCGTGGCGTCGCTGACCCGCCGCTCCGGGGGCGTCCGGTCCCTCGTGAGGTCCAGGTGTCGGCCGCCGTAGCGGGCGAAGGGGTCACGGACCTGCGACAGCAGGTGTGCACAGGCTGGTCGGCTCGTGGTCAGTGACCGCGCGCCACGCCATCCGGCCCGGCGGCCAGATCCTCCAGGAGTACATCGGCGACCAGTTCCTCGACCACGGCGGTGCTGACATTCAGGGCGGGTGTCCCGGAACAAGGGAAATTCGCCTGGCAGAGGGCGGTCAGGCATGAGAGAGGAGGTCCGCTTCGTCGGCACGGACCACGTCTTCGGATCGACCAGGACGCGTATGGAGGACGGCAGCGAACGCGATTGCCGCGCGGGCGGCGGCGGGGTAGAAGCACTGATCGCGGCCGGCAAGCTAGCCGGAACCGGTGGCAAGTCGGCACGAAGCGATGGGAAACCACGTTCATCGCCGATCTCGAAGCCTCGCTCCCCAGCCTTCCGATGAGGAGTGGCGAGCCCACACTGTTCGATCTCCCCTCGGCCGGTGGTGAGCACCCCTTGAGCATGCGAGGGGAAGTTCTCCGTCATTGCCGGGACGCGCCCTGGCAACGTCCGGCAGGATCGGGGTGTGCTTCGTCAGACATGACCGAAGGGGTCCGATCCACTTGAACGCATCCACAACTCCAGGGATCCAGCCAGCTGGTCGCCCTTCTGGCACCGGAAGACCCCGAAATGAGGGCGGTCGCGCTGCTTGAGCGCATCGACGAGCTCGTCGAAAACCTCCGGTCAGCCACGCAGCGGGCGACCTGCCGAAATTGCCACAAACCCATTGAGCGCGGTCCGGGCGCGAAGACAACTGGGTGCATTGCCACCCGGATCGTCATCGAGGCTGCCGGGCTGCATCCTTCGACAACGATGCTGAGCCCGCCTGGGACGACTCCTTGTCCCGGTCTTGGAAGGCTCGGCCCCAGTCCTGACAGCCCTCCGGAACTCCGGGCCCTGAGCCATTACCGTCGGCAGCAGTTCCGGTGTCCAACGGCCAACAAGCGGTAAAGAGGCACCGGCCAGGCCGCCCCCAACCGCGACCCTCTTCGCTGGTCAGAGATCCGCGCACACTGGAGCCCCCTGATTCCCCAGCTCACAACGCGGGTTGGGATCCGTGACTGCGAGGACCTCTACGAAGCCCCCTCACCCTTCACCTCCTCACTCTCCAGGAGTCCGATGTGAATGACCACCCCTCGTTCCCCACCCCCAGCTCCGCCCCGGCAGAGGCCATGACCGCGCTTGAGATCGACGAAGCCTTATCCGCCCTGGCACGCTGCTCGGACGTCCTCCTCAAGGAGTCGCAAGCTGAGCAGCAACGCATGGAAGAGTTGAACGAGCTCAGCGAAACCAGCATCCAGCAGCGCGCCGAAGGCCAGGGATTGCAGTACGACGCGGAGTACACGCTCCTCTCCGTCCGTCTGCGCCTGGCCATCCGGTGCGCGAAAGCGCACCGCGACGCCGTGCATGAATTCGTCTGCTGGTGGATGGACGCAGCCGTGACGGCGTGGAAATCCGCGGTCCACGGGACACCCATGCCCTACGCACGCCTGGGCGCGGCCGCACCGGACACCCTGATGCTCGATGACGACCTGGCCGTCCTGCCTGGCGTGGACGAACAGACGCGAACGCTAGTGGAGCTGAGCTCCTTCCTCGGCGCACCCCCACCGGGCACGGGCCCCGGCAACGACGACGACCTCGCCACCATGACCACCGACCTGGCAGCGCGTTCCGGCCTGTCCATTCGGCGGAACGGGACAGGCGCCATCGAGGTGGTGGACGACGTCGCCCCGGAGGCACGGCGCCGTCGTCTCTGGGGCGACTGCTGGCTTGAGCTCGGCATTCCGGCGCTTCCCCGCCCCGGCGGCGAACTCGACGCCCTGCTTGTCCGCGCTCCGAGCGAAACCGCGGACCGCCTGCTGAGCGCGTCCCGGGCAGTCGTCAGTGCAGCCATGGCCAGAGTGCGCCTGACGGAGTTGGAAGACACCGGGGCGCGCTGGACACCGGCGGAGATCGATGAGTACGACCAACTCTCCGCTCAGCACGACCGCTTGACGCGCCTCTTGGCTGACTACGCACAAGCCGTCACCGAGAGCCTGCCCGACATGCGGGCCTAGCCGACGCCAACAGAGAAGAGCGGCCGGCAAGGACTTCCCGTACACACTGGGCACCACGCGTTACATCGAGGTCCATAAGGACGGCCGAGTCACCCAGGGCGCGGGACCTGACGCCTGTCAACGGGCGCTCGCCGGGGAATCCCGCCTTGTCGCTTTCTGGCCCGGGCAATGGCGAAGCGGAGGAAAGCGGCCGGCTCCGCCGTCTCGGACAGTGGCCAGGTCGAAGCGGGATTGCGAGCGAGATGCCTCCCTCTGCCTTCGGCGGCGGACCGCAGGCTCGGGTTCCTACATCGTCATCCCCTATCCAACGATCAACTTCGGTCGGGTGTTTCAGCCGCAGTCGGTTAGTCGGTCCCCGTCCGTACTCTGTTAGCACCAACAAGACCAGCGTCCCCGGCGAAAGCGACGTGGACATCATGGTGAAGCTCAATGATCCCTTTCACGCCGACGGCGTGGCGCCCTGGTGGTTTGGCGAGCAGGCCGACGCGGGGAAGTGGACCAGGCCCCACGAGGGGCGAACGGACCGGAACGCAGAAAAGCCCCGCACCATAAGGTGCGGGGCTTTCCCACAATGATTGTTCGGCGGCGTCCTACTCTCCCACAGGGTCCCCCCTGCAG
>NZ_JBIBVF010000018.1:0-207922 GCF_043080045.1 Streptomyces sp. NPDC015125
AGCACATCGCCGACGACAAGCACAAGGACGTCCGGCTGGTCTCCTTCCGCCAGCTCTGCGACTGGCTCGACGCCCAGGACCCCCAGGTCCTCGCCAACCTGCGCGGGCTCGGCGTCGGGCAAAAGTTCACCGGACGCGGCTGACGGCCCCGGGAGGGGCAATGACTCCCGGCGTCAGACATTCCTCCTACGACCTGGCCGGTTTCTGCGGCACCCGCCACGGCGCTGTCTCCCGAAGAGATCGCGGACCGCGTCGGTCGCGGGTGCGTTTCCGCCCCGGATCCCTTGCTTTGCATCCCGCTGGCCTTCCTTCGTGCTCTTGCGGAACGGGCCGCCGCACTTCACTCATGCCTCGGCCCCGCCGGTGATACGGGGCGTCACCCGGTGGCGGCCAACCGCTCACGCCACCAGTCCACCGTCTCCTTGACCTGCTCGTCGACGGGCGTGGCCCGTACCGCGAAGGCGGCCTCGTAGGCACGGGAATCGACCACGAACGGGAGGTCGAACTGATAGCGGATCTCCTTCAGTTCGCGGAGCAGCGGGGAGACCAGCGATACGACGCCCAGCACGGCGGGCGGCAGCCTGCGCACGGCGACCGGTCCCGTCCCCGACTGAGCGGCGAGGCGGTCGACCATGTCCCGGGTGGACAGCGCGGGCTGTGTCGGGACGTGCCAGGCCCGCCCCCAGGCCCGTTCCTCGCCCGCGACCTCGACCAGGGCCCGGGCCACATCGGGCAGATAGCTCCAGCTGTGCGGGGCGTCCGGGTCCCCGAGCGTGGAGACCGGTTTGCCGCCCAGGAGTCGTGGCATGACCCGCGCGGCCAGGTGCCCGCCGTCGGTCACTCCGGGCCCGAAGAAGTCCGAGGCCCGCACCTCGACCGCCTTGATGCGGCCCTGCTCGTGCAGTTTCCGCGCCTGTTCCCACACGGCGGCGCGCACCCGCCCCTTGGGGCCGGTCGCCGCGAGCGGCAACTCCTCGGTCAGGGCGCCGTCCACCGGACCGTAGCCGTAGAGGTTGCCCAGCATGACCAGGACGGCCCCCGTCGCCTCGGCCGCCGCGCAGACCGACGAGGCCAGCGGCGGCCAGTCACTCGCCCAGCGCGGGTAGGGCAGCCCGGCGCAGTTGATGATCGCGGCCGCGCCCTGTGCGGACTCGCTCAGCCGCTTGCTGTCCGTCGCGTCCAACGCGATGTGCTCGATGCCCGGCTCAGGGCTTCGGCCCGACTTGGTGACGACCCGTACCGCATGCCCCTTTTCGGCCAGCAGCCGAGCGGTGGCCGCCCCGGCGGGCCCGGATCCCATCACCACATAGAGACTCATGGGCGCACATTAGCGCGAGCGTGTGTTGCCTTTTGTGGCAGGTGAGTTGGGGATGGAGTCGGCGGTGAGCCATGCGGAGTGGATGCCCATGGTTCCGTTTCTGGTCCCGGTTCTGGTTCTGGTCCCGGTTCCGTTCCGTCCGGCTTCGCGGTGGCCCGCAGGGCACAGGGCACCGGCCTCCGGAGCGGTGCGCGCCGATGCTTGATGCGGGCGGCGGAGGGCGGGCGGCGGACGGCGGACGGCGCTTATGCACGGCGCTGCGATAAATCGGCCCGCAATTAGTCTTTCTCTTCCCGTGTGGGGCGCGATTATCGTCGGTTCGTCGAGGCGGATCGGTGTTTTCCGTAGGGGTGGGAAGCCGGACGTGTGGAATACCTGGGAGCATTCGTGACGACCACACCGGAAGCGCAGCAGAGCACACCGCACATCACGCAGCACCGGGCGGCACCGGCCCGCCCGGCACCGCCCGGACGTCCCCCGCGCTGGAAGCAGACCATCCTCACCTTCGTCGGCATCTATCCGATGCTGACGGTCTTCCAGCTGATCTGGGGGAAAGACCTGGCCGCCCTTCCCCTTCCGATCCGCGTCCTGATCACCGTCGCGGTCGTCGCACCGCTCGCCACCTATGTCGTCTTTCCGGCCCTGACCAAATTGGCCGGACCGCTGATGAGGCCGGCGGCGCCGCGATCGAGGCCCACCCGCTGAGAACCGGCAACTGAGGACCGGCAACTGCCTCGCCATCACCTGGGCCGGGGCTCGCCTCCGTGCCCTGACTGCCGTGTGGCACGTCCCTCCGCACCCACCGTTCAGCCGGGCCAACTCCCGCTGTTTTCTGCAATGTTGAACCATCATGCAATTTCCGGGGTGGTTTACAGTGAGGGCGTCGCTTGAACTGTACGGGGGTCCGGTGGCAACGAAATCTTTCCACCTGAAAGCAGGGGGCACGGAAGCCCGGCCACGCCTCCATGGGCGGCTGACCTTCCCCTCGTCACCCGTGGTGGACACATGAATATCGAATTACGTCACTTCCGTTACGCCATAGCCGTCGCCGAAGAACTCAGTTTTACCCGCGCCGCCCGACGCCTTCATGTCGCCCAGTCGGCGCTGTCGGCGCGAATCAAGGAGATGGAGGCGGAGCTCGGTGTCGCACTTTTCCACCGGACCACTCGCCGGGTGGAGCTGACGGAGGCCGGCAAGCGATTCATCGCGGAGGCCGAACACTCCCTGCACCACCACGAAGAGGCGCTGCGCCAGGCCCGCGAGGCGGCGAGCAGCACCGGAGCCAGACTCAAGGTCGGATTCCAGGGGGCGGCGGCACTGGAGCTGACGCCCTTGATACTTGAGGCGTTCGAGGGCCGATGCCCCGGCGTGGAAGTCGAAATGTGCCGCTACGACTGGGACGATCCCTCGGCGGGCGTCAACGGCCAAGAGGTCGATGCGGCGTTCGTACGCCCGCCGTTCCAGGACCGCGACCTGACGATGGAGCCGTTGTTCGCCGAGCCGCGGATCGCGGCGCTGCCCCATCGCCACCGTTTCGCGGGCCGCCCGCACGTCCACATCACCGAACTGCTCGACGAGCCCTTCGTCCTGCGCCGCAGCCCCGACCGGATCTGGGTGGACTACTGGCTGTGTGCCGGATACCGGCGGCGGCCGGACATGCCGCGACTGGTGGAGGTCTCCAGTGCGGACGACGAGTTGCAGGCGGTCGCGGCCGGCCGGGCGATCAGCATCACCCCGGCCGCCGCCGCCCGCTTCTATCCGCGCTCCGGCATCGTCTACGTACCGGTGGAGGGCGTGAGCCCCAGTACCGTCGCACTCACCTGGTCGCGCAGCGCCACGAATCCGGCGGTGGCGGCTTTCGCCAAGGCCGTCCGGCAGGCCTGCCACGCCAAGCCTCACGTCCTGCAGATGATCACCGACCCGGTGATCACCGGCCCGACGGGCACAAACCCGATGGGCACGAACCCGCTGGGCACGAACCCGACGGGCACGAACCCGACGGGCACGAACCCGCTGGGCACGCACGGCGGCTGAAGCCGGCCGCGGGGGGAGAGACCACGGGGGGCGACCACGGTGCCCGGCGACCCGGCGGACGGCCCCGGTGCCGGACGAAGCGGGCCGCAAGACGAGTCACTCGTCGCGCAGATACGCCAGTACCGCGAGCACCCGGCGGTTGCCGTCATCGGGGGACAGCCCCAGCTTGGCGAAGATGTTGCCGATGTGTTTGGCCACCGCGCCCTCGCTGAGGTGCAGCGCATCGCGCACCATGGCGTTGGAGTAGCCCTGGGCCATCAGGCCGAGCACCTCCTGTTCGCGGGCGGACAGCAACTGGGACCGGTGGCGCCGGTCGCGCTCCGTCAGCAGGTGCTGGACCACTTGGGGATCGATCACCATGGCCCCCGCGGCGACACGTTCGACGGCCCGGGCGAATTCACCGAGTTCGCCGATCCGGTCCTTGAGCAGGTAACCGAGACCGGCGCTGCTCTGGCGGTGGGGCGCCCTGCCGGGGGTGAACAGCTCCTTGGCGTAAGCGTTCGCGACGTACTGGGAGAGCACCAGCACCGGCAGGTCCGGGTCGTGTGTGCGCAGCTGCACGGTGGCGCGCAGCCCGTCGTCACCGTGCCCCGGGGGCATCCGTACGTCGGTGATGACGAGGTCCGGGGAAGACTCCTGCACCGCCGTGATCAGGGAGTCGGCGTCGCCGACCGCGCGGACCACCTGGTGGCCGAATTTGTGCAGCAGCTCGACGATCCCTTCGCGGACGAGCGCCGAGTCCTCGGCTAAGACGATACGGAGTGACGGTGCCGGCACGGAATCTCCAGGCTGAGGGCGGTGGGACCACCGCAGGGGCTGGACAGCGTCAGTCTTCCATCGACCACCGCGACCCGGTCGGCCAAGCCCTGGAGCCCGCCGCCGTCCCGGAGCCCGGCGCCTCCGACGCCGTCGTCGGTGACCGTGACGGACAGCCGGCCCGCGGCCAGCCGGCCGTGCACCGTGGCGGCGGCGGCCCCGCTGTGCTTGACGACGTTGGTGAGGGCCTCGCTGATGAAGAAGTAGGCGGTGGCCTCGATTTGCGCGGGCAGCCGCCCGGTCAGCTCCACATCGACGGCGACCGGTACCCGGCAGCGGACCGCGACATCGGAAACCGCCGCGGCGACACCGTGATCGGTGAGGACCCGCGGGTGGATGCCGCGGATCAGGTCGCGCAGTTCGTCCAGCGCCTGCTTCGCCTCGTGCCGGGCCCGGGAGACCAGCTCGCCGCCCTTGCCGGCCGCCGGATCCGCGGCGCCGAGCTCCAGCTCGGCCAGGCCCAGCGTCATGACCAGCGCCACGAGGTGCTGCTGTGCCCCGTCGTGCAGATCCCGCTCGATACGGCGCCGCTCCGCCTCGAAGGCGTCGGCCATCCGGGCCCGCGAGCGGGTCAGCTCCATGACCCGGTCGGTCTGCTCGCCCTCCTTGGGGGCCAGCATCAGCCGGACGAACCAGGACTGCGCGGCCGCGGCCGCGCCCAGGGCGTACGCGGCCACCGGCAGCCCGGCGATCCCGATGCCGGTGAGCACCAGTGCCTCGGGCTGTGCGGACGTGACGGCCACCTGGACCGGGGCGACGACCAGTGCGGCCAGCAGGCCGGTCAGGGCCAGCAGGGCCAGGTTCACGAAGGAGAGCAGCACCGCGAAGACCACGGCGTAGCTGAACTCCCGCCAGGTCGCGGGCTCCCGCAGCCGGGTGGTCAGCCACGGCCCCAGCCCCGGCCGGGTGACGGTGCCGTGCGGACTGGCCGGCCGGTCCTCGTGCGGCCCTTCCAGCAGCCGCAGCCGGCGACGTTCCAGCGCGGCCAGCGGGATGCCGAGGAGTACCGAGCCCGCCAGCAGCACCAGCCCGACCCCCAGCACCGACAGCAGCAGCCCGCAGACCAGAACGCCGCCCAGCACGACCAGCGAGAGAAGCCCGACGAGGCCGGAGGAGGCGAGGTAGCCGAGCGAACGCCAAGGTGCCGCGGAGGTGAGGAAGTTGACCGGGCTCCGGGTCATGGCCCGCCAGGTGGGAGAGGATCTCACCCCGCCCACGGTAAGGCCCGTTGCAGGCCTTACCGTCGGGCCTTCGGGCCGTCGGGCCGTCGGGCCTTCGGGGGAAGACGGGCGCCGCCTCACCCCGCGCCCGTCGGCACCGGGTCCCCCGTGCCGGGCGTCTCGGTGTTCCCGGCCGGGCCGTCGGAGGAGCGCAGTCGGAGAAGGGTGGGCACCAGGGTGGCCAGGAGGGCGACCAGCAGGCAGCCCGCCAGCACCGCCCCCATCTCCTGCCAGGGCAGGGGGAATTCGGCCCGCTCGCCGGACTCGGACAACGCCCGGCGCGTGCCGAGCATCGTCACTGCGCCCGCGAGCACGCCCAGTGTCCCGCCGACCGCCACCACGGTCAGCGTCTCCCACCCGACGGTGCGCAGCACCTGCCCACGCGTCGCGCCGAGTCTGCGCATCAGTGCGATGCCCTCGGCCCGCTCCCCGGCCGCCATGACCAGGGTGTTGGCGATGGCGATGCCGGTGTAGAGCAGCGACATGCCGAGCAGCACCAGGACCAGGATGCGGCCCTCCTCGTGTGTGGCCCGGGCGCGCTGGGCCAGCCAGTCGTCCCGGTCGTGCGCGGCTGCGCCGTAGGCGTCCGCGATCTTTCCGGCGGCGGCCGTCACGGCGGCCCGGTCCGCGCCCGGCGCCAGCGACAGGTAGGCGGCGCTCGCCATCGTGTCGGGCGCGTGCCGGGCCAGCGCGTCCCGCGGGAACAGCACCGCGGGCAGGCCCGCCGACGAGCCGATCACCGCGGCGACCCTGACCCGTACCTTCGTGGCATCGGCGAGGTAGACCTCGACCTCGTCGCCCGCCTTCCAGCCCAGCTGTCCGGCGACCAGTTTCGTCACCGCCACGGCGTCGCCCCGCAGGGCGCCCAGCGAACCCCCGGCCGCGTCCAGCCGGATGGCGCCGGACAGCCGCGCCGGGTCCACTGCGCCGATGCCGCTCGCCATCACATAGCCGGCGCCGACGAGGAAGCCGCTGGTCTCGGCGACCGGTGAGGCGGCCCGTACGCCGGGGACCGAGGCCAGTTCGCGCTGCGCGGCGGCGGGCAGGCCCGCGCCGCCGTCGGCGGCGGCCACCACCACATCGGCCCTCAGGTGCGCGCGGTCGTCGGCGATGGTGGTCGCCGCACTCGCCCGGGTGACACCGATGAGGGAACCGGCGACGGCCACCGTGACCAGAATGGGTGCGGCCGCCGAGGCGGTGGTGCGCACCGCGGCGCGGGCGTTGTCACCGGCCAGCGCGCCGGTGATGCGGGTGAGCGCGGCCAGCGGCAGAGTCGCCAGCCGCACCAGCGGCGGGACGAGCAGCGGCGCGAAGGCCGCCATCGCCACGACCAGGATCTCGGTCAGCACCAGCGAGATCACCACGGCGCCGTCGCCGCCCGCCTGCGGCAGCAAGATCAGCAGCAGCACGGCCACGGCCAGGAACAGCGACCCGGTGAGCCGGCGGCCCCGCGTCATCACCCGGGTTTCCACCTCGGACTCCCGCATGCTCTCGGCCGGGCGGACCTTGGCAGCCCGGCGCGAGGCGGCGAACACACCGAGCAGCGCCACGCCGAGCCCGACGAAGAAGCTGATCAGCAGGACCGTGGGGGACACCGGGACATCGAAGTCCTCGGGCGCCATACCGAAGGAGGAGAGCACCGAGGCGAGCCACCGCCCGCCGAAGATCCCGAGGCCGCAGCCCGCGGCCGAGGCGACGACGCCCAGCACCGCCGACTCCGCCATGATCATGCGGCGTACCTGGCGCGGGGTGGCACCCACGGTGCGCAGCAGGGCCAGCTCCCTGCGGCGCCGGTCGATCGCGAAGGCGAAGGTGCCCGACACCACGAAGACCGACACGAAGCCGGCGATCACCGCCATCACGGCGAGCAGGGTGGCAACGTCCCCGAGCGCCGCGGCGCGCGAGGCAGCGGCCGGGTGGCCGCCCTTGGCCGTGCCGGTACCGGCCGTGAGGGACTTGTCCGGCAGCGCGGCGTGGATCCGGTCGGCGAGGGCCGTGGCGGAGGTGCCGGGCGCGGCGAGGACGGCCACCGCGTCGGCCCGGTCCGGGTCGGCCGACAGCCGCTGTGCGGTGTCGTCGGCGAAGAAGACGGTGGCCTCGCCGGGCACCCCGTCCTTGCCGGGCGGCGCCGCGATACCGGCGACGGTCATCCGCTGCCGGCCGCGCGGGGTCACCACGGCCACCGTGTCGCCGACGGCAGTCCCGGTGCGCCCGGCGAGTGCGGCGGCGAGCACCACCTGGTCATCGCCGGTGGGCGGGTGGCCGCGGGTGAGGCGGAAGGGCGTGAGCGCGGCGCTCGACCAGCCGTGGCCGACCGGACGGTCCGACGCATCGTTGGCGTGGCCGGTCACCACCCGGGCGGGCAGCGAACGGTCGAGGACGGCCCGCCGCACACCGGGCACCGCTCGGACCGCGGCGGCGGTCCGCCGCGCGCCGCCCAGGCGGTGCGGGGAGGTGGCGGTCAGGCGCTGGTCGTACGCACCACCCCCGCTGCCGAAGCCGACGGTGACGGACTGACCGGCCCGCACCACCACCGCCGCCGCGTCGTAGCGCCCGGGACCGCCGGGCTTCGACGTGGCCCGGGTGGCGTCGAGGACCTGTCCGGTACCGGCGATCAGCGCGACGCCGAGCGAGAGCGCAAGGAAGGTGCCGGCGAACAGCGCCCACCGGGCGCGCAGGGTCGACAGTGCGAGGGACACCATGGTCAGCCGCCCAGCCGTGCCAGGTGCTCGCTCACCGCGGCCACCGTCGGGCCCGCCAGTTCGCCGTGCACCGCACCGTCGGACAGGAAGAGCACCCGGTCCGCCCAGGAGGCGGCGACCGGGTCGTGGGTGACCATGACCACCGTCTGCCCGGCGTGGTCCACCACGGACCGCAGCAGGCCCAGCACCTCACGGCCGGTGTGGGTGTCCAGGGCGCCGGTCGGCTCGTCGGCGAACAGCACCTCGGGCCGGCTGATCAGGGCTCGGGCGATGGCCACCCGCTGCTGCTGGCCGCCGGACAGCTCCGCCGGCCGGTGGCCGCCCCGGTCGCCCAGGCCCACCTGCCGGAGCGCGGCGTCCACCCGTGCGCGGTCCGGGCGCTGCCCGGCCAGCCGCATCGGCAGCGCCACGTTCTTGCGCGCGCTCAGCGACGGCATGAGGTTGAAGGACTGGAAGACGAAACCGATCCGCTCCCGGCGCAGCTTGGTCAGCTCCGTCTCGGTCAGCGCGCTGATGTCGGTGCCGCCGAGGAACACCCGGCCCGAGGTGGGGCGGTCCAGGCCCGCCGCGCACTGGAGCAGGGTGCTCTTGCCCGAGCCCGACGGGCCCATCACCGCGGTGAACGACCCGCGGGCGAAGGCGCAGTGCACACCGCGCAGGGCGGGTACCCGGCGCTCGCCGCGGCCGTACAGCCTGGCCACCGCACTGAGTGTCACGGCCTGCTCGCCGCCGGCTCCGGTGACGGACACTTTTCCTCCTCGGCCTCGGGCCCGCGGACGGTCGCGTCCACGGCGTGCCCTCCAGCCAAGCGGGCCGGGGCCGTACCGCGCACGGGCGTCACATCCCGTCTTCCGGGTGGAGGAAACTCCACCTCCCGGTGGGCCCGGGACGGGTCCGGTGCCGGGGACGGGGCCCGGAGCGGCTGTGCGCCTGGGCGGCAGGGCGGCTGTCCCCCCGGGCGGCGGGCGATTACCCGCGCCCTTCCAACTCCTGCTTCAGCGCGTCCATTTCGGTGTCGATGAGTGCACTCTGCTGGTCGAAGTAGGCGTCACTGAAGCCCGGCGGCTGGAAGAGCGTGAGGAGGAATTCGCTCCCCTCGCCGTTGGGCACGACGCGGGCCGGCACGGTCCAGGACGCCTCTCGGTCGACGTAGTCGTGGTCGAGCAGTCCCGCCTCGGCATTGCCCCGGATGCGCAGGCGGGCCGTGCCACGCGGGGTGTCCATCAGCCACCACTCGGGATCGGCGGTCGGCTCGATGGCCTGGATGTTGACGACGGCCCACCGGGGCCAGTTGGCGGGGTCGGCGAGGAACGCAAAGACCTCGGCAGGCGGACGGGCGAGGGAGACGGTCTTGGTGACCGAGCGGGCGGTGTGGAGTTCCGTGCTCATTTTTCTGCCTTTCCAGGTGGCACTTGCTGTGGGCCGGGCCCGCCACCGGCGTCGACGAGCTCGCGGATCCAGCTCTGCAGCCGGTCCCGCTGGGCAGGGTCCAGTGCGCCGAAGAAGTGGGCCTCGTTGCGGTCGGCGATCTCCACCAGCCGGGGCACCAGGTCCCGGCCGGCGGGGGTGAGAACCAGGCGCAGGCTCCGGCGGGAGGCCGGGTCGGGTTCGCGGGCCATCAGGCCCTTGGCGACGAGGCGGTCCACCAGGCGGGAGACCGCTCCCGCGTCGATGTTGATGTAGCGGGCCGCTTCCCGCGCCGTCGAGGCGTCACCGCGATGGACGGTGACGAGCACCGTCCATTGCGCCACGGTGACGTCATGGTCGGCGAGCGCCCGCTCGAAGCGGCCGTGCACTTCGTCGGACAGACGTCGCAGCCAATAGCCGAGATGGTCACGAAGACCGTTGGATGAGGTCACCACTCCAGAATGAATGTCGCGACATCTGTTGTCAAGACATCAATCGCGCATCGCTCCCCCATCGAGGGCTGGACGGGAATCGAGGCTTCCGCTTCCAGCGGCGCATCACGGGATTCGTCGACACATGTCCGGAGCACGGAGGGCCATCGGTGAGGAATCTGCACCGAAGCGTCACATGGCCTTCGCTTCGCCCTCGGGGGGTGCCGTTAGCGTTACAGCCCGCTCGATCCCGCGTGCGAACTTGATCAGGTCGCCGGCGTCCTTGGCGGCGCAGTCAGCACAGAAAGATCGAAGATGGACTACTGCTCGTCGTGCCGCCGGAGTCTCAACGGGGCACTCGTCTGCCCGGGATGCGGCGATTACGCCCCGGACATAGCACCGCCCTCCCAGCGGCGCCGGCAGCGCGCGAAGGCCGCTGCCGCGATGTGGGAGGCGTGGCGTGCGGAGGAAGCCCCCGGCCTCGGCGCCCCTCCGCGCGCTCGGCAGCACGGCACGGAGCCGTCCGCCGCCGCGCCGTCCGATGCCGGCCCGTCCGGTGCCACGCCGTTCGATGCCGCGCCGTTCGACAGCGGTGCCTTCGACAGCAGCGCCTTCGACAGCGGTGCCTTCGACGACGATGAGGTGCGGGCGGGTGCTGCGGAGGGTGATGCGTCCGGCAGTACCGGAGTCGCCGCTGCTACCGGCCAGGGCCGGGCGGCCCGGCGTCGGCAGCTGGCGCGCTGGAAGAAGCACCGGCGCCGGGCCGCGGCCGCCACGGCCTTCGCCCTCGTCGGCGGTGGCCTGACCTACTCGCTGCTGCAGAACAAGCCGTCCGCCGGCCATGCGCAGGCGTCCTCGGCGCCGGAGCCCGGGAGCGTGGGCACCCCCCGGACGGAATCCGCCGCCTCGTCGTCGGAGCAGCCGGACACCGAGGCTTCCCGGCCCCCCGCCACACACCCGCACAAGACGGCCGACCGGCAGCAGAGCACCCCCGCCGCCGCGCCGTCCGCGGCCACGACGGTCCGGCAGCAGCACTCCGCCACCCCGGCGCACCTCCACGCCACGCCGAGCGCGGCGCCGCACACCTCGACGCCCACCGCGGCCGGCAAGTCGTCCGCCGGCCACTCCGGCGCCGCGGCACCGACGACGACCGCCGCCCCCGCTCCCACCGGGCACTCGTCCGGCACCGGCACCTCACCGACGCATACGGCGCCGCCCACCTCGACCGCGCCGAGCAGCCCGACCACTCCGGCGGCCGAGCCGACATCACCGGGGCATGTGTGCGTGCTGGGACTCGTCTGCGTCAACTGACGGTCACCTGACGGCTCCGCCGCGGGCATTGCAGCACCGCCCGCTATTCCGCTGACCGCACCGCGCACACCGGGCGTACCCGCAGCACCCATGCGCCGGGGACCAGCACTCCCAGCACCCCCAACCCGGCGCACCCCGCCGCCACCTGGGCCAGCGCTCCCCAGGGCAGGGCGGCGGGTGCCATCGTCAGGTACGGCGCGATCCGGGCCGACAGGCCGGCGAGGAAGACCGTGCTCACCAGTGCTGCCACCAGCAGTCCGCTGAGCACCACGACGACCGATTCCCACCCCAGCATGCGCAGCAGTTGGGCCTTTGTGCTGCCGGCCAGCCGCAGCGCCGCGAACTCCTGGCGGCGCTGCCGGGTGGCCAGGAGGAGGGTGTTGAGGATGCCCACGGCCGTGTAGACGAGCAAGGGGGTCATGAGGATGCGCATGCCGACGGCGTTGTTCTGCTGCTGAACGGCGGTCTGTGTGGTGTCCGCCGCCTGGGACACGGCGTTGCCGCACAGCAGCATGGTGCACAGCCCCGCCGCCAGCAGTACCGGACCGGCCATGGCGGCCACCCGCCGTCCCGCGGCCCCGCTGTTCGCCGCCGCCAGACGCCCCGTACAGCGGGAGAGCAGCCGCCCCGGCAGCGCGCTGAGGAACGCCACCGGGCGCACCACGAGCGGGAGCAGCAGCCACGCCGCGATGAGCAGCATCAGGCACAGTGCCATCGCTCCGTTGACCGCCTCGTGCGCACCGTTCTTGCGGCCGTAGTGGTCCCATGCCGCCCAGGCGAGGGCCAGGGTGGCCACTGCCGCGACGGTGCGTCCGACCGGGAAGGTCCGCCGCTCCACCGTCGCGTCGCGTACGGCGTCGATCGGGGACGTGCGCAGGGGGCCGCGCACCGCGGCCAGTGCGGCCGGTACGGCGATCACCACCGTGGACAGCACGCCGACGGCGAAGCCGGTGGGTGAGAAGCCGGCCTGCGGTCCGGACGGCAGGACGCCGTGGCCGATGAGCCACTGCAGGGCGGTGCCGGCAGCGGCACTTCCGGCCACCCCGCCCGCCGTACCACCCAGCAGGGCCACCACCGCGGCCTCACCCACGATCTGGGCCCTGATCTGCGATGCGGTCGCCCCGACGACCCGCAGCGTGCCGATTTCCACCCGGCGTTGTTGCGCCACGAGAGCCAGGGTGTTGGCCACGAGCAGCATGGCGGCAAAGCCGGACGTGCCACCGACCAGGCCGAGCAGGGACTGAGCGGCCCGCTCGGCGCCGTGGCCGGGGTCGGTGCGATGGACACGGTCGAGGACGGATGCCAGCAGGGTCAGCAGCCCCGCGCTCATGAAGGAGACGAGAACGACGCCCGCATACTGCCCCAGGCGGGTGCGAACAGAGGCAAGAACGAGTGTGAGCACGGCTGTTCACGCTCCCAGGGCGGCCAGGCGGGCCGCGATCGCGTCCGCTGTCGTGCCGGGTGCGGCCAGCCGCTCCCGCAACCGCCCGTCGGCGATCAGGAGCACCTCGTCGGCCCATGCCGCGGCCTGGGGGTCGTGGGTCACCATGACGACCGTGGCGCCCAGGTCGTCGACGGCACCGCGCAGAAGGGCGAGCACCTCGCGGCCGGCGGCCCGGTCCAGCGCGCCCGTCGGTTCGTCGGCGAAGACCACCTCGGGACGGGTGATCAGCGCACGGGCAAGGGCGAGGCGCTGCCGCTGACCGCCCGAGAGCTCACCGGGCCGGTGGCGGCGGCGGTCGTGCAGGCCCACGCGCGCCAGCAGTTCGCCCAGCCATGGCGCATCCGGCCGGCGGCCCGCCAGACGCAGCGGGAGCTCGACGTTGGCGGTGACATCGAGCGCGGGAACGAGATGGAAGTCCTGGAAGACGAAGCCGACGTGATCGCGGCGCAGCAGCGTCAACTGCCGGTCGGAGAGCTTGCTCAGATCACGCCCGCCGAGTTCGACGGTGCCCGCGGTGGGGCGCTCCAGCCCGGCTGCGCAATGCATGAGCGTCGACTTGCCCGAGCCGGAGGGGCCCATGACGGCGGTGAAGGTGCCGGCGGGGAAGCCGTGGTCGATGCTCTCCAGCGCGGTGACCGCGCCCGCCCCCTTGCCGTGCACCTTGCGTAAGGAGCGTAAGTGGACCGCCATGCGTTCGCCGGTCATGGGCCAGGAATCGGTGGTGGGTGGCAGTGTCGTGTGCATTCCCCCATCCAATCCCCGACGAGGATGATTTTCAGGGGAATGTGGCGGTGGACGGCGTATGTCGTGCGGCGAAGTGGCTTTGCGGCGGCCGGAGCCGCCCCGGCACCGCACGGCCGGCGCCGCCCCGGCACCGCGCCTCCCGCTACCCGCGGGCGTGCTGGTCTGCGCGCTTCCGTGCCCGGCGGTGCGGGGTGCGGAGGTGCTCCGGCGGCTTCGGGGTGTCCGTCGTGCCGGCTGGGGCGGCGAGGCGGCCGGCCGACGGCGGGCGGGTACGGGACTTGAGTACCTGGGCGCCGATCGCGAGGGTGACGCCCAGGAGCAGGACGTAGAACACGCCGATCTTGCGGAGGTCGTCGAGGAAGAACCAGACGGCGGTCAGGGCGGTGAACCAGAAGGCCACGAGCGCGAATCCGCCCGGGCCTTCGTCCTTGTAGCCGGCGGCCAGGCACAGTGCGGCGACGAGGGCCAGGACCAGGGCGATGATGACGTAGCGGGTTTCCCAGCCGATGGCGCCGCGGGCGAGTTCGGACCATGCGGCCACGGCTTCCGCCACCGGGCCCCAGGACACCGCACAGGCGAGCCGTGCCGACCAGAGCAGGAACACCGCCCCGGCGACGGCGGCGAGCAGCGCGACCTGGTTGAACCGGCCGGTCTCGATCATGTCCGTCCGGGATATCACCAGGGAGAGGAAGCAGCCGAGCAGGGCGACCGCGCCTTCGGCCGTCGGCCGGAAAACCACGCGCGCCGGTCTGCGGCGGGCGGGCTGTTGTGGTGCCGCCTCCCGTCCGCTGCCGCTGCCGGGGAGTGCGGCGGAGGAACCGGAGAGTGCGGCGGAGGCGTCGGCCGCCGGGGCGGGTTCCCCGCTGGCGTGGCCGGGTGCGGCGTGGCCGGGTGCGAGGTGGCCGAATGCGGCGTGGCCGGGTGCGAGGTGGCCGAGTGGAGCGTGGCCGGGGGCGGCGGGGTCGAATGCGGTGGGGGTGCGGACCGGGGTGCGGGCGGGGGGAGTCGGTGTGGAGGACCGGGCGGCTTCGCCGAGTGCCTCGTGCATCGTGGACGCGCTCGCGAAGCGGTTTTCCCGGCCCTTGTGCAGCGCGCGGACGATCACCGCGTCCACGGCGGGCGGCAGTTCGGGGCGGAGCCGGGAGGGCGGCACCGGTTCCGCGGCCAGATGCTGGTGCATCACGGAGAACGGGGAATCCCCGGTGTACGGGGGATTCCCCGTCAGCAGCTCGTAGAGCAGACAGCCCACGGCGTAGAGGTCCGTACGGTGATCGGTCTCGCCGCCGTTGATCTGCTCCGGGGCCAGATAGGCCGGGGTGCCGACCGCCACGCCCGTGCCGGTCAGGCGGGTGGCCGCCTCGCTGAGCGCCTTGGCGATGCCGAAGTCGACGACCTTGGCCTTGCCCGAGCCGGTGAGCATGACATTCGCGGGCTTGATGTCCCGGTGCACGATGGCGTGCCGGTGGCTGTGCTCCAGGGCGTCCAGCACCTGGCCGGTGATGTCGACCGCCTGGGCCACCGGCAGCGCGCCGTCCTTCAGGACCTGGCTGAGGGTCCTGCCCTCCACGTACTCCATGACCAGGTAGGGCTCGGCGGCACCGCCGCTCGCGTCCTCCCCCACGTCGTGAACGGTGGCCACCCCCGGGTGGTTGAGCGCGGCGGCGGCATGCGCCTCGCGCTGGAACCGGATGAGGAACTCGGGCTGCAGCGCCAGCTCGGCGGAGAGGGTCTTCACGGCGACGGTACGGCGCAACCGGTGGTCGACGGCCCGGTACACCGTTCCCATCCCGCCGTGCCCGAGCTGCTCCACCAGCTCGTACCGCTGGCCCAACATCCTGTGTTCCACCGGGTTCCTCCAGGGACCGTCTACGCCAACACGTACGCGGAAAGACGTACAGGAGTGCGAGCGGGTTCCTCCGTGTGCGGCAGCGCGCCCCGGCCGGTCCCTCCGAGTACGGCAGGCGCGCCCCGGCCGGGTGCCTCCGAGTACGGCAGGCGCGCCCCGGCCGGGTGCCTCCGAGTACGGCAGGCGCGCCTCCGCCGGGCTGCTGCGGTACGTGCCCTGGACGTGTCCTGCACATGCCCTGTACGTGGGCGGAGGTGCGGCCCGGCCGGCTGCTCCGGGTGGCGGCAGGGCGGCTCGGCAGGGCGCCTCGGCAGGGCTACTCCTCGTCCCAGGTGACGGGGAGCCGGTGCACCCCGTAGATGTTCATCCGGTGCCGCAGGGGCACTTCCTCCGGCGGGACGGCCAGCCGCAGCGTCGGGAAGCGGGTGAGGAGCGCGGGAAGGGCGACCCGCATCTCGACGCGGGCCAGCTGCTGGCCCAGGCACTGGTGGATGCCGTGGCCGAAGGCCAGATGCCCGGTGGCCTTGCGGTGCAGGTCGAGGGTGTCGGGGTCGGGGAACCGTTCCGGGTCGCGGTTGGCGGCCTCGATCGAGAGGGTGACCGTCTCGCCCGCCTTGATCAGTTGACCCTCCAGCTCGACGTCCGCCAGCGCCGACCGCGCCCCGGTGTGGGCGATGCTCAGGTAACGCAACAGCTCGTCGACCGCCTGATCGGCGAGGCCCGGATCGGAACGCAGGGCGGCGAGTTGGTGTGGGTGGGACAGCAGCGCGAAGGTGCCGTGCGCGAGCATATTGGCGGTGGTGTCGAGACCGGCGGCGAGCAGGAAGCCCCCGATGCCGGCGAGTTCTTCATCGGTCAGATCGGTGGTGGTGAGATCGCTGAGCAGGTCGTCGGTGGGTTCGGCGCGCTTGGCCGACACCAGCTCGGCCAGGATTTCCTGGAGCGCGGCCGTGGCGGCGACCACCTCGTCCATGGTGGCGCCCTGGGTCATCACCGTTTCCGTATGACGCTGGAAGACCTCCCGTCCCTCGTAGGGGACACCGAGGAGTTCGCAGATCATCAGCGCGGGGAGCGGCTTTGCGTACGCCTCGACCAGGTCCGCCGTCGGCCCTTGGCGCTCCATGGCGTCCAGGTGCTCGGTGGCGATCTCCTCGAAGCGGGCGGTGAGTCGGCGCATCCGGCGGACGGTGAACTTGCCCATGAGCAGCCGTCGGTAGCGGGTGTGCTCGGGAGCGTCGAGCCCGGTGAGGTCACCGACCGGTGCCGGGGGCAGTTCGCCGGTGTAGCCGCCCTCGAACGGGTAGTGCATCAGCTCGTAGCGTGAGCTGAAGCGGGGGTCGGCGTGTATCGCACGGACCGCGGAGTAGCCGGTGGCCAGCCAACCCACGTGCCCGTCGGGGTAACGCATCCTGGTGAGCGGACGCTCCGCGCGCAGTGCCGCCAGTTCGGCGGGCGGATCGAAGGGGCAGCCGGCGGAACGGGCCGTCGGCAGCGTCACGGGGGCGGAGCGAGGCGTTGCTTCCCGCGCCGCCCTCTCGGACGCCGCCTGCTCGGACGCCGCCTGCTCGGGCTCCGCCTGCTCGGACCCTGCGTTCTCGGACGTCGACTTCTCGGGCAAGGGGGCCTCGCCCGCTTGAGGGGAACCGGGAGTGAGGGGAGATACCGGCGGTTCGGGGTGCAGGGGCATAGCTGTCCTCCGATGCGGAGTGCGGAGCACACCGTGGTGTGCGGTGAAGGGTGAGGTGCCGTGGACGGCTGTGGTCCCGTGGACGGGTGAGGTCCCGTGGACGGGACGCGGCTGGACGCGGGACGCGGCGGGAACGCGGCTGCCATGAGTCCGGGCGCGGCGGCGGGTGCCGATCGCGGGGGACCGGGCGGGGCCCGGGTGTGCAGGGACGGGGCCCGGGTGTGCAGGGGCCCGGGCGCGCGGGGGCCAGGTGCAGGGGGCCAGGTGCAGGAGGGCGGCGGGTGCCGGGCGCGGGGCCGCGTCTAGCGCGTGGCGCCCCGCCGGAAGGCGGCCCGCGCCCACAGGTAGCCGGCCAGGCTGAGCGCAACGCCCCACGCCAGGGCGATGACGCCGTTGGTGCCGATCTCCGTGCCCAGCAGGAGGCCGCGGAGCGTCTCGTTGAGCGGGGTGAAGGGCTGGTATTCGGCGAACCAGCGCAGCCCGGCCGGCATGGAATCGGGGGTGACGAAGGCGCTGCCGAGGAAGGGCAGGAAGGTGAGCGGCATGGGAGCGTTGCTCGCGGACTCGACGGTTTTGGCCACCATGCCCATCGCGGCCGCCAGCCAGGTGAGCGCGAAGGCGAGCAGGGCAAGGAGGCCGAGGGCGGCGAGCCACCTGACGGGAGTGGCATCCGGCCGGAAACCCACCGCCAGTGCGACGGCTATGACCAGGACGAGGCTGAGCATGGTCTGGATGACGCTGCCGACCACATGGCCCGTCAGCACGGAGGCGCGGGAGATCGCCATGGTGCGGAAGCGGTTGATGATGCCTTCGGTCATATCGATGGAGACCGACACGGCCGTGGAGATGGCACCGGAGGTCACCGCCATCAGGATGATGCCCGGAACGACGTAGTTGACGTACGCACCGCGGCCGTTCGCCGCACCCGGCAGTCCGATGCCGTTGCCCAGCGCACCGCCGAAGACATAGACGAAGAGCAGCAGCATCACGATCGGCATGGCGACGACCGAGAGCGTCAGGGACGGATAGCGCCGTGCGCGCTTGAGGTTGCGGCGCAGCATCGTCATCGAGTCGCGCATCGCGTACGGGAGAGTGCTCATCGGGCTTCCCCCTCAAGGGAGTCTGCTGTGGTGCCGGACTGCGGGGCCCGGCCCGTGAGGGTGAGGAAGACCTCGTCGAGGTCAGGGGTGTGCACGGTGAGCGCCTCGGCTTCCACCGACGCGCGGTCGAGGGTGTCGAGGACGGTGCGCAGGGCGGGGATGCTGCCGTCGCCGGGGATGTGCAGGGTGAGCGCTTCGTCGTCGCGGGCGGCCGAGGTGAAGAGGGCGGCGGCCGATGCCAGACGGTCCGCGTCGGCAAGCTTGAGGCGGATATGGCTGCCGGGGATCTGCCGTTTCAGCTCTTCCGCGGTGCCTTCGGCGACCAGCTTGCCGTGGTCCAGGACGGCGATACGGTCGGCGAGTTGGTCGGCCTCCTCCAGGTACTGGGTCGTCAGGAAGACGGTGACGCCGTCCTCGGCGACCAGACTGCGGATGATCTCCCACATGGTGCGCCGGCTGCGCGGATCGAGGCCGGTGGTCGGCTCGTCGAGGAAGATCAGGCGCGGATCGCCGACCAGGGTCATCGCGAGATCGAGCTTGCGCCGCATACCGCCCGAGAAGGTGGCGACGGGCCTGGCGGCCGACTCGGTCAGCTCGAAGCGCTGCAGGAGTTCGGCGGCGCGCCGACGGCCTTCGCGGCGGCTTTGATGGTGCAGGTCCGCCATGAGGAGCAGGTTCTCCCGGGCGTTGAGCAGGTTGTCCACCGCCGAGAACTGGCCGGTGACGCCGATGGCCGCGCGTACGGCGTCGGCCTCGCGGACCAGATCACGGCCCGCGACCTGTGCCTGGCCGGCGCTTGCCGGGATGAGGGTGGAGAGGATCTGGACGGTGGTGGTTTTGCCCGCGCCGTTGGGCCCGAGCAGGGCGAACACCGTGCCTTCGGGGATGTGCAGGTCGATGCCGTCGAGGACGACCTTGTCGCCGTAGGACTTGGCTAATCCGCGTGCGGCGATCGCCGGTGGGCGGAGCGCCGGTGGGCGGGGCGCCGGTGGGCGGGGCGATCTTTCCATGGTCATGACAGTTCTCTCCGGGTTCTGCGATGCGGTGGGCCGGGAGCGGCCGGTGGCCGGTGGCCGGGGGCCGGGGGCCGGGGGTCAGGAACGGCGGATCACGATGTCGCCGAGGCTGGTGTGGGCGCGTACTTCGACGGTCTCGGCGGCGTCACCGGGGCCGTCGGACGGTCCGAGGGAGTTGCGCACCGAGCCGACGCCGGTGGCCACATCGAGCCAGGCGGCGGTGGACTCACGGATACCGACCTCCAGGTCGCCGGCCGCGGCCTGGAGGACGACCCGGCCGCGTGCCACGTCGCCGATCCGGATGGCGCCGTTGGCGGACTTGGCCTCGACCCCGGCGTGTGCGACGCCGACGGAGATCAGGCCGTTGGACGCGTTCGCCCGCAGCGCCCCGGCGACCTCGCCGATCGTGGTGTCGCCGTTGCCGTTCTTGACCAGCGCGGCGCCGGCGATCTCCCCGGCCTCGATCAGGCCCGCGCCGATGAGCTCGGCGTCTCCCGTCACCCGCGCCAGCCGGATGTCGCCATAGTCGGTCCGCAGGTTCACGGCCTCCGCCTCGTCGACCTGGAGATCGCCGAGCGAGGTCTTGAGCCGGCACTCGCCGAGGCGGCCCGCACAGGTGAGGTCCGCCATCGGCGAGCTGCCCAGGACGTCCGAGCCGGCCGGCAGTTCGATGGTCACGTCGAGCGAGCCGCACTTGCCGAAGAGGGAGCGCTTCCTGGGCCCCTTGACCACCAGCTTGCCGCCGGAGCAGGTGACCTTGGTCTGCTGTGCGGCCCGTACGTCGGCGTCCGCGGTGGTGTCGCTCGGACGCACCTCGACGACCGTGTCGGTGCGCTTGCTCGCGGTGATCCGCGCGGATCCGAGGTCGAATTCGAGGGTGACGGAGATCGGTTCGGGGGTGTCGAAAGTAGGCATGGCTGTCCCGTCCTCATGGCTGTGGTGGGCATTCCCGCTGGTAGGGCGGGTGAGATGAGAAGTGGCGCGGTGAGAAGTGGTGCTGTGAGCAGTGGCGCGGTGAGAAGTGGCGCCGTGATCCGTGGCGCCGTGATCCGTGGCGCCGTGATCCGTGGCGCCGTGATCCGTGGCGCGGCGAGCAGTAGTGAGGTGATCCGTGGCGCGGCGAGCAGTAGTGAGGTGATGAGCAGTGAGGTGATGAGCAGTGCGAGGGGAAGTGGTGGGCGAGCAGTGGTGCGGTACGCCGGAGAAGGCCGGCGCGGGCCTCTAGCGGACCCAGCCGGTGTAACCCTGCTGGCCCCGGTGGCGGCTGCGCCCGGCGGAGCGGGGGCTCTCGCCCGGCTCCAGGGCCGTGGCGACCGCCCGTACCAGCCAGGCGTTGACCGAGAGGCCCTCGTGGCCCGCGGCGTCCTCGACCCGGGTCTTGAGGTGGGCGGGCAGGCGGAAGTTGATCCGCGCGGTGCCGCCCTCGTCGCCGTCCGCGGGGACGGCGGGCACCGGCGCCCGCCCGCCGACCGCCACGCCCTCGGACGCCTCGGCCTCCCCGTACGGCTCCTGGGCCGGCGCCGGCGAGGGTGTCACCACGAATTCGGGATCGAGTCCGCGCAGCCGTACGTCGACCGAGCCCGGTGCCAGCTCACGGGTGACCTCGGCCATGGCGGAGGACAGCGCGTTGAGCAGAATGAGCCGGGCGGCCGACTCCAGGGGTGTGGTGAGTCGTTCGGCCAGGGCGCGGGCTTCGTCTCCGCCCGCGTCCGCGGCGACCGCGAGCTCGTGCCGGAGGTTGTCGACATACGGCGTGAGGTCCATAACGCCATAGTGGCACCACCGTGACGCCAACGCAAGCCTTTGTGGCGTCATGATGGCGTCGGGTGCTGCCACCGTGGCGAAAAGTGGCGCCATTGCACCACCACCGCGCCGCCATCATGACGCCACCCGCTGCGGGCCGCCCGCCGACCCACCGCCGCGCCCGGAGAACTCGGGGCGCCGCGGCAGCAGTTGCCGCACCCACCCCGGGGCTGCCCGGGGCAGCCCCGCCACCCCGGGAGCGCCGCGCCCGGATACACGGAACGCCACCCTCCGGATGTCCGACTACTCGGGCTATGGTGCTCTCGCAATCTGTTCGGCCGTGCGAAGGAGACGATCTCGCGGTGTCCGATCTGGGACGGCTCATAGCCGACCGGTACCGGCTCGTGGAACGGGTGGGCCGCGGCGGCATGGGAACGGTATGGCGCGCCGAGGACGAGCTGCTCGGCCGTCATGTCGCCGTGAAGAAACTCTTCGTCCCGCCGCAGCTGGACGACGACGAGATCCAGACGCTCCACGAACGCACCCGCCGCGAGGCCCGCACCGCCGCCCGGATCACCCACCCCCACGTGATCGTGGTGCACGACGTCGTCGACGACGAGGGTCTGCCGTGCATCGTCATGGAGTACATCCCCTCGGACACCCTGGGCGACATCGTCAAGCGGCACGGTGCGCTGACACCGGACCGGGCGGCCCGGATCGGCTGCGGCATGGCCGCCGCGCTGCGCGCCGCGCACGACGCCGGAGTGCTGCACCGGGACGTCAAGCCCGCCAATGTGCTGCTCGGGAACGACGGGCGCATCGTCCTCACCGACTTCGGCATCGCCGTGCAGTCCGGCACGCCCTCACTGACCAGGACCGGCGAGCTGGTCGGGTCGATCCAGTACCTGGCGCCGGAGCGCCTCCGTAGCACGATCGGCGAGCCGGGACCCGCGAGCGATCTGTGGTCCCTCGGAGCAACGCTGTACCAGGCGGTCGAGGGCCGGCCGCCGTTCCTCCGGGACACCGCGATCGAGACGGCGTACGCCATCGCCGCCGAGGAGTACGAGGCCCCGCGCAACGCCGGGGACCTGGCACCCGTGATCGAGAGTCTGCTCCGGAAGGACCCCGGGCAGCGCATGGACGCCCACGAGGCCGAACACCTCCTGGGCCAGGCCGCCGGAGCCACGCCTCCCGGGCAGCGCCCCCTCGGCGACACCTCCGGAACACGTGCCGCCCTCGACGCCCCGTCCACCCGGCCGCATCCCGTCGTGGCCACCGGAGATCCTGCGCAAGGAGGCAAGGGCAAGCGCCGCACGGTGTTGCGGTTCACCGTGGCGGTGGCGGTCGCCGCCTCCGTGACCGGCGGGGCCCTGCTGTGGCCGTGGGGCGGTGCCGATGCGTCGGGCAGCCGCCCCTCCGGCACCGCCTCCGCGGGCCGCCCGACGGACACCGACCCTTACCCGCTTCCCCCGCCTCCCGCCGGTTACCACCTCGCGAAGGAGGACCAGGGCTACTCCCTCCCCGTACGGGACGGCTGGAAGCGCGGCGATCCTCCCGGCGGGGAGATCGCCTATGTGGCCCCGTCCAAGCTGGCGGGCCTGAGGATCAACGTCGTCGAGTTCGCGGGGGGCGATCCGCTCCGGCACTGGCGGGAGACCGAAGAGGCCCAGACCCGCCGGGACAACCCGGGCTACGAGCGGGTACGGATGGACTCCACGACCTTCCGCGAACGGCCCGCGGGGTACTGGGAGTTCACCTTCGACGGCCGGGAACGGAAGTTCCGGGCGGTGGAGCTGGCATTCAGCGGCGCCGACGGCACCCAGTACGTGATCTACCTTTCCGCACCGGACGCGCAGTGGAACACCTACCGGCCGATGTTCGACACCGCCGTCAAGGGATTCCGCTTCGACGCCTAGTCAGGGCGGTCTTGGTCTCTCCGATCCCTGTGGGCCTGCGGAGATCGGAAAGCCACCCCTGGGCCCCTACGACGCACCTACGCACCTACACCTCTAGGCCCCTCGGTGATCCCTTGATGTCTCCGAGGCCTGCGGACCGAGCGCGTGGGCCGAAGGTCAGCTTCCGGCGCTGAGGGCGTCCAGGTGTCGTCGCAGTACCTGCCGGAGGAGCTTCGGCGGATAGCGGTCCGGCAGCAGCGTGGCCTGGAGATTGAGCCCGTCGAGGAGCGCGGCCAGTCGTGTGCTTTCCAGTTCGATGTCCAGGTCGCCCGGCAGCCCGCCGGCGGACCGGGCTTCGTGCAGCACGCGCGACATCAGGGCGTGCAGGTCGGCCTGCATCTCGGCGGCGCAGGGCCGCAGTTCGGGGCGGGTGTGCGCTGCAGCGGTGAAGGCGAGCCAGAGTACGGATTCCTGGCGGCGGGTCTCGTCCACGGGGAGGAGCTCGGCCAGGAGCTCTTCTGTCGCGGCCCGGCGGTCGGTGTGGCCGTCGGGAGCCAGGAGCCGCTCGGCGTGGGTGCGGATGCGGTCGCCGATGCGCCGGCTCAGCTCCCTCATCGTGAAGGTCATCAACTCGTCGTGGTCGGCGAAGTAGTGGCGGACCGAGCCGATGGCGAGTCCGGCTTCATCGGCGACATTGCGCAGCGACGCATGCTCCAGTCCATGCCGGGCGGCGACGGACAGGACGGCCTGCGCCACCGCTCTGCGGCGGGCCACGGGATCGACGATCTTTGGCACATTGGCCTTTATAGCACGGCTGAGCTAACATCCGTTTTTAGCTCAGCCGTGCCAATAAAGATGGGTGGTATCCGCGTGAACCCCTGGCTGCTCGCTGCGATCATCACGGTGGTGGTGATCGCAGTCGTGATCAAGCGGATGATCGGTGAGCCGGTCAACGCAAGGGAGCTCTTCGTGGCCCCGGCCGTCCTGACCGGGATCGGCGTCCTGACCCTCGTCAAGAGGGCGGATCTCACCGGCACCGACCTCACCTGGATCATCACGGGCGCCGTCTTCGGTGCGGCACTCGGCGCGCTCCGTGGCGCCACCGTTCAGCTCGTCGACAAGGGAGGTGTCCTGTGGCAGCGGTACACCGGCCGCACCTTCCTCGCCGTGATCGGCACCCTTGCGGTCACGGCCGGCTTCAGTGTCCTGGCGGTGAAGATGGGCATGCACGAGGACGCCCGCCCCCTCCAGCTCTCCATCGGCGTGAGCTTCCTCGGCGAGTCCCTCGTGGTCGGCCGCCGCGGCATGGCGTCGGGAATCCCCTTCGCCCCGGCACGCGCGCGCTGACTCATGGAGTGGGCTCCCGCCGAGCCCACTCCCGATCCGGCAGATCGCCCCGCCCCGTACCGGCCGCAACGATCGGCCTGCCGGCCCGGTCACACGACCCGCCGGACAGGGCACAGGAAGCACTCGCCCCGGCCTCCGGCGCCCGCTCCCGCCTCCGGCGCCGGGCCGTCAGGCCGAACCGCTGGGTTCCCGGCCGGGGCGCGGGTCTTCCGCGGGGCTCGGGCACGGTGGGCTGCTGCCCGTGTCGAGGAGGATCTGACCGGCCCGGGCGACATTGCCGGCCTCGACGGCCCTGGTCATGGCGGCGCGTGCCGACTCGGGCGTGGCCGTCGGCGGGACCACCAGCAGCGAGAAGAGGTCCCGGTCGCCGCGGGTGATGAGGATCGTGCCGTCGCCGACCGGGAACGAGTCGATGTGCACGATCCGGTCGTCGATGACGAGTCGCTTCGGAAGGTCTTCCCAGGCACTCGCATCCAGGCCGACGCGGGCGATGGGGCCGAGATGCTCGGTCAACGCGGTGATCAGGCCCGGCAGCTCGGCGCCGATGTCGCGGGACCGCGGCCACCACGCACCGTCGAGAATCCCCTCGCGGGACCGGGTCGTCTCCAGCCTCAACAGCGCCGTTCCGGGTCGCACCGCCCGGTGGACCGCTTCCGGCAGCAGCTTGGGGAGGTCCGGGATGTCGGAATCGGCCATGGTGCCCGCCCGTCTGCGGTGCGCTCGTCCACGCTCGTCACCCGTGTCGACGCCGGCGCGGCGCCGGCGTACAAAGCCCCGCTGGCTTCACCGTACTCCGCGGGCCGGCCGCCGGCCCCGTCCACCGGGCCGGGTACGGGCCGGTGGACGAGGCCAGGCCCGTACGCCGGGAAAATACCTGGTCACGCGGCAGCTCGGGGCCCCGGGCGGAGTACGCTGAGGAGACCGGGAGCATGTCGCACACCGGCCCCCAGCCCGTGTCGTTTCCGGCAGGCAACAACACCGGGCAGCCGCACAGGCGAGCCCGGGGACGGGTCCGCGTCATGACCGTGGCCGCCGGCCGTACGACCCGGCCACCTCGTGAGCGCATCCCCTTGCCGCAGGCCCGCTTGTCCCGCACCCCGGCGAACGCCGTTCCGGCGCCTCTTGGGCGGCGCCTGGTGGCCTCGCTCCCGTGGGGAGACGCGGGCGGCAGGGCAGAACCGCAGCCGGGAAGAGCAGCGGGAGTCCCAGGGGGGAGTCCGAGGGGGAAGTCCGAGGGTGAGTCTGCCGCTGCGGCGGACGGGGAACCCGACAGGGTCGTGAGCCGGACCGGACCCCGGTCCGAAGGATGTGACGGTATGCAGATCAGCGGGAAAACCGAGAGCGCCAAGGGCCTGGTGGAGCCCCTGCCCTCGGGCGGGTACGCCGAGGTGCGGATCGTTGCCGCCTCTCCCGAGACCGCCCGCCGGGTCGCGGAGGTGCTCCGCCGCAGCTTCGCCACCACCGAACAGCGCAGCTACCCCGCCGGCGGCGACGGCGGCACCCGCCTCCACCTCACCGTGGACACCGCGCACCCGGCCCGGCCGGCGCGGTCCTGGCTGGCATCGGGCCGGTCGTCCGGGGACAACCGGCCACAGGCCGACGAGGTCTGAGGCGCCCGCCGTCCCGCAGTCGTGCGCTGCGGCACGAGGCCGAGGACGAGGGCGAGGACGAGGGCGAGCACGAGAGGGCGGCAGCGATGGCGACACTGCGCGAGCGGAAGACGTACCGCGAGCAGGTGATGAAGGCCCTGTACGAGGCCACCGAGGGCAACCGCCTGCTGGGCGTGACCGGCGCGAAGCTGCACGACGCACTCGGAATCGACCCCCAGGATCTGGCGGCCGCCTGCGCCTATCTGGCGGGCGAGGGCCTGATCACGGCCGACTGGGCGGCGGGCAACACTCCCGCCATGGTCACGCTGACCCATCAGGGCATCCGGCTGATGGAGGCCGAGGAGGAGAGGGAGCGTGGGTGACGGGGGCCCCGGGGCCGCCCCGTTGCCGTCCCGGCGACGGGCAGCAGCAGCGCGGCGAGGGTGAGTACGGCGCAGGCGGGATAGCCCCAGCCGAGCGCGGCGAGGTACCAGGGGCGGCCGAACTGCCAGATGTCCGGCTGTGCCAGCGCCAGCCAGTGGATGAGGAATCCGGCGAGGACGAGGCACCAGGCGGTCAGGGCCGCGGTGTGGACCCGGGTCCGGTGCGGCGCATGGGTCAGCCACAGGACGGCCGCGACGGCCCAGACCCAGTGATGGCACCACGAGATGGGGCTGATCAACAGGCCGAGGAGCTGGACGGCGAGCAGCGCGCCGAGGGGATCGGTGCGGCGGGCGGCGCGCACGACGGCCGTCAGCGCCAGCAGGACCGCCGGGACGGCGCAGGCCCACCACGGGGCGGACCAGCCGGCATCGTGGCCGAGCGTGCGGGACAACGCCCCGCGCACCGATTGGTTGAGCACCGAGCCGACCGGGCCGACCCGTGCGGCGTCGCCGACCGCATGGAGCCAGAAGCCGGCGGCGGACCGGGGCGCCGCCCACCACCCGGCCGCGACGGTGACGGCGCCCGCCGCGGCCGACCAGCACGCCGCCGACCAGCGCCGGTGCACCAGGAAGTAGAGGCCGGTGACGGCCGGGACCAGCTTCACCCCGGCGGCGAGGCCGATGCCGACCCCCGCCGTGGCTGCCGAACGGCGCTCGACCGCGAACGCGACGCCCGCCGCCAGCAGCAGGTTGACCTGCCCGAGCGCGAGGGTGACGGCGACCGGCTCGGTCCACAGCAGGGCGGCGCTCCACAGCAGTACCCGCCGGCGGTGCCGCCCGGGCTCCGCGGCCGGGTCGGCCATCCGCAGGCAGCAGTGGACCAGGACACAGAGCGCCAGGATCGAGGCCGCGGTCCAGACGGCGCTCACCAGCGGCCAGGCCGGCCAGGAGAGCGGGAGGAAGAGCAGCGCGGCGAAGGGCGGATAGGTGAACGGCAGCGGGAACAGGTCGGGGCCGGGCAGCTCCAGACGGAAGGCGTACAGATCGCCGCTGAGCAGGTGCGGGGCCGCGGTCCGGTAGACCCGTAGATCCACCATGCCCACGCGCAGGCAGGCCGGGACCCACACCAGCAGCAGCATCGCGGTGGCGGCGAGGAGCAGCACGGTGCCCGGACGGCGGGCCAGGACGCGGCGCGCCGCCTCGATACGCCGTGGGCCCGGCCGCGTTCCCGCAGGGCCGCCGTCGGGACCGCCCGTAGGGCCCCCGTCCGGAGGACCGGCCGCCGGGACATGCACCGCCGGGCTCACTCGCCCCGGCCCTGTTCCGCCCCGCGGCCCGGGGTCCGGAATTCCCCGGGCCGGGCCGCGGCCGGGGCCTCGTAGACGCTGACGGCGAACGGGCGGGAGGAATCCGGCTCCACCTGCTCGACCACGCAGCGGAACCCGGCGACGGCCTCGAAGTACGCACAGAACCTGCGTGACTCCGGCCAGGGGTGCACCAGGACCAGCAGTCCACCGGGTGCCACCGCCCGCGTCAGATGGGCGCAGGCCCGTCGCAGCTGCCGGTGCCGGCCCAGGTAGTACAGCAGCTCGGCGCAGAAGACGAGGTCGAAGCGGTCCTCCGGTGGCGCGGTGAGGATGTTGAGCCGCTCGAACCGGGGAGCGGGCGTGGCGCGGCCGGGCACGGGGGCGCGACCGGGCACGGGGGCGCGACCGGGCACGGGGGCGCGACCGGGCACGGGGGCGCGGCCGGGCACGGAAGCGCGGCCGGGCACGGAAGCGCGGGCCCGGGCGAGCGCGCGCTCCGAGATGTCCACACCGGTGATCTCCGCCTGCGGAAACGCCGCCGCGAGGCGGTGGGTGAAGGCTCCCTCGCTGCACCCGACGTCCAGGATCCGCCGGTAGGGGCGCGGGGGAAGCTGCCGCAGGGTCGTCGCGTACTTGAACTGCTCGTAGTCGTCCACGGCCAGCCCCCACGGGTCCGGCCGCCGGTGCCACCAGTCGAAGTACCAGTGCAGGACCCGCCCCTGTCCGCGGAGGCCGAGGAGGGAGAGCGCGGCGAAGAGGGCGCGGTGCGCGCGGTCGAGGAGGCGGTGCATGAGAACCTTCCGGCCGTTGCGGTGGCCACACTTCCGGGAGGCCGCCGGACGTCTGCGGTATGACGGCGCGTCAGCGGGTGACGTCGTCGTAGGCGTGGGCGAACGCTTCGGTGACCACGGGCCAGGTGCAGTGCACCGGTTCGGTCTCCCAGTTGTGTGCGGCCAGGGTGCGCCGTGCCCCCGGGGTACGGGCCAGCCAGAGCACCTCGTCGGCCAGGGCGAAGGCCGAGTGGCCGCACAGGGCCCCCTCGCGGTTGTGCCGTACGAAGTCGGCGACGCCGGTGTGCGCCCGGGCCAGGACCGGCAGTCCGCTGGTACGCGCCTCCAGGGCCGCGATCCCGAAGGACTCCCGGCGGGAGGGGTTGACGAACAGGTCCGCCCCGGCCAGCAGCTCCCGTACCTCCCCGGGCTGCAGCCGGCCCGCGAGGCGGATCCAGCTGTCCATCCCGTTGCGGCGCAGATAGCGCTGTATCGGCCGCGCGCTCGGCCCGGCGCCGGCGAACGTGGCCCGCAGTGCGGTGCCCCGCCGGGACATCCGCGCATGGGCGGAGTGCAGCGCCGCCAGCAGCTCCATCGGCTCCTTGCGCGGAACGAGCCGGCCGACGGCGACGACGTGCACCCGCCCGTCCTGGCGCTCGGCCGCGGCTCCCGGGCTGCGCCACCACGCGGCGTCGATGCCGTTGGGGATGACACGGGGGACGACGTCCGGAAGGGCCTGTCGGATCAGCCGGGCGGCCGACCTGCTCACGGTCGTCACGGCCACCGGAGCGGTGGGGCCGTGCCCGGTCCGGCTCAGCAGCCGGTACAGCGCGCGCACCACGGGGTCCCACATGCTGTGGACGGTGGCCACGGCGGGGATGCCCCGGCGCCGGGCGCAGGCCAGCGCGGCCCAGGCGAACGGGGAGGCCGCGCCCAGGTGCACATGCACCACGCGCGGGTGACGTGCCGTCAACAGCCGGTCGATGGCGTGTCCCGCTCTGGGGTGAACGGGCAGCTGGCCGGGCAGCCGCGCGCTGATCCTGTGCACGGGGTACGGCCACGAGGCCGTCTCCGCCCCCGGCCCGGCGGGCGTCGCGGTGACGACCTCGGCGGCCTGGCCCGCCCGGTGCTGCGCAGCGGCCAGCGCGGCGACCTGGATCTCGATACCTCCGGTCCGCGGCGCAAAGCAGTCTGAAATGTGAAGGATCATGGCTGCACTTCCGAAATGGGGCGTGAAGTCCCCCAGTATGGGGTGGTAAAGCATGGTTCGTGAGACATACGTGCTTGTTCTTTCATGCGCATCCGGACGATGAGGCGCTGCTGACCGCCGGCACCATGGCGCGCCTGGCCGGTGAAGGACACCGCGTGGTGCTGGTGCTGGCCACGGCGGGCGAGCGCGGCCTGGCACCGAAGTCCTTGCAGGACCGCGGCCTGGGCGGGGTCCGCCGCGAGGAGGCGCACGCCTCCGCCCGGATCCTGGGCTGCTCCCGGGTCGCCTTCCTCGGCTACGCCGACTCCGGGCACACCCCCGGCCCGGCCCCGGCCGGCGGCGGCGCCCAGCCGTTCGCCTCGGCGGAGGTCGAGGAGGAGGCGGCCGGCCGGCTGGCCGCGCTGCTCACCGAGGAGCGCGCCGACCTGCTGACGGTCTACGACCCGGCCGGCGGCTACGGGCACCCGGATCACGTCCAGGTCCACCGGGTCGGCTACCGCGCCGCCCGGATGGCGGGCACCCCGGTGGTCCTGGAGGCCACCGTCGACCGCACCCTCCTGCTACGAGGACTGCGCGCGGCCTCCTGGGTCTACCGCTTCCCGCCGCAGTTCGACCGGGACTCCTTCCGGCAGGCCTACGGCGCACGCTCCGAGATCACCCACCGGGTACCGGTCAAACGGCACTGGCGGGCCAAGCGCGCCAGCATGTCCGCGCACCTCAGCCAGGCCCGGGGCGGCGACTCCGAACGCACCCTGGCCGCCCTGGGCCGCCTGCCCGGACCGGCCTTCCGCCAGGTGCTGGGGACCGAGTGGTTCATCCAGCGCGGGCTGCCCGCGGGACCCGTCCTGCGCGATCCGCTGGCCACCCTGCCGGGCGCCGGGGCGACGGCACGCGGCCGATGACACCGCTCACCGCGCGTCTGCCGAAGTCCGCCCTGCGGCTGCTGGGCCTGCTCTCCTCCGCCGCCGGCCTCGTCCTGCTGGCCCTGGCCGTCCCGAAGGCGGCGGGAACGGACTGGGCCGCCGTCCGGACCCACCTCGGACACATCAGCGGCCCGCAGGTGGCGCTGCTGTGCGCCCTGGCAGGCGCCACGCTGTGGAGCTACACCTACGTACTCGGCGCCGCCCTCCCCGGACTGACGCTGCGTCAGGCGCTGCTGGTGCACTGCACCAGCAGCGCCGTCAGCAACCTGCTGCCGCTCGGCGGCGGTGCGGGCGTCGCGGTCACCTACGCCATGACGCGCCGCTGGGGGCACCCGCCGGGCGCCGTGGCCGTGTGTGTCGCGCTCACCGGGGTGTGCAACGTGGCCGCACGGCTGGTCCTGTCGGCGGTGGGCGCACTGCTGCTGGCGGGGACCCCCGTACCCGGCATCGGCTGGGCGGCGGCCGCGGGCGGCGTGGCCCTCGCCCTGCCGGTGGCGCTCGCGGCCGGGTGGCCGGTCCTGCGCCGCTGCCGCCGGGCCCCCGGTGCCCACCGGCGGGCGGCGGCGCCGGACGGAGCGCTGCGGCACCTCGCCCGGCGCGCCCGGCAGCTCGCGGTGCGGCTGCGCGACGACAGCCGGGACGTCGTCCGCCGTTCCTGGGCGCGGCTGGTGTGCGGCATGACCGCCACCCTGGCGGCCCAGGGCGCGCTGTTCCTGGCCTGTCTGCAGGCGGCGGGCTCCCGTACGGGAGCGGGCGAGGCGCTGGCGGTGTTCGCGGCCAGCCGGCTGCTGACCCAGATCGCGGTCACCCCCGGCGGCATCGGCGTCACCGAGTGCGCCGCCGCCGTCGCGCTGGTCGCCCTCGGCGGCGCCCCCGCGGCCGTGGCCTCGGCCATGCTGCTGTTCGCCACCTTCACGCATCTGCTGGAGATTCCGCTCGGCGCGCTCACCGGGGCGCTTTGGCTGCTGCGCGGGGGACGACGGCATCCGGCACCGGCACCGGCCGCCCCTTAGGCGCCCACCGCACCACCGCCGCCAGTGCCACCGCTGCCCCGGCGGCGGCCGCGAGCCCGCTCGCCCAGGTGGGCCCCTGCCCCGAGGGCATCACCACCAGCGTCAGCCCCACCACCGCCGCCCTGGCGCCGCGCCCCGCCAGCCGTCGCCAGGACACCGCCGCCAGCGGCACCACCGCCCACAGCGCGTACCACGGCTGCGCCACCGGAGCGGCAGCCACCAGCACCAGCAGCGCCACCCCCGTCGCCCGCTCGGCGCCGGCCTGCGGGGCGCACCGCACCCAGTAGCCCACCGCCCCCAGGCCCACCAGCAGCCCGGCCAGCCGCGCGGCCGTCATCGCACCGGCTGCGGTGCCCCACCCCAGCCCCTGCGCGGCCCAGCCCAGCAGCCGGCCCGTATCCGTGCTCAGGGACAGCAGGGTGTGGACCTCGGCGGGCGTACGGAGGGTCCACAGCCACCCCCACCCCTGGCCGCACCCGGCCACCCCCGCCGCCAGTGCGAGGGCGGCCACCCCGGCGATCCCCGCCGCCCGCCGCACCCGCCGCCACCCACCGTCCCGCCCCGCCACGGTCACCGCCGCCGCGCACAGCAGGGCCACCACGGCGGGAGCCTTCACGAGCACCGCCGCGGTCAGGACGACGGTCCCCACGCCCCAGCGCCCCCGGCGAAACGCCAGCAGCCCGGCCGCCATCAGCCCCAGCATCAGCGCTTCGTTGTGCGCCCCGCCGACCAGGTGCAGCAGCACCAGCGGGTTGAGCGCGCCGGCCCACAGCGCACCGGCCGCACCGGCCCCACCGGGGCCCGACGCCTCCGCCAGCCGCCGCAGGGCCCACACCAGGAGGGCCAGACCGGCCACCGCCACCAGCCGCAGCCCCAGGGCCGCGGCCACCACGTGGTGTTCCCCGGTGACCGCCACCACGGCCCGCGCCGCGGCGACGGACAGCGGCCCGTACGGGGCCGGGGCGTCGTGCCACATCCCGGGAACGTTCGCCGCGAGCGGGCCGCCCAGCGCCGCCGGGCCCAGCGCATACACATCGCGCCCGCGACCCGCCAGCGCGCCCTGGGCGAGGTAGCTGTAGGCGTCGCTGCTGCCCAGCAACGGGCCCGGCACCAGCGGCAGCGCCCAGCACCACAGCGCCGTCCGCAGCGGCCGCCACCCGACGGCCGCCCCGTCCGCGACCCGCGTGCCCAGCCGCCACCACGCGGCCATCAGCAGCACCAGCCCGGCATACGACACGGCGACGCCGACGCACTGGAGCGCCTCGCCGGGCCGCCCCCACAGACCGTCCGGAACGCCCCGCGGCAGCGCACCGGACCCCCATCCGCCGGCGCCCAGCAGCACGGACCCCAGCGTGCCCAGGAGCACTTCTGCCCGGACGGTGCTCCCTGCCGCGCTCATCCGGCCAACCTAGACGCGGGACCGCCCGGCGCGGCGCACGCGGGCAGATATGTCGCCCGTCCGCGCCAGAGGGTGTCTCCCCAGGGACCCCTGGGGAGGCCGGCCCGAGGATCCGCCGGACCGCACCGGCAGCAGCCCGGCCCCGGCTCAGTCGGCGCAGTACGCGTCCCGCTCCGGCCGCCGCCCCGTCGTCAGGAAGGCGGTGACCGCCCGGTCCCCGCAGGCGGTGCCGTTGCCCAGGTAGGCCTCGTGGCCGCCGTGCTCCAGGGTGACCAGGCGGGCCCGGCCGCCCAGGGCCTGACGCATCTTCAGGGCGCCGGAGTACGGCGTGGCGGGATCCCGGCGGTTCTGGAGCATCAGGATGTTGGACGGACCGTCGGCGGTGATCCGCGTGGGCTGCTGCGCCGGTGCGTTCTTCCAGAAGGCGCAGGACGTGACGTTCACCGGCAGCCCGGCGGTGAGCGGGTGCCGGGCGCGGTCGAGGGCCACCGCGCGCCGGTATGCGGCGGCCGACGCCGGCCAGCGCACGTCGTTGCAGACGGTGGCCGTCACCGCCGCGGCCTGCTCGTCCGGCAGCGGCCCGGCGAGAGCATCGGGCAGCACCGGCCGTGCGGCCGGGTCCTGGGCCTGCCGGACGAGCCGGGCCAGCTGGGGAAAGAGGCGGTCGCCGCCCAGGGCGCTCAGCAGGGCCTGGCGCAGCCGGTTGCCGGTCAGCGGGATGCCCTTCGTGGCGGACTCCTTCGGCACCCGGTCCAGCTTCGCCGCCAGCGCGAGGAACAACGGCCGTACGTCCTGGGGGCGTTCGGCCAGCCGCAGGCCCTCGTCCTCCCGGGCGGGGTCCGCCGCCCAGGCCGCGAAGTCGGGGAACCGGTCGTCCACGCCCACCGCCATGTTCGCCCGCCATCCCCGCCCCACCCGGGACGGGTCGGGGTCACCGCTGCTGTCCAGCACCCAGCGGTCGGTGTGCTGCGGGTACTTCTGCGCGTACACCGCCCCGACGTAGGCCCCGTACGAGGCGGCCCAGGCCGACAGTTTCTCCTCGCCCAGGGCCCGGCGGAGGCGGTCGATATCGCGCACCTCGTTCGCGGTGGACATGCTGCGCAGCACGGCACCGCCGTGCCGGGCGCACGCCTCGGCGATCCGCCGGGACCGGGCGATGTTCTCCGTGATGCCGCCGCCCGGCTCCGGCCAGGACAGCAGGTTGACCAGATGCCGGTCGTCGGCGTCGAGTCCGCAGCCCGCCTTCGCACTGCCGCCCGTTCCCCGCGGATCGAAGCTGACGAGGTCGTAGGCCCCGGCCAGCTCCTTCCCCAGCGCCTTCCCCTTCGCCACCATCCGCGCCACCCCGGATCCGCCCGGCCCGCCGGGGATCACCAGCAGCGTGCCCCGGCGGGCCGCGGGCCGGTCGCTGCGCACCCGGGACACGGCGAGGGTGAGCTGCGGCCCGTCCGGGTCGCGGTAGTCGACCGGTACGGGCAGCTCGGCACACTCCTGCCCGGGAAGGCCGGGCCCGGCGCACGGCCCCCAGGCGAGGGCGGGCCCCGAGGTGCCGGGGGCGCGGGCCGCGGCGCCGGGTACCTGGGCGCGGGCCGCCGGGGAGAGAGCGGCCAGGGTGCCGGCCACGGCTGCGGCGGAGAGCGTGAGCACAAGGGCGCGGCGGGCATGGGCCGTCAGGTGAGTCTTCCGGTAAGTCGTCATGGAGGAACTGTTGTTGAGCGGCGGTCCGCCGCCCATCCGGCTGCCGGGAGCGCCGTGCTGGCGTTATCCGGAGGGCGGGCCGCCGTACGCCCCTCGGCCGGGTCCCGCCGGTGCCGCCTCGGACCGGCCCACCTCGGAACCTGCCCGCCCCGGACGGCCCGCCTCACTCCCCGACGGTGATCAGCGCCAGCGTGATGTTGTCGGGCCCGCCCGCCTCGATGGCCGCCTTCCACAGTTCGAAGACGGCCCGGCCGCCGGAGTGGAGCCGCAGCAGACCGCCGACATCCTCCTCCGGGACGGGGTCGGTCAGCCCGTCGCTGCACACCAGATAGCGGTCGCCCACGGACAGCGGCACGGTCGTGAGGTGCGGGACGACGGCACTGAACTCCGGAGCGCCGCCGAGCGCCTGGGTGAGGAGCGAGGTGGTGCGCCGCCCCGGCGACAGCGGCGGACTGTCGTCCACGCTCACCTGGCGCAGGCCGTCGTCGGCCGCCTCGAAGACCCGGCTGTCACCGACGTTGAAGACCAGTACGGACTTCTCCCCGACGACCGCGCCGGCGACCGTGGTGCCCATGGTGGTCAGCGCCGGGTCCCGCTCGGCCGCCGCGTACACCGCACGGTTGCAGAGGTCCAGGGCGGCCCGCACCGCCTCCTCGCCCTCCAGAGAAGGGCCCAGCGCGGCCAGCTGCCGGACGACCAGTGCGCTGGCCACCTCCCCGCCCGGCTGCCCTCCGATGCCGTCGGCGACCGCGACGACCAGCGGGGTGCCGAGCGGGAACACCAGCGTCTGCGGGTTTTCGGTCACCGTGCCGCAGAGCGTCCAGGGGCCGGCCACCAGGCTGTCCTCGTTGTGCTCGCGGATCAGCCCGGTGTGGCTCAGGGCGGTCACGGTGAGGTAGGGCATGGGCCGGCTCCGCTGCTCCGGTGCTCCGCTACGGCGGACCGTCCTCCCCCGTGGCCCGCCGTACGTCCATTGTGGCCACCCGGCGGCTTCGCGCGCCCGTTGAGGACATCGACGGCGGACGGGCCGGGGCCGGAGCCGTCCGGTCGGCCGGTCGTCCGGTCCTGCCGCCGACGGTCACCGGTCCGTCAGACCGCATGCCTGCCCGTCTGTCCGCCGGTCCGTCAGCCGTTCTGCCTGCCGCTCAGGGTGGTGCGCTGCATCAACCGGGCGATGTCCTTCCCGGTGACGATCCCCACCAGGTGCCCGGCGTCCACGACGAGGAGGCGCGCGCCGGTACGCAGGCTGATTCTGTCGAGCGCCTCACTGAGCAGATCGTCCGGCGCGGCGACCGCGCACTGGGACAGCGGGATCGCCGCCTCGCGTACCCGCACCGTCTCCCGGCTCGGGCCGGGCACCGCCGCGAGCCGGCGGATCTGCACGATGCCGCTGGGGCGGCCGTCGAAGTCGAGCAGCGGCAGCACGGAGTGGCGGGAGTGCACGACCACCTCGTCGATGAAGCGCCGGACGGTCAGCCAGTCGGCGCCGGTCGCCACCGGGCTGGTCATGGCCTCGGCGACCCGTATCCCCCGCAGCGCGGTGTGGAGGGCGGCGCGGCGCCGCTCCGCCCCGGCGACGATCATGACGAAGAGGCCGATGAAGACGATCCACAGCCCGCCCGGTGCCCCGCGGAGCACGGAGATCCAGCCGGCGGCCACCAGCAGCAGCCCCATGATCTGGCCGCCCCGGGACGCCGCCAGATCCGCCCGGTCGCGGTCCCCGGTGCGCCACCACAGCACCGCCTGCACCACCCGCCCGCCGTCCAGCGGCACCGCGGGCAGCAGATTGAACACCCCCAGGAACAGGTTCGCCCAGCCCAGCCACGCCAGGACGACGGAGGGCACCGCCCAGCCGGACAGCCCGTGCAGCCCGAACCCGGCCCCGAGCGCGATGCCACCGATGACCAGGCTGGTGAGCGGCCCGCTCACGGCCACCGCGAAGGCCGCCGCCGCGGACTGCGGCCGCCCCATCCGGGTCGTACCGCCCAGCGCCCACAGCGTCACGTCCTGGACGGAGATCTTCTTCCGCAGCGCGGTCGCCGCATGGGCCGTCTCGTGCAGCAGCAGGCTGCCCATGAGCAGTACGGCCCCGATGACACCGGCAAGGGCGTAGACGGCATCCGAGCGGCCCGGCGTCCAGACGGGAAGCCCCTGATGACCGAGTCCGTACGCGAACAGGCCCACCAGCAGCGGCACGCTCCAGTGCATGCGCAGCGGCACCCCGACCACCTGTCCCACACGGACCGAGCCGTTCATCGTCGTCTCCTGCCGGCCCGGCGCCCGGTCCCCGGGAGCAGGCCGTGGCGACCTGCACTCCGTGAACCGGCCGATCCGGCGCCCACCACCATTGTCGCTCGCACCACCTGCGCAGGAGGGACGAAAGGACTGCCGGTCTCAGGGGTGGCACGCTGGTGGTACGGACCGATTCGCCGGAGGTGCGTCATGGGACACCGCCACCACTTCCACCTGGACCAGGGTGATCACTCGATCACCGTGAATGTCGGGCCCGGCCGGGCCGGGGAGATCGAGCTGCTGGTCGACGGCAAGGTGATCGCGTACCAGAAGGAACACCGCGCCGGCATGAACGTGCTGACCGGCGAACTCCCCGAAGAGCCCGCCCACCCCTTCCGGATCCTGCTGCGCCAGCCGCACCTCGTCCCCTCCATGCCCCGCTGCACGCTGGAGCTGGACGGTGTGGCGCAGCCCATGCCGGAGCGGCTGGTGCTGTAGGGGGCCGTGGGCACACCCGTCGCGGCGGGCCCGCGCACACGCCTTCGCCTCCTCGGAAACGCTCGCGAATTGTTGGGCCACCCGGCTGATTGTGGCCGACGAGCGTTTTACCTCCCGCGGGTTGAACGACACTGCGGGACGGCAACGGCAGCACGATACGTCTGGCATCAGAAGGACGAATCGGCGAGGAGCGACGTGAGAAGAATTGTGCAGGCGGGAAGTATCGTCGGGGCGTGCGGGCTGGTGCTGTTCGGCAGCGGGATGGCCCGCGCGCAGACCATTCCGGGCGAGTCCCTGCTCTCGGCCGCGGTGGGCGCCGATCTCGGCACCGTGACCGGCATGGTCTCCGGGGTGGTCTGCAACAACCGCCTCGCGGACTTCAACTACAAGTCCCCGGTGGTCAAGTCCCCGCACCCCTGCATCAACGGGCCGGTGCACAGCGGCAACAGCCTCAACAGCGGCAACTTCCTCAACCACGGGAACCCGAACAACAGCGGCAATATCGCCAACACCAACGGGTCCACCAACAGCGCGAACTCCGCCACCGGTGCTTCGTCGGGCAGCAGCAACAACATCCAGCGCATCCTCGGAGGCTTCCTGCACTGAGCGGGGCATGACGTCCTGAGGACGGCTGCGGCCACGGCCCGCGCGCCGTCCATCGACCGCCCGGCGGAGCTTCCGCCGGGCGATCGTCATGTCCGGGGCCGAGGTGGGCGCGGCGGCCCCGGCCAAGAGCGCCGCCGCACCGGCCGCCGCACGCACCTCCGGCCCCGGACGAGCCGGGGCCGGAGGGCCGGATCAGGAGCGGGTCACAGCTGCTGCCTACCTCCGCGGCCGACGTGCTGGATGTCGTTGCTGGTCTTGTTCTCGGCTCCGGTCGTGCCGCCGGCGTCGTCGTTGGTGTTGCCGTTGACGTTGGTCGGGCTGCCGCTGTCGGTGTTGTTGCCGGACAGATGGACGTTCTGCGAGTTACTGACGTTTCCGCTGTTCAGCGGACCGTTGATGCAGATCCTTGCCCGGTTCCGGCAGCTGAAGCCGGCGTGGAAGCTCGCCACGGTGTCGCTGTTCCACACCCCGTCGAGGCCGTACGGCCCCCCGTCCCATGCCTGGGCGGGCGACGCCCCGGCCGCCAGGAGCAGACCGCAAGCTCCTGCGATCACGAAATTGATGCGTGCCATGTTCTTCACTGTGTGCTCCTGCACCTCGCGGTTGGGTACCCGCGGTCTTGCTATCGGGCCTTCTCCCATCCACCAAGCCTGAGCAACGGCCCGTCCCGCGCATTCACTCTGACCGAGCAGTGGATTCACCGTGACGGCTCTCCCCGGCACCGCGGCGGCGGACCCCGCCGCGGTGGTGGGCGGACCGTCCCCGACGCGGCTGCGGCGCCGCTCTCAGCTCCGCAGCCGCAGCCGCTGTCCGGGGTAGATGTGGTCCGGGCCCTTGTCGAGCGCATGCTTGTTCAGGGCGTACAGGGCTTTGGTGCCGCCCGGGGTGTGGGCGCGTTCGGCGATGGCGGAGAGACAGTCGCCGCGATGCACGACATAGGTACGGGCCGTGATGGACGTGGTCGCGGTGTGGGCGCGCGGAGCGGGGTCCCGGTCGGCCGTGGGGGCCCGGTCGGCCGTGGGGGCCTGCCGGGCGGCGGGGGCGGAGCTGCCGGCGGAGCCGCTGGTGGAACCCGCGCAGTTGGGCCAGGCGGACAGACCGCGGTCCCGGGCGATGCGCTCGCCGATGGCGATCTGCTCGGCGCGGGTGGCGAGGTCGGCACGCGGCGCGTAGCGGCGGCCGCCGTAGGCACGCCAGGTGGCGGGGTCGATCTGCAGACCGCCGTGGTAGCCGTTGCCGGTGTTGATGTGCCAGCGGCCATTGCTCTCACAGGCGGCGATGCGCTCCCAGTCGGGCCCCGGCGGGCCGAAGGACGGCCCGGCCGCCGCGGTGCCCGGGCCGGTGAGGCCGGCCAGGCCCACGACGCCCAGGAGGACCAGCAGCACGGACAGGAGCCTTTCGACGGACCGTTTGGCGAGGGGCGACGGCATGACGGGAATCCTCCGCTGTGCTCCGGCAACGCCGTGGCGCAGTACTCGCCACGACCGGTGGGCACGCACCAACTAACCCGGCAATATGGTTTTCGGCGTTCCCGGGGAGTGCGACATGCGCGTGTTTCACCCGGGTGGGTGCAATGCGAGGCCCCCGCGTCGCACGGCCCTTTGGCCCCGTGGCCGGGGAATCCGGCCGGCCGCTCAATTTCTGTGCCGTCGCCCTACGTCACGGTCGTCAAGGTCGTCAAGGTCCGAATTCAAGCCAGCCGCAGCAATTCCGCGCCGGTGCGCTTACCGCAGCCCCTGTGGAAACGGGCATTTACACGACCGAATAGGCGAAGGACGGGGTGAGGGCAAGCGGTTCGGGGGTGGCGACGGCGAACTCGTAGGAGTCGGAGAAGGCGAAGTTCCTTACCAGCACGGGGACTTCGAGGCCGTACGGGCCGGGGACGAGGACCGTTCCGCGGTCGGCGGGGAAACCGGCCTCGATACGTTCGGGGGCGAGGGACAGACCACCGCCGACGGCCTGCAGCGCGGCATCCTTGCGGACCCAGAAACGCGTGACGAGGCGTTCCCGTTCGACGGCCGGGCATCCTGCCGCGGTGCGGGACTCCTGGTCCGTCAGCACCTCGTACGGGGTGTGCGGCAAGGACGCTCCGGGGCGGACGGACTCCACCGAGAAGCCCATCCGGCGCGCGTCTTCGCCACAGGCCACGATCAGCAGGCCGCGGGTCCCGTACAGCTCCCAGTGGGCGGCGGCGGCCATCGCGGCGCTCACCCGGTCGGGGAGGCGGGCCAGCAGCCGGCTGCGGGACGCGGCGTCGAGAGTGGCCCGGGAGTGGCCGTTGAGGCCCGGACAGCCGTCGGGGGACAGCCCCGTTCCCGATCCGTGGGGAGGGGTGGATCCTACGGGGACGACAAAGAGCGGGACGGGTGTGGACAGGACGTCCGGATGATCGTGAACAGGTGCGGGTGCAGCTGCGAGCGGTGCCGGGCGCGCCCGGCCGGGGTACTGCCAGTGGTCAGGAACGCCCAGGTCAATGGGCTCCGGACAGAGTTGGAGAAGAGCGGCGTTCGTTTCCACGTACTTTCCGTCCTCCACAGTTGAGCGGTGCCTGGGCCGTACTGGGTGAGTGACGGCCCGTCGTACAGTTCTTCGCTCCCCCTTTTTCGCCTACATCGATCGATACAGACAGCCCAAGGTTTGCAGATCCTCCGGAACCTTCGAGTCATCCCTCTTGCTGATGTACGGCTACATACTTCGATGTACGAGAGGCGGACCCAAATTCGGGCGCCAGGGCCAGGAGAACGGGCAACGCACCGAAGTACTGTCCTCATGTGTGGTTACGTCTTTTCACCAGTACGCACGCGCGCCACCGCCCCGTACCGCTCCGTGATCTCAGATTGGCGGTGGGTTTCTTTGCCGGCTGTCTGATTCTGTATGTCGTGGGCGGCCCACAGGTGAGGGGGGGCGATATCGCCGCCTGGCAGGCCGTCCTGCCGGTCCTCGTGCTGTGTGCCGCGACCGCCCTGCGCAGCGCCCTGCCGCCGGTCGCCGTCGCCGTCGGCACCCTCACCGTCACCGTGGAGACCACGTCCAGCGGTGGCCTGGGCCCGGTCCTCATCTATACCGATCTGCTCTATGCGGCCGCGCTGTACGGCGCCCCCTGGCTGTGCCGGTTGCTGCAGACCGGGACCATCGCGGCCACCCTCGCCACCACCGTGGTCCTCGTCCTCACCGGCGACCGCTCGGAGGGGGTGACGACCGGTGTCATCGTCGCGCTGCTGCTCATCTCCCCGGTGTGGACCGGGGTGTTGATACGGAACCACAAGGAACGGGCGGACACCGAACGGCAGCGCGCCGCGCAGATCAACCGGCTGGCGGAGCTGGACCGCAAGACCGTGCTGCAGACCGAGCGCACCCGGATGGCCCGTGAGCTGCACGATCTGGTGGCCAACCACCTCAGCGCCATCGCCATTCACTCCAGCGCCGTGCTCTCCCTGGCCGGGACGAAGGGGGAGAAGGACGGCGCCGCCGAGGAGGATCCGGTACTGCGGGCGCTCGCGGTGATCCGCGAGAACAGTGTGCAGGGGCTGGCCGAAATGCGGCGGATGGTGGTGCTGTTGCGCTCCGACCGGGGGGTGGACGACGACTGGGACCGGCCCCAGCTGAACGCGCTGGGCTCGCTCGTCGAACAGGCCAGGCCGGCCGCCGACGCGGCGGCGCTGACCCTGCACACCGAGTTCCCCGAGAACTTCCCCGAAGTGTCGTCGGTGATCGAGGTGACGGCGTACCGCATCGTGCAGGAGGCACTGACCAATGTCCTCAAGCACGCCTCGGCGGGGCGGGTGCACATCCGCTGTGAGGCCGCCGCCGAGCAGCTGACCATCTCGGTCGACAGCCCGCTGACCCGCCCCGACGGCCGGGCCCGGCAGCGCCCCGTGGAGCACTTGACCACCGGAGCGGGCGCCGGGCTCGCCGGGATGTCCGAGCGGGCCGCACTGGTCGGCGGCATCTTCGACGCGGGACCCGACCGCACCACCCCCGGGCGCTGGCGGGTGCGGGCCGTGCTCCCGCTGACCCAGCACTCCTAGGCGCCGGCACAGATCCCCTAGGTGACGAGAAAGGCGGAGCAGCCAGTGGAGGAATCAGTGAAGGAGTCAGCGGCGGACGAGCGGAGCGGCGGGCCGGCGGATGCGCCGGCCCACGCCCCGGCGGGGCGCCCCGAGGACATACGGGTGCTGGTGGCCGATGACCAGGCCGCGGTGCGCTCCGGACTGGTCCTGGTGCTGCAGACCGACCCGGGCATCACGGTGGTCGGCGAGGCCGGCGACGGTGCGGCGGCGGTCCGGATGGCCGCCGAACTACGGCCCGATGTGGTCCTGATGGACGTACAGATGCCGCAGCTCAACGGGGTCGCCGCCACCCGCAGGATCGTGGAGCGCGGGCTCGCCGAGGTGCTGGTGCTGACCACCTTCGACCTCAACGAATACATCTTCGGGGCGCTACGGGCCGGCGCCGGCGGCTTCATCCTCAAGAACGCGGAGCCGGCCGTACTGGTCAGCGCGGTACGGGAGGTGGCACACGGGGACGGCTTCCTCACCCCGGCCATCGCCCGGCGGCTGATCACCGAGTTCGCCGGCCACCCGCCGGTGGCGGGCCCCACCCTCCCGGAAGGCGCCGCGCAGGCCCTCGACACCCTCACCAAACGGGAGTTGGAGGTGCTGGCCTGTATCGCCCGCGGGCTGGCCAACAGCGCCATCGCCGAAACCCTCCACCTCGCGGAGGGCACCGTGAAGACGCACACCAGCCGGATCCTGTCGAAACTGCACCTGCGCAGCCGGGTGCAGGCCGCGATCCTGGCACAGCAGCACGGGATCGCACTGCGGGGGTGAGGGAACCCGGGCCGGGCGGGGGTGCGGCCCCCGGGCCCCCGCCCGGGGCACCGGACACCGGACCTGGGAAGCAGGTACCCCGGCCCCGGGCCGGCGGTCCGCACTCAGTCGGCGTCGAGCAGACCGCGCGCGATGGTGTCGTTCTGGCGGAAGTAGACGGCGTTGGTGTGCGGACGGGGGAACTGGGCCGGTCCGGCGATGGTCCGGTCCCGGTGCACGGTGCCGGTCGAGTCGACCGGGTGCAGGCCCGCGCCGGACAGCCGCAGCATGCCGGCCGCGCCGTCCTCGGGCCGCTCCTGGACCAGTTCGCCGCGGGACAGCAGGGCGCGCAGCAGGGGGTCGGTGGCCCGGTCGGGGTCGGGTGCCGCCAGCCGGGCGTCGAGGAGGATGCCGGCCTCGTGCACGGTGCCGGGGAGGGCGGGGCTGGTCGCGCGGAAGACGGCGCCGCCCGGGGCGCTCCCCGGGGCCCCGTCTCCGGGCACGGCCCCGTCTTCGGGTAAGACCCCGTCTCCGGGGACGGCCGCCACCCGGATCCCGGGGCCCACGAACGTCACCACGCCCGCCTCGGCCAGCGCCAGCAGTTGTTCGGCGCGCAGCGGCGGAGGGCCCGAGCTGAGGTACGTACCGAGCGCGAAATGGTGCAGCGCCTCGGCCAGTTGGCCGGCGGTCAGCTCGCCGGACCGCCACAGCTCCTCGATGACCGCGCCGGTCCGCTGCAGGCCGTCGACCAGGGCGGTGGCGACACCGCTCGCGGGGCCGGTGCGGCGGCGCAGCTCCTCGGCGAGCAGGCTGCGCAGCCGGCGCTGGAGGTCGTCGGCGTCGGCGAACCGCAGCCCGGCCAGCGGGTCGGCCAGTCGGTCCAGGTCGAGGCGGTCGGCGGGGTCGGGCACCGCCTCGCGGGCGAGTTTGGCCAGCCGGTCGGCGTCGGGGTGCAGCAGGGCGTACTGGGCGTCGAAGTCCGGCCAGCTCATACGGGTACGGGCGGGCTGATCGGCGAAGAGGGCGCGGTAGTGGCACCAGCCCAGTTCGGCCACCACCAGCGGCCACACCTCGTCGCCGAAGGAGGCACCGGGCCGGGACAGCACGGACCGGCAGGCGTCGACGGTGGCGAAGCGCGGGGTGGCGGGCGCTGCCGGAGGGGCGGTGGGCGCTGCCGGCAGGGTGGCGGGCGCTGCCGGCGGAGTGGCCGGTGCCGCATACGCCGGTTTGGGCGGCAGGGGGACACCGCGCCGGGAGCCCGCGTACAGCCGGGGCTCGCGCCCGGACGGCAGATAGCGCAGCGGGCCGCCGGGGACGGGGCGGACGAAGCGGCCGCCGCGGCCCTCCGTCAGCAGCGCCAGACAGTCGATGAAGACCAGACCCAGGCCGCGGACCAGGACCCGCGCACCGGGCGGGACGGCCGCCAGCGCCTCCGGGTCGGCGGGCCCGGGGCCGATCCGGGTCAGGCCGGCCGGTGCGGAGACGGCGAGGGTGTCCGTATGCCCCTGGGCGAACACCACCCGGTCGGCGAGGACGGGCGGTTGGCCGGAGTCCAGGATCACCTGCTGGCGGCCCCGCCCGTCCGGTGCCGCCCCGGCGGTCGTGCGCCGCAGATCGACCGCCCGCGCCCGGTGGACGTACAGCCGCACCGAGGCGGGCCGCTCACGGGTGACGGTCTCGAAGAAGTGCCGCAGATAGCGGCCCTGGTCGCGGCGGGCGGCGTAGGCGCCGTCGTGCAGCGGGGCGTCGAGCCAGCCGGCGGTGGTGGGGCCGGGGCGCGGCGGGCCGGCGCACTCCACGCTCTCATCCGGGTACATCGTGACCTGCTCGGCGGCGGAGTTCATCCACAGCAGACCGGGCTGGTCGGTGCGCCAGGTGCGGCCCGCGCCCGGTGGGTACGGGTCGACGATGTGCAGGTCCAGGGGCCGGTCGCCGTACAGGGCGGGGACGTTGGCGAGGATCCGCTCGACGATCGAGGCTCCGCGCGGGCCGCAGCCGATGATGCAGAGGGAGCGGGCCGGGCCCACCGGGTCGTTCACCTGGCCTCCGTCCAACGGCCGTGTCCATGGGGTGTGTTCGGGAGCGCCGCGGCGCCCGGGACGTTCGTCAAGCACGGACATCCGTCAACCACAGACGTCCGTGAAAACACAGGGGCCCGGCGGCCCGTGCCGTAGCAGGGGGCCGCCGGGCGCTGTATCAGCAGCCGCCGCTGATCGTGGAGCCGAGGGCCTGGGCGTCACGCTCGCCCGGCACCTCCAGGCCCTGAAGGTCCATGATGGTCATCTCGTCACCTCCCTTCCGCGGATCGGTGGACATGTGTACGGTGAGATACACGGCGCGTGGTGGAATACGCACACCGTGTGGTCAGCTGTGTCAGCAGCCGCCGCTGATGGTCGAGCCGAGCGCCTGGGCGTCACGCTCGCCCGGCACCTCCAGGCCCTGAAGGTCCATGATGGTCATCTGACGACACCTCCTCCCGAGGACTCGTCGTGGCGGGGGATCACGGTGGTGACGTGCCAGGTGCCGTTGCGGGACACCTGGAGCCGGAGGACTGTGCATGACAGTGCACGGTCCACCCGGCATCGCGTCAGCAGCCGCCGGAGACGGTCGAGCCAAGCGCCTGGGCGTCACGCTCGCCCGGCACCTCCAGGCCCTGAAGGTCCATGATGGTCATCTGACGACACCTCCTCCCGAGGACTCGTCGTGGCGGGGAATCACGGTGGTGACGTGCCAGGTGCCGTTGCGGGACACCTGGAGCCGGAGGATCGCGCATGACAGTGCACGGTCCACCCGGCATCGCGTCAGCAGCCGCCGGAGACGGTCGAGCCAAGCGCCTGGGCGTCACGCTCGCCCGGCACCTCCAGGCCCTGAAGGTCCATGATGGTCATCTGACGACACCTCCCTTCCGCTGTGTGCAGTGCCCGCTGCCCCGGACGGGGCGGTGGGGGTGGCGGCGCTGTGCGCGCCGCCGGCGCGTCCCGGGGCGGCCGGATGAACGGCCGCTGCGAGGCGCGAGTCGGTGAGGAACGGGAGCAGCGGGGTGCCCCGTTCGGTGGCGGAGAGCGCCAGCAGGACGCCGGCACCGCCGTCGGCCAGGTCCATGGAGATCCGGGCGCGGCCGTCGCAGGGGAAGACCACCGCTCCGTTCCACGTCATGGCGTGCTGGCCGAGCCGGGTCAGATGACGGCGCAGATACCGGTCGACGGCTGCGCTGCCCGGTGCGGGGCCGTCCGGCCGCTCCCCGGCGTCCGGGGAGAGCGGCACCCGGTCGCGGAGCGCGGCCAGGGTGGCGAGCAGGCCCGCGCGTCCGCCCAGCAGCCCCGACTCGATGACGAAGTCGGCGGCGCAGGCGCGCAGCAGGGCGGGCAGCGCCGCGCGGATCCGGTCGTCGTCGCGCACCTGGAGCAACTCGGCCGCCACCAGGGCGATACCGGCACTGCCGTTGTCCAGGTAGGGCAGGAGCCGGAAGCCCTCGTCCACCTGGAGGGTGTGCTGCGGGCCCGGTGCGCACCGGTCGAGGTCGCGGTGGACGGCGTGTACCGCCTCGTCCAGCAGCGCGGGGTCCCCGGTGGCCCGGTGGGCACTCAGGAGGAAGAGCGCGGCGCCCGACCAGCCGTACATCAGGCCGGCGGCGTCCTTCGAGCCGCGCCGGCGGCGGCGCTCGACGGGTTCGGTGCGGGCTGTGGCCAGCCGCTCGGTGACGCGGTCGGCGAGGCCGAGGGCCTGCTGTCGCAAGGCGGCGCTGCCGAGCGCGTCGGCGAAGTGCAGCAGGTTCAGGCCGACGCCGGACAGACCGCGGTAGAGGCTGGGGCAGTGGCGTACGGCGAGCTTGCCGGCGGCCCGGTCGAGGGCCCGCAGGGCCGCTTCGTCGTCGCCCAACTCCCGTAAGACGTAGGCCATTCCGTGCAGACCGTCGTAGAAGCCGATCCGCTCGGCGGGGACCCGGTCGACGGCGGCGCGCAGCCAGGCCGCGCCCTGCTCGTCGCGTTCCCCCAGGGCGGTGTGCCGGGCCCACAGGACGCCGGCCGCGCCGTGTCCGAAGCCCGCGCCGCCCTCGATGAACTGCTCGAAGCCGCCGGGGTGGAGCCGGTCGGCGCGGTGCGGGGTGGCGCTGTCGCGCAGCCCGCGGGCGAGGGAGACCAGCACGTCGGTGGGTGGGAAGGTGCCCGGTGAGGAGCGGAGCGTGGACGTCGTGTTGTCGTTGGGGGCCAGCTGCGGAGCCAGCCGGGCCACCAGCGCGTCCGGCAGCCCGAACCGCTCGGCCGCGGCGGCCAGCAGCGCGGGCGCCTTGTCCGGGGCGAGCCCGCCGAGGGCGGCCAGCGGCAGGAAGAGCCACAGTCCGATGGCGGCGAGCGCATAGTGGTCGCCGTCCGCGCCGGTCGCGTCGGCGCGGTGGAAACCGGGGGCGCCGAGGCTGCTGGGGGTGGCCCGGTCGAGCTCGTCGGCCACCTCGAAGTCGATCAGGACCGGTTCGTCACCGGGCCTGATGATGAGGTTGCCCGGGTGCAGGTCGCCGATCCGGATGCCGCGGCCGTGCACCGCGCCGACCAGCGCCTCGATCCGGCCGAACAGGGCCAGCGCGCGGTCACGGTACTGCGCGACGGCCTGCTCGTCGGGGTCGGGGACGGTCAGCGGGTGGTGGGCGGCGAGCCAGGTCTGGAAGTCCTGGCCGGCGATGTCCTCCAGCACCAGGAAGAGGTGGTCGCGGACCTGGAGGGTGCCGAAGGTGCGCGGGATGCCGGGCAGTCCGGTCAGCCGCTCCAGCATCCGGTGCTCGTGGGCGAGCCGACTGACCGCGTCGCGGCCGACGCCGTCGGTGCCGGAGTAGGGCCGGCCCTCCTTGAGGACGACGCTGACCTCACCGGCGCCGAGGGCGTCGGCGCCGGTCGGGGCGGCGCGGTAGACGCCACCGCCGTTGGAGAACTGCAGCGCCCCGGTGATCCGGTAGGGGAAGTCGTCCAGAGCCTGCCGGGCGGCCAGCGAGTCCTTGAGGACGTCCGGTACCGCGACCCAGTCGGGGGTGTGGAAGACCGGGGTGCGGCGGTCCGGCTCCGGGGTGCCGTCGGGGCGGTGGAAGGCGGTGACCAGCTCGCCGTCGGCGTCCTCCATGTGGTGGGTGCGGAAGCCGCCGTAGCGTACGTAGAGCGGGCCCTGCCGAAAGCGCAGGTCGGTGAGGACGTACGGGCCGGGGCGGCCGCCGACGAGGGCGTCGAGCCCTTCGAGGGTGCGGGCGAACTCGGCGTCGTCCACCGGGTAGACGGTCAGCAGCTTGCCGGCCGAGGAGCGCTGGGCGTACTTGCGGCTCAGGGCGCGCAGGACGTTGGCGCTCTTGAGGTACTTGAAGGCGATGCCGTGCCGGGTGCAGTAGCGGGCGACATCGGCGAGGGTGCGGGGGGCGTCGTCGGGGGCCGCGCTGACGTGGATCTTCCAGCCCTGGTCCGGGAGCCGGTCCTCGGGCGGGCGGCAGAAAGTCCAGGCCTCGTTGTCGTCGCGCCGCCAGCCGTCGGGCAGCGGCGGGGCGGGGAAGCGGGTGGCCTCCAGGTCCCAGTTGCCGGGCCAGTCGAAGAAGGTGCGGTCGGCCAGGGCGAAGCTCTCGGCGCCGTCTCTCATGCGACACCTCGGGCGGGGGCGGGCGCGCCGGCCTCGGCGGCGAGCGGTGCGGCGGGCCGGTCGGGCTCGGCGGCAAGCGGATCGGGCCCGGCGGCCTCGGTGTCGAGCGGTCCGGTGGGCCGTACGGCCTCGGCGGCCTCGTCCAGGTAGGCGTCGAGCGCGGTACGGCGGCCGGTCGCCAGGTGCTCGGTGAGGACGGCGCGGGCCTGGGTCTTGTCGTCGTCGGAGACGAAGTCGGCGAGGCCGACGGCCAGCACGCGGTTGTCGTCACTGGGCTTGAGCGAGGCGTAGTGCTCGTCGCGCAGCAGGCCCCAGACGATCGCGTCGTGGTATTGGCCGTCGAGGTAGCAGTGGTCGCGCAGGATGCCCTCGACCACGAAGGGGGTCTTGGTCATCAGCCGGATGATGCCCTTGTTGTAACCGGCGGTGGTGACCTGCACGCGGTGCGCGTCGAGCTGGTGGAAGAGGTAGTCGACGAGCAGGACGACGGCCTCCGCGCCGTAGCCGCGGCGCCACAGCTCGGGCGAGCCGATCGCGCCCCCGACGGTGAAGCCGCCGATCCGGCCGGAACGCTGATAGCTGACGGTGCCGATGCGCTCGCCGTCCTTGGTACGGATCACCAGGTGGTGGACCCGGCCGGAGCGGTTGGCCTGCTCGACCTCGGCGGCGCCCAGCAGCTCCCAGTCGCCGCTGAGTACGGCCGCCGGCGAACCGGGCCGCAGCCAGGAGGCGATCGCTGCCCAGTCGTCGTCGCCGGGCCATTCCAAGGTCACCAGTCGTCCCTGCACGGTGCGTTTCCCTCCTCAGCGGGTGGTGGCGGGTCGTCAGCGGGTGGAGCGGGTCGTCAGCGGTGCAGCGGGTGGAGCGGGTCTTCAGGGGGTGTAGCGGGTCGTCAGGGGGTGTAGCGGGTCAGTACGAGGACGGCGTTGTGGCCGCCGAAGCCGAAGGAATTGCTCAGCACCACGTCGCCGTCCCAGTCGCGGGCGCCCTTGAGGACCAGGTCGAGGTCTTCTTCCTCGGGGTGGTCGCAGTTGCGGATCGGTGGGATCTTGCGGTCCCGGAGGGACAGCACCGCGGCGGCGGCCTCGGCGGCTCCGGAGGCGCCGAGCATGTGCCCGGTCATGCTCTTGACCGCGGTGACCGGCGTACGGCTCAGCTGGTCGGGGCCGAGCGCCTCGCGCAGCGCCGCCGCCTCGATGCGGTCGTTCAGGACGGTTCCGGTGCCGTGGGCGCTGATCTGGCCGACGTCCTCGGGGGCGAGGCCGGCGTCGGCGAGCGCGCCGCGCATCGCGCGGACGGCTCCGGCGCCGGTCGGGTCGGGGGCGGTGGCGTGGTGGGCGTCGGTGGTGGCGGCGTAACCGGCCACCTCGGCGAGGATCTCCGCGCCGCGGCGTTCGGCGTGGCCGGCCTCCTCCAGCGTCAGGACGGTGGCGCCGACGGCCATCACAAACCCGTCGCGGTCCCGGTCGAAGGGCCGGCTGGCGCCTTCGGGGTCGTCGTTGCGGCGGGAGAGCGCCTGGGCGTTGGCGGTGCCGGCCAGGTCGACGGCGGTGAGGGAGTCGTCGGTGCCGCCGGCCAGGGCGATGTCGGCGCGGCCGCTGCGGATCAGCTCGGTCGCCTCGCCGAGGGCCACCGCGCCGGTGGCGCAGGCCGCGGAGACCGCGCAACTGGGGCCGCTGATGCCGTACTTGATCGACAGCAGGCTTGCCGGGTGGTCGATGGCGGTGAGAACCGAGTGGTACGGGGAGACCCGGCGCGGGCCCCGCACCTTCAGGACGTCGTACTGCTGCTGGATCGCGTGGGCGGCGCCGTAGCCGGAGCCGATCACCGCGGCGAAGCGGTACGGGTCGGTACCGGCCGGCTCTTCGAGGCCGGCGGCCCGCATCGCCTGCGCCGCGGCGACCACCGCGTACTGCGTGAAGCGGTCGCTGCGCCGGGCTTCCTGCGGGGTGAGGTAGCCGGTCGTGTCAAAGCCGGTGACATCGCCGCCGATACGGACCGGAAGACCGGAGACATCGAAGCGGGTCACGGGGCGGACGCCGCTACGGCCGGCGAGAAGAGCGGCCCAGAAGTCCGCGGTGGTGTTTCCCACGGGGGACACCACGCCGCAGCCGGTGACGACAACGCGTCGCCGATCCGTGCGCAACTCCATGAAACCCGCCTCCTGATTTCCTGCCCCGTTGTCACGCTCGGGGCGCCCTCATGACCAGAAACATGACAGGCGAGTCATTGTGCTGTCAACGGTCTGGACCCAAGGAGGACCGCCACCGCCTCCCCACCCGCTCCCGGTACGGGCCTCACACCAGCAAAGATGCCCTCAGCGGGATGACTGACAGAGTCACTAAAATTGACTGTGGTGGGCATTCGACTGCCGTTCGACGGGGCGCCGGCACCCCGCCCGCATGGCCGGGGAAGGGGCCACGGACGGAACAGGGGCGCCATCGGGTCGCACCCCACACCTGCCGCCGGCCGCCCCGCGCCGCCGCCCCCGGCGCCCCCTCACCACCCCGTCCGGGGCCACCGCGCCTCCCCCTGACAGGGCCGGGAGTACATAGAAAGTGACAGACAGCGGGACGGAAAGTGCCTACCTGCGGATGATCCGAATGCGCCGGCCGGGCGGGACGCTGGTCCGTACAACGCGCTCCGACACATCACAGGGAACGAGGGGAACTCATGAAGGGTATTGCCGTCGGCATTGTGCTGGCGATCGCAGGTCTGATCCTCTGGCTGACCACAAAGGAAGTGGAGACCCCGATCATCTCGCTTCACAAGGCCGGGCTGATCCTGGCGATCATCGGCGGCGCGGAGGCCTTGTTCGCGCTCCTGGGATTGGGAAAGAAAGCTAATAAATAAACGCGCATTGCGCGCAATAGTGGCATTGCGTCACGGCGGGACATGGCCCCGGTGCCGTCAGTCCCGCTTTTCGAGGAGATCCGTCAGCCGTTCCCGGGCCCGCTCGGCGTGCCGGTACGCCTGGGCCCGCCGGAACAGTTCCGCGGAATACCGGAAGTGCCCGGCCGCCCTTTCCCGGTCCCCCACCCGCTCACATGCCGCCGCGATCTCACCGAGCGCGGCGGCTTTCTCATGACTGCGGCCGGTATCGGGCAGCGCGGCCAGCCGCTCGCCCAGCGCAAAGAGGCGGTCGGTGTCACCGGCCGCCTCCGCCCGGACCGCATCCGCGGCCGTGAGCCAGAGCGGGAACTCCGGTTCCTGCGCCACCGATGCCACCACCAGGCCGCGCTCGACGATGCTGCGCGCCTGTTCCGTCTCGCCCCGGTGCAGCAACAGCAGGGCGTAATGGCCGTTGATCTTCTCCCAGAGCGGGAAGCCGGCGGCCGGGGCAACCCGGCGCGCACACTCCCCCAGCAGGGCGGCGGCCCGCTCCGCCTCGCCCCGGTCGCGCAGGTCGAGCGCCCGGTGCAGAGCGATGGCGGCGTGCGGCCCGGGGAGCACCCCGTCCGCCGGTGGCCGGGTCTGATCGCTGCCGGGAGCCCAGTCCGGGCAGCCGCTCCAATACGCGCAGCGGGTGAGCACTTCGAGGACCAGCAGCGAGTGGAACCCGGTCTCGGGGCGCCGGCCTTCGCATTCGAGGTGGCCGGTGAGCGCGTAGCGCAGCCCGTCCTGGACCCGGCCGGCCGATTCCAGCAGATCGGCCAGCGCGATCAGCGCGCGCAGCCGGGGCTCGGCGTACGGCACGGGGGCCGGCGCCTCCAGCATCCGCAGCAGGACCTCGGCGCCCTCGTCGGCGCGGCCGAGAGTGCCCAGAATTTCGGCAATGGCGAGCTGCGCCTCGGTAAATACGTCGTCCTGCCGGCCGGCCGGTTCCCTCTCGGCCAGTGCGCGGAATTCCGACAGCGCGCCCTCGGCATCGCCACCGTCCCATTGCCTGCGCGCCGCCACCAATCGCCCGACGAGGTCGAGCCTGCGGACCCGGCCGGTGGTTTCGGCCTGCCCGGCGGTACCGGATATTTCGTCCACGCCCACGCCGAGGCGTTCCGCAAGGATCTTGAGTGCCCGGCCGCTGGGAATACGCTTCCCGCGTTCAACCAACGAGATGTAGCTGGACGACATGTCGGGCCCGGCAAGGTCGTGCTGAGTCATACCGGCGCCGACCCGGAGCTCTTTGATTCTCCTCCCGGTGTCCGCCAGCTCAGGCATTCGACAAACCCTCCGGATTTCGGACGACGGATGATCCCGGCCGGCTGCTTCAAATCGCCGAGTCACAATGAATGGTCAGCACTTTACCAAGTAGTCAAGAAGAAGTCGACCGATATTCGGATTCCGCCACCGGCCTTCACCGAGTCCACCGAGATCATTTCGATGGGCTCGGCGCATTGCGCACAGCACCCCGCCGAGAGGCCGGTGCACACACCGAAAAACCGGCTGCCGGGTACACCGAACTGTGTGCCGCGGGGCCGTGGGTCAACCTTTCGATGTACTACCGCACGCCGATGCACACCTCCGAGGTGACGTGGTCGGATGAGGCAGCAAGCGCCCCACCACCGGCGGACTCCGCGGAGGCACCACCCATGACGCAGCCCCCACGCCCAGATCTGCAGAAGGATCCGGCGGCCCCTTCCACCTCGTCGCCCTCGGTGCTGGCGTCCGACGCCGAGCGCGAGAACATGGTCGAACGGCTCAGAGAGGCCGCCGTGGAAGGCCGGTTAACCCTGGAAGAGCTGGCCGAACGGTCCGAGGCGGCCTATCTGGCGCGGACCCGCACGGAGTTGATGTCCGTCGGCGAGGATCTGCCGCACGTGACACCCCCCGCCGCACCGTCGGGCCCGGCGGGGGCGCGCACCTTCCGCGCCACCTTCGGCGACCTCGTCCACCGCAGCCCCGTGCTGGAACACGGCATCGAGGCGACCGCGGTCTTCGGGGACCTGACCCTGGACCTGTGCGCCTCCCCGGCACCGTCCACCGGCGAACTGACCATCAAGGCCCGTGCGATCGTCGGTGATGTGCATCTGCTGCTCCCGGAGGGCGTCCGGGTCGAGACGCACTGCAGCCAGGTCCTCGGGGATGTCCGCGATCTGACCCGGCAGCACGCCGGCCCGGAAGCCATCACCCCGCTCGTGCGCATCACCGGCGCCGCCGTCCTCGGTGACATCATCGTCGCCCACCCCGACAGCGACCGCCGCACGTACTGGCAGAAGTGGCTCGACGAGCGCCGCACCCGGGCCTGACCGGAGGAGAAGCCGTGACGTCCGCTCAGGCGCTGCCCCGCTCCGGGCCGTCCGCCCCCGTACGCGACGAGGGCCGGATCGGACTGCGGGCGAGGGCCCGGCACATCGGCGCGCTGGTCCGCCGCAATGTCCTCCAGATCCGGCAGAACCCGACGGCGATGTCCGACGCCCTGCTGATGCCGATCGTGCTGACCACCCTGTTCGTCTTCGTCTTCGGCGGCTCGATCGGCGCCGGCGGCGACCGGGCGCAGTACACCGCCTTCCTGGTCCCGGGGCTGATGGTGATCCTCGGCATGACCATCGCCATGGCCGTGGGCGTCGGCGTCAACGACGACTTCCGTACGGGCGTGATGGACCGCTTCCGTACGATGCCCATCGGCCGCTCCTCGGTGCTGGTGGCCAAGCTGGTGGTGGAGACCGGCCGGATGCTGGTGGCCATCACGGTGCTGCTGATCGTCGGTGCCCTGCTCGGCTTCGACGTCGCCGGGCACTGGCCGGGCGTGCTGGCCGCGACCGCCCTGACCGCCGTGTTCGGCACCTCGCTGGTGTGGGGTTTCATGCTGCTGGGCCTGACCCTGCGCACCGCACAGGCCATCCAGGGGCTCTCGGTCCTGGTGCTGACCCCGCTGGAGTTCGGCTCCTCGATCTTCGTGCCGCCCTCGACCATGCCGGACTGGCTGTACACCTTCACCCGCTTCAACCCCTTGACCCACATGGCCGACGCGGCCCGCGGACTCGCCCTGGGCGAGGGCCCGGTGGCCGGCCCGGTGCTCTGGACGCTGGTGTGGTCGGTGGGTCTGACCGCCCTCACCGCCCCGGTGGCCGTCGCCAAGTTCCGCGCCAAGACCTGACACCGATCCGTACGGAGCCGAGCGCCTCCCCCGGCACGCCCTCGGCGTGGCTCCCTCCGTACGAAGAAGTCGTGCCCGGCTCCCTCCGGCACCCCCGGCCGGAGGGGGCCGGGCACGCACCCTCCCCGTCGGGGCCGCACCTGCCTCGTGCCGCCCAGCGTCCACCATCCACCGGCCACCGGCCCCGGGCCGACAGGGCCGGAGGGGCCGGAGGGGCCGCAACGGCTCCAACAGCCGCAACGGCCCCAAAGGCCCTAATGGCCCTAATGGCCCTCCCGCTCCGGGAAGTCCCCCGCGGAGGCGGTCATCCCCGGCGGGGTGTCGGCGAGTGCGGTCGCCACCTCCACCACGGCGGTGGTCCCGGCCGCGACCTGCCGCCAGGCATCGGCCAGTGCCCCGGGCAGCTCGTCGGCGTCCGTCACCCGCCGGTAGCCCAGGCCGTAGGCGCCGGCCAGGCCCTCGGTGCCGGTCGGGCGGGGCCGGGTGAAGGCGAAGCGCGAGCCGGCCGGAGAGACCCGGTCGAGGTTGGACTGCAGCCAGCCGTAACCGCCGTTGTCGAGGACGACATAGAGAACGGCGACGCCCGCGTCGGCGACGGTGGGCAGCTCGCCGCGGAAGAGGTTGAAGGCACCGTCGCCGACCACCGCGACCACCGGCCGCCCGGCCGGTTCGGCCAGCCGTACGCCCACCGCGGCGGCCGCGCCGAAGCCGAGCGGGGTCTGCTCGCTGGGCACCACGGAACCGCCGCCGGACCCCAGCGACCAGTGCGGGAAGAAGTACGACCACATGTCCTGCAGGCCGTTCTCCTGGACCAGGACGCGGTCCGCGGGGAGCACGCGGTCGAGGGCGGCCAGCACCCGGGCGACCGGCACGGCCCCCTCGGGCACCGTCTTGGCGGCCTCCTCGGCACGGTCCGCGGCGCGCTGCACCAGCGCGGCCCGCGCCGTGCGGACCCGCGCCGGCCAGGCGCCCGTGGGCCGGTGACCGGACAGCAGCCCCGCCCAGCCGTCGACGATCCGTCCGGCGTCACCGAGCACATGGCCGCCCGGCCGCTCCATGACCAGGTTTTCCTCTCCCAACACCGCTTGGACGACCGGGAGTTGCGCCACCTCCTCCGGCCAGCCGAAGGTGGCGGTCTCCTCCAGGCGGCTGCCCAGTGCGATGACCAGATCCGCCTCGCGCCACAGCGCGTCCATCGGGGCGACCGTGTAGAGGCCGCTGACGCCGCAGTGGAGCGGGTGGTCCTCGGCGACCGTGCCACGGCCGGAGGCGGTGCTGAAGAATCCGGCGCCGAGCAGCTCGGCGAAGCGCTCGAACCGGCGGCCGGTGTTGCGGTGCCGGGCGCCGCCGCCGACCAGCAGCAACGGCCGCTCGGCCGCGGCGATCCGGGCGGCGGTGGCGGCCAGCGCATCCGGGTCGGGGGCGGGCCGCTGGGGCGTGGCCGGGCGCCACGGCCCGTTGCGGGTGACCGGTTCGGCGGCGATCTGCTCGGCGAGCTCCAGGTAGACCGGCCCCGGGGCGCCGTTGACGGCGAGCGCGGCGGCCTTCTCCAGGGCGCCCGGCAGCCGTGCGGCATGGTCGACACGGGTCGCCCACTTCACGTACGGGCGGATCGCGGTCAGCTGGTCCAGCTCCTGGAAGGCGCCGGTGCCGAGCCGGTCGAGCCGGGTGCCGTCGGCGATGAGGATCAGCGGGACGGCGGCGGAGCGCGCCTCCAGGACGCCGGTGAGCGCATTGGTCAGCGCCGGACCCTTGCCGATCACACAGACGCCGGGGCGGCCGGCGGCGAGCGCGTAACCGGTCGCCATGAACAGGGCGTTGCGCTGGTCGCGGCAGAGCACCACCTCGGTGGCGGACCGCTCCAGCTCCCCGAGCAGCGCCATATCGTCGCCGGGCAGCCCGAACACCACCTCGGTGCCCAGGTGGTGGAGGTGGTCGGCGATCGCGGCCCAGGCGGTGGGGTGGACGCAGGGGGTCATCGGCCGGCTCCCGGACCGTAGGCGGCGACGGCCTGGGAGACCAGTACGGGTTCGGCCCGCACGTCCTCGCCGTCGGCGATGTAGTTGGCCATCCGGCCGTAGCCGCCGAACGGGGCGTTGCCGTTGTCGATGGAGAGCAAGGTGGTGTCGAGGGTGACGGTGGTGCGCCGACGCAGCGCCTCGACGAGGCCGGGGGCGTGGCCGTAGACGCTGGAGCCCAGGGCGCGTTCGGTGAACATGCCGGTGGTGAGGGTCGCGGCCAGCGCGTCCTGGTCGCGGTAGCCGGCGATATTGAAGATCGGGGCGAAGAACTCCGGCACGTGGGTGCGCGGGGTGACCTCCGCACCGACGACGACGGTGGGATCGAGCCGCCGGCCGCGGAAGTCGACATGACCGCCGTGCACGATGCCGCCGTGGTTGCGGGCGAGGAACTGTGCGCCGTCCTCCAGCGCGCTCTCGTAGAAGATCGGCCCGAAGTCGGCGTCCGGGTCGGAGTAGGGGCCGTAGCGCAGCCCCTTCAGTTCGCTGACCAGGGTGTCGACGAACGGGTCGAGCAGCGACTCGTGGACGGTGAACAGGTCGGGGCCCAGGCAGTCCTGGCCGGTGTTGAGGACCCGGATGGCGATCGCGTCGCGGACCGCCTGCTCGACATCGGCGCCGGGGGCGACGACGAACGGGTTGACGCCGGAGCCGAGGAAGAGGAAGAGCTGCCCGGGGGAGAGCCGGGCGCGGATCTGTTCGGCGTTGGCGTAGGCGCCGGTGAACACGACGACATCGGCGGGGCGTACGTGCTCCTGCAGGAATTCCCGCTGGCTGGCGCCGGTGAGGGTGATCGGCAGGCCGTGCCGCTCGGCGAGCAGGGTGTGCAGCCGGCGCATCTGGTCCTTGACCCGGCTGGAGGGGCGGAAGACCAGCCGGTCCGTGTAGAGCGCCGGGACCAGGAGGTAGAGGGCGTAGGAGTAGAGGATGACGTTCGACGGCATGAAGGCGGCCAGCCGGGGGACCCGGCCGGGCCGGTGGGCGGCCACCTCGTCCAGGGCCCCGTCGAGGGTGGCGATGGTCGACTCGATCTCGTAGCGCGCGGCGCGGTGGGTGGAGATCTCGCACAGCAGCTCGTGCACGGTACCGGCGTCGTTCACCAGGAAGTCCCGGACCCGGTGCACGCCCGCCGCACGCCGGCTGTCGGTGCTGTTCTCCTCCGGCTCGGCGGCCACGGTCGGCCATGCGGGAGCGGAGCTCATATGTCCCTCCTCGGGGCGTAGTCCATGGAGGGTCAGCGTCAGCCAATTGTCATTTATTGTCAAGTAAAGTCATTGCACTCGACTGTCTCATATGACAAGCGGCCTCGCTCCCGGCCGGTCCACGGGGCCCCTCGCCGTCCCGCCCGCCCTGGCCCAGAGCCTCCGAGTCGACCTCTCATCTGTCGGAACGCTCGCGCACGGACCAGGGGAATACCGGACTCCGAAAGTGACAAAAAATGACTCCCGGCCAGGAGTCGGGTCGTTCACAAACGCCCCTGAGCAGGCCCTGTGACGAGTAGACTCGCGGTCATCGCGTTCCCTCTGTCCGCAGCGTCCGTGCCCCCGTCACCGTCCGTCCGCCCCACTCAACTGCGAGCGATTTTCTTGACGATTGAGCAGCCTGCTTTCGGTAAGCGAGTGCGGGAGGTCCGGCGCTCTCAGGGTCTGTCCCAGGGGGACCTCGCCGGGGACGATCTCTCCCCCAGCTATGTCTCGCTGGTCGAGAACGGCCGCAGAGTCCCCGGCGCCAAGATCGCCCGGTCCCTCGCGGAACGGCTCGGCACGACGGTCGAGGCGCTGTGCGCCACCGACGGGCCCGGCGACCGGCTGACCCGGCGCCTCGGTCTGGTCGGCCAGTTGGTGGCCGCCCGGTCCAGCCAGCTGGCCGGTGACTGGCCGGCCGCCCGGCGGCAGCTGGAGTCGGTGGTGGAGCAGGCCGGCGCCGGTCAGGACGAGGTGCGCTGGGAGGCACGCTGGGAACTGGCCACCGTCCTCGGGCGGCTCGACGACCCGGCCCGCCATGAAGCGGCGCTGCGCCACCTCCTCGACGACCCGCTCACCCGCTCCGCGCCGGTGCTGCACGCCCGCGTCGCCATCGAACTCGCCCAACTGCTGCGCGCCGCGGGCCGCCTCTCGGACGGTGTCCGCTTCGCCGAGGAGGCCGTCCGGGTCACCGGCGAGCTGGAGCCCGGCCGCCCGGAGCGGGCGCAGGCCCGGGTGGCACTGCTGTCGGTGTCCGTCGACAGCGGTGAGTGGAGCCGCGCCGAGCAGCTCGGGGCGGAGCTGCAGGCGGAGGTCGCCCCGCTCCCGGCCGGTGAACTGCGGGCCGGTGCGCTGTGGGCGGTGGCCGGTGCGCAGTATCTCGGCGGGCATCCGGACCGGGCGCTGGAACTGCTGGCCGAGGCGGAGCAGTTGCTCGCCGCGACGGACGGTATGCGGCTGCGGCTGCAACTGGCCCGCGCCCGTACGCTGCTGGCCATCGCCGCGGGCCCGCCGGACGAGGCCGATGCCCTGCTGGAGCGGGCCCGGCAGGCCGCCGCGCTCGTCGACACCCCGTCCGTCAGGACCTGGCTCGCCGTCCTGGAGACGGCCGCGGCGCTGCGCCACCACAAGCCCGCGGCGGCCGCGGAACACGCCGCCGCGATCGATCCCGACGCCGGCGAACTGACGCCTCTCGACCGTGCCCGCGCGCTGCTCCACCTCGCCCGCGCCCATCGCGCCCACGGCGGTGAGGAGGCCGCGGAGGCCGACTTCAAGGAGGCCGCCGAGGGCTATGAGAACGCCGGCGCCTTCCGGCTGGCGCTGGAGAGCTGGCGGGAGCTGAGCGCCGGCGGCCGGGCGGGCGGGGGACCGGATCCGCACGCGGTGCTCATGCCGTAGCGGTGTCCGTGGCCTGGACACCGCCTGCCTGGGCCGCCGCGCCGCCGTGCGTACCGGCGGGTCCGCACGGCGCGTTCGCCCGCCAGCTCCGGACCCCGGGTGCCGGGGCCGAGGTCGCCGCGCAGGCCACGGTCTGCGGACCCGCGGGCAGATCGCGGACGTAAGCCGTGCCGCCGGGGCCCGCGGCAGATCCGGGAATCACGATCGTGCCCTCCCGCGCGCCGCTCAGCGCGTCGATCGCGTCGGCGGCGGCCAGCTCGCCGCGGCCGGTCAGCCGCAGTGCCGCTTCCTTACGGGTCCACAGCTGCGCCAGTCGCCGGCCCCGCCGGCCCACCGGGGCCTCCTGGACGTAGCCGCGCTCCAACGGGGTGAAGGGGAGCAGCAGTTCGCCGACCGGTCCGGGGGGCACGGTGTGCACGGACAGGGCCACCGGGAGGTCCGTGCTCAGAGCCAGGAACCGCCGGCCGGTGTCCGCACCGGTGTCGAGGTAAAGGCGGGTGCCCGGTCGCCGTCCGGCGGCGGCGGGCGGTTCGGCGCACACCGGTCGGCCGAAGCCGTCCCGGGTCACCCGTATATCGCCGGGGGAACAATGCAGCAGTCGTCCCAGAAATGCCGTTAAACAGTCGGGCCGTCGAATGTCAACGGGGACGTTCGAGAATATATGCAAAAAGCCGTCGGCTAATTCGGATGAGCGGGACGGATCCCAACACCCCTCCTCACGAGGCGCGTTGGCCGGTCCGCCGTCATGGTTGAGCGAATGCGCGCCACAGGAAGGCTGGTCCCCCCGCATAGATCCCCTCGCACCATGTCTCCTTTCCGGACGGTCACATCCGAGAAAGCAGTGCACTGAGTCGATTTGATTTACACTCCGGAGATCTTCAAGATAACCCTGGTCTATGCCTGCGTCAACAAGCGACGACCGAAAATCAACTTCGGTTTACCCGAGGACATTACGAGATTTCGCCAACGTGCGGACCGGCGCGACACGGTGAACCCCGGGTGACCGCAAGTCGAGGGCCGGCCGGCCTTCAGTTGCCGGCAATCCGACTGCTATTCACCTTCCTTGTGCGGGTGCGCTTCCGCCGGTGTGGCGTGTCCTGCAGAAGCGCACCGGCCGGCGGCCACCCTCAGGACGCCGACTGCTTCTCCACCCGGATCACTATGTCCAAAACCGTGCGCATGTCCTTCATCTCCGCTTCGGGCAGTTCGACCCCGAAACGCTCCTCCGCCACGACGATGACCTCGGCCATCGCGAGCGAGTCCACATCCAACTCCTCGACCAGGGACTTCTCTTCGGTCACGTCGGCCGGCACCACGCCGGCCACCTCGTGCAGGATCTCGGCGAGCTGCGCAACGATCTCTTCGCGGGTCGGGACGGTCATGACGGTCACCTCTCTGTGGAGTGCGGGATGGCGCCGGGTGGCGGGGGCGGTCCGGAGGCCGCGCGGAGCGGCTGCGGCCCGACCGGCGGCCTGCCGCGGGGCGGGGCCGGCGCCGACCGGCCGACGCGGCGTCCCGGTGCGGGGCGTCACCGAGAAGTCCTGCGCGCCGGCGCGACGTCCGTGCCTCCATGACACCGGAGTCATTCTTTTGACTACACTTGACTGTTCTAGTCAACTGGAGGTCCGATAGGTTGTCAATGACTGCCTTTCAAGACCAAGCCAGGACAATGCTTCTGAGTTATGTTCAGTGACTCCGAAGTCGAGTATGAGTCAGACGGAGGAACCGCATGAGCGGTCTGCTCGACGGAAAGCAGCTGGTCATCACGGGTGTGATCACCGAAAGCTCGATCGCCTACGCAGTGGCACGCCTCGCCCAGGAAGAGGGCGCCAAGATCGTCCTCACCGCCTACGGACGGCCGAGTCTGGTCGCCCGGCTCGCCCGGCGGCTGCCGGAAGAGCCCCCCGTCGTGGAGCTGGACGTCACGGACGAAGACCAGCTCAGCACCCTCGCCGACCGCGTCGGCGAGCACCTCGACGGCCTCGACGGTGTACTGCACTCGGTCGCCAATGCCCCCGCCACCTGCCTGGACGGCGGCTTCCTGACCGCACCGTGGCGCGATGTGTCCGCTGCCCTGCACACCTCGACGTACTCCCTGGTGGCACTGGCCATGGCCTGCCGGCCGCTGCTCCGCCCCGGGGCCGGTGTCGTCGGCGTCGACTTCGATGCCTCCCGGGCCTGGCCCGGCTACGACTGGATGGGCGTCGCCAAGGCGGGACTTGAAGCCTGCTCCCGCTACCTGGCGCGCGACCTCGGGGGCCAGGGCATACGGGCCAACCTCGTCGCGGCCGGCCCCCTGCGCACCCTGGCCGCCCGCGGAATCGGCGGTGACGGCCCGTCCTTCGAGAAGAGCTGGGCGGCCCGCGCCCCGCTCGGCTGGGATCCGCAGGACGCCGAGCCGGTCGCCCGTACCTGTGTGGCGCTGCTGTCGGACTGGCTGCCCGCCACCACCGGCGAGATCGTCCACGCGGACGGCGGCCACCACATGATCGGCGACTGACCGGCGATGACGGGCCGAGGGGCGAAGGCGGACGGAGCGGCTAGGGCGGACGGAGCGGCGAGGGCGGACGGAGCGGCGGCGCCCACCACCCTGTGCTGCGGGCCGTACCCCATCGAGCGGGTGCGGATCGCCGCCTTCGCCGCCGCGCTCGGCGACCCCCACCCCGCGTACACGGACCCGGCCGCCGCCCGCGCCCTCGGCCACCCGGACGTCATCGCCCCGCCCACCTACCTGGCCACCCTCGCCGGCCACGCCGAGGACCAACTCCTGGGCGCACACCCGGATTTCACCACCACCGAGGGCACCGTGCACCGCGCGCAGACGCTGCGCCATGCCCGCCCCGCACACGCCGGCGACACCCTGCACGCCACCGTGTGCCTCACCGCCGCCACCACCCTCGCCGGCCGCCCGCTCCTCACCCTCGACTGCGAGTTCCGGGACGAGGGCGGCGCCTGGGTGGCCACCACCACGTCCTCGCTGCTGTGCCCGGCCACCGCACCGTGGCCCGCCCGGCGTCCGCTCGACACCACGGAATCGGAACACCCATGACCGACACCATCGCCCCTCCGGTCGCCGCCGCCCGGCTCGTCGACGGCACCGCGGCCCCGCTCGACGGCGCCGCGGCCCCGCTCGGCGGCACCGGCCGCCTCGACGGTCCGACCCTTGGCCGCCGGATACGAACCACCGCACACGCCTTACGGCAGCTCGGCCTCCACACCGGCGACCGGGTCCTGGTGCAGGGCGACAACAGCGTCGACTATGTCGTCACCCTGCTGGCCCTGATGCAACTGGACACCTCACTCGTCCCGCTCGACCACCGGCTCTCCTGCGCGGACGCCGCCGCGGCCGGCCACCAGGCCCGGGCCCGCTGGCTGGTCACCGCCGCCGACCACGCCACCGGCTTCCCCGGCATCCCCGACCGGCGCGTCATCCACTACCCGCGGCTGGCCGCCGACGCCCCGGCGCCCCCGCCCGGCGCCGTCGGTCTGGCCTCCTGGTTCCGCCGCCCCGACGCCCTCGTCCTGTGGTCCTCGGGCACCACGGGGCGGCCCAAGGCCATCATCAAGCCCGGCCGGGCCGTCCTCGACAACTCGCTACGCACCATCCAGGCCATGGGCTACCGGGAGGACGACGTCCTCGCACCCCTGCTGCCGTTCTCGCACCAGTACGGCCTCTCCGTCATCCTGCTGTGGTGGCTGGCCCGTTGCACCCTGCTGGTCACCCCCTACCAGCGGCTCGACGCGGCCGTCGGGCAGGCCGCGGCCCATGGCGCCACCGCCGTGGACGCCGCCCCCTCCACGTATCACTCGCTCCTCGGCGTGGTGCGCCGCCGCCCGGAGGTACGCGCCGGGCTCGCCGGCGTACGGCTCTGGGGCGTGGGCGGCGCACCGCTGCCCGCTCCGCTGGCCGAGGCCTTCCACACGACGATGGGCCGCCCACTCCTGGACGGCTACGGTCTGACGGAACTCGGCAATGTCGCGCTGGCCACCCCCGACGCACCGCACGGCTGCGGGCGCCCGCTGCCCGGCGTACGGCTGCGCGTCAGGCGCCCCGACGGCACCGCGGCCGGCCCCGGCGAGCTCGGCGGCATCGAGGTGCGCTCACCCGGGCTGATGGCCGGCTACCTCCAGGAGGACGGCTCGCTCACGCCGGTCGACCCGGACGCGTGGTATCCGACGGCCGACCTGGGCAGTGTCGACGCCGAGGGCACCGTGCGGGTGGTGGGCCGCAATCAGGCCGTGCACCGGCTGGGCTTCACGCTCTACCCCGAGAGCCTGGAACGCCGTGCCGAGGCCTGTGGCCGGCCGGTGAAGGTACTGGCGGTCGCGGACCAACGCCGTGGCAGTGCCCTGCACTTCGTGGTCGCCGACCCCGAGGGGGAGGCTCCGCTCACCTGGCGCCGACGGCTCGCCGAACACCTCGCGGAGTATGAACAGCCCAATGCGGTCCATGTCGTCGACCATTTCCCGCTCACGGCCAACGGAAAGCCCGACACGCATGCGCTGCGTGCGGAGCTCGGGCTGGAGCTGGGAGGGGGTCCGGGGACCGGCGCCCCGGTCGGGCGCTGAGCCGGACAACTCCGGGTGTATGACGGGTGGTTCAGGTCTGCGGGAGCCCCGGGAAGTCCGGGTGGTTCACGTCTGCGGTGGATCCCTGCACGCGGATGGGCCACACGTGCAGTGGTTTCACGTCTGCGGATGGTTCAGGTCTGCGGTAGCTGCACGTCTGCGGATGGTTCACGTTTGCGGATGGCTCTGGTCTGCGGATGGTTCACGTCTGCGGATGGTTCAGGTCTGCCGTTGTTTCACGTGGAACATGTCGCCTCGGCCTGTGCTGCCTCGCCGCCATCGCTTCCTCGTTTACGACGCTCCCTCGCCTGCGTCCGTGTCGGCGTCCGGTCTGCGTGGGCGCCTGCTCCGGGGCATTGGCTCTGTGTGCATCGGCTCTGTGTGCATCGGCTCTGTGTGCATCCGGTGGAATCCGTCTGCGTCCGGTCTCCTGAGCGCGGAGCTGTCACGCGTCGTTGAGCCCTTTTCAGGGCCGGGTACCGGCTTCAGCACGGCTGCCGCCCGGTTCAGACGGCGCGAGCGGTGTGCGCATGGCGGCGGGCCGCCGGAATGTCCGCGGGGCGGGCGTCCGCCTCGGCACCGGTGTCCGGCCCGGTGCCGTCAGGGGCAGCGCACTCGTCTGCCGTCGGCTCGGTGCGGGAGCGCAGGCGGGTGCGCAGACCGGGCGAGGTGCCATGTGCCTCGGCGCTGATGCGCTGCTTGATCGTCGGCGGCAGCTCGGGCCGGGCGAACATCCGCCGGGCGGGGCCGGCTTGGCAGTACAGCGGTACGGCGCGCGGAGCGGGCACGGCAGGGGTTCCCGTGCCCGGACCGCGGTCCGGTGCGGCGCATCTCACCGCCTCCGGGGCTTCGGCGTCGGGGGCGTCGGTGCCCGCGTCTCCGTTGCCCAGGGTCCGCTCGTACAGTGCGGCATCCCGGCGCGCGGCCGAGGCCGCCGCGGAGACACCCAGTGATGCCAGCAGCTTGCCCAGCATGGCAAGGCACACCGCCCAGAACTTCATGACCTTGGTCGCAGCCATGGCCCCTCACTTTCGGTCAGGATCTCCCCGAGAGATCCGTTGCGTCTGCTTCGTTGTGCTGCTTCGTTGTGCTGTTTCAGTTGCTTCGCTTCGGTTGCTTCGCTTCAGTTGCGCCGCTTCCGGTGCACCGCTTGGATGGCGTCGCTTCTGTTGCGTTTTCTTATGATGAGTACGCAATGGGAGGATTCACGCACCGACGCCCCCGGATCGGCGTTCTTCCGATGAACACCACCCGTACGCAGTAGCCACAGCCGTCGGGCGGCAGGCCGGCGGCGGGTCGCAGCCTCCGGTCAACCGATCGGTTGATGCCGTTCCGAGCGGGATGGGCGATGTGCCACCGGGTGCGGCGGGCGGATTCTCGGGTTATGGCAATCATCGAAGTCACCGGGCTGCGCAAGGTCTACGGGGGCCGGGCCGTGGTCGACGAGGTCTCCTTCGCCGTACAGGAGGGAGAGATCTTCGGCGTCCTCGGCCCGAACGGCGCCGGGAAGACGACGACCGTCGAGTGCATCGAGGGCCTTCGGGTCCCGGACGGCGGGACGGTGCGCGTTGGCGGGCTGGATCCGGTCGCCGACCATGACCGGGTCACCCAGATCCTGGGCTCCCAGCTCCAGGAGAGCGAGCTGCAGAACAAGCTCACCGTGCAAGAGGCGCTGGAGCTCTACGCCGCCTGCTATCCGCGCCCGGCCGACTGGCGGCAGCTCACCGAGCGGCTCAGCCTCACCGACCGGCTCTCCGCCCGCTTCGGCAAACTCTCCGGCGGCCAGAAGCAGCGGCTGTTCATCGCGCTTGCGCTGATCGGCAATCCGCGGGTGGTGGTGCTCGACGAGCTGACCACCGGTCTCGATCCGCGGGCCCGCCGGGACACCTGGCAGCTGATCGAGGAGGTGCGTGCCTCCGGTGTGACGGTGCTGCTGGTCACGCACTTCATGGAGGAGGCCCAGCGGCTGTGCGACCGGATCGCGGTGATCGACCGCGGCCGGGTCGCCGCGCTGGACACCCCGGCGGGTCTGATCAGCAAGGCCTCGCGGTCCGTCGTCATCTCCTTCACGCCGTCGGCACCGCTCGACCCGGCCGAGCTGGCGGCGCTGCCGGAGCTCGGGTCCGTGGAACGGAGCGGGGGGACCGACGGACGGGGCGCGCCGGGGTCCGCCGGAGAGCGGCTGATGATCCACGGGACGGACGCCACCGTCGACGCGGTGATCTCCCTGCTGGCCCGGCACCGCATCACCGCCCGGCAACTACGGGTCGGCGACGCCACGCTCGACGACGCCTTTCTCGATCTGACCGCGCAGGAAGCCTGAGGTGCCCGCCATGCCCACCACGTCCACCACGTCCGCCCCGGCACACACGCCTGCCCCGCCGAAGGCCCGGGCCGCCGCCTCGCGCGCCGTCCTGAAGACCGAGGCCCGGCTGTTCCTGCGCGAGCCCGGGTCCCTGTTCTGGATCCTGGTCTTCCCGACCCTGCTGCTGACGATCCTCGGCTTGATCCCCTCCTTCCGGGAGGCCAATCCGTCGCTGGGCGGCCAACGGACCATCGATCTGTATGTTCCGGTGGCGCTGCTGCTCGCCGCGATCACCACCGGAATCCAGGTGATGCCCGCGGTGCTGACGGGCTATCGGGAGCGCGGCATCCTGCGCCGGATGTCGACGACCCCGGTACGTCCCGCGGCGCTGCTCGGTGCGCAGATCGCCCTGCACGGTACGGCCATCGTGGCTTCCATGGCGCTGGCGCTCACCGTCGGCCGGGTCGCCTTCGGTGTGGCGCTGCCCGGGCAGTTTGCCGGCTATGTGCTGGCGGCCGGCCTGACCCTGTGCAGCGCGCTCGCCCTGGGCTGCCTGCTCTGCGCGCTCTCCCCGACCACCAAGGCGGCGAGTGTGGCCGGCACGGCGGTGTTCTTCCCGATGATGTTCACGGCGGGCGTGTGGATTCCGGTCCAGTCGATGTCGGACACGCTGCAGCAGATCGTCCAGCTGCTGCCGTTCGGCGCCGCCTCGCAGGCACTCGCCCAGGCCTCGTCCGGTCAGTGGCCCAACTGGTCGCATCTCGCGGTGCCGGCGGTGTGGACCCTCGTACTGGGCCGGATCGCCAGGCGTCGCTTCCGGTGGGAGTGAGGGTGGCAACCGGAGTATGGGTGTCCGCACGCCGTCCGGGAGACACTGCCCGCATGGCAAGCGTCGACAGCAAGGGCGGGACGGCGGGGCCCGTCGCCGGCCCACAGATGCCGCGCAGCTCTCCCCCGCTCGTGCAGCCGCGTAGCTCCGCGCAGCAGGCATGGGACCACAACTTCCGGCGGTGGGGCGGCTACCCCCTGCTCGGCCTCGGGGTCCTGACCTCGGCCGCGTCGGCGGATCAGCTGCTGCCGGGACAGGAGGTATATGCAGCGGGGGTACTGGTGGCGGCCGCGCTGGCGCTCCAGGTGTGGTGGAGCCGGGCCGGCTACCGGATGCCCGCGCAGGCACCGGCCGGGCAGGTCCACTACCTCGTCCGTTTTCTGCTGGCCTTCACCCTGACCTGGCTGAACCCCTTTTTCGCGATCTACGCAGTCCTCGGCTACTTCGACGCCGGGCACCTGCTGCCGCCGCGCTTCGTACGCGTGGGGCTGCTGGCGACCGCGGTGATCATGGCCGGTTCGCAGTCCGGTGGGCTGCCCCCGGCGAGCGCCGTGAACTGGGTGGCATTCGGGCTGCTGTACGTCCTCAACGCCCCCCTCGTACTGATCTTCAGCCGGATCGCCGTCCAGGAGGCCGAGCACGCCGCGGCAAAGGCCGCCACCATCGCCGAGCTGGAGCGCACCAACGCCCGGCTGGAGTTGGCGCTGGAGGAGAACGTCGGTCTCCACGCCCAGCTCATCGTCCAGGCGCGGGAGGCGGGCATCGCCGATGAGCGCCGCCGGCTGGCCGCGGAGATCCATGACACTCTCGCGCAGGGCCTGGCCGGCATCATCACCCAGCTGGAGGCCGCCACCGAGAGCAGCGATCCGGTGGCCGCCCGCGGGCACGCCCGTCGGGCCGTGGCGCTGGCCCGCGAAAGCCTCGGCGAGGCCCGCCGCTCCGTGCACAACCTGGGCCCCGGAGTGCTGGAGCACGCAGCGCTGCCGGATGCCCTGCACAGGACCGTCCGGGAATGGTCGGCCGTGGCGGGCGTACGCGCCGAGTTCACCGTCACCGGGACCGCCGAGCCGCTGCACGACGAGGTCGAGGCCACCCTGCTGCGGATCGCCCAGGAGGGCCTGGCCAACGCCCGTCGGCACGCGGCCGCTTCGCGGGTCGGCGTCACCCTTTCGTACATGGGGGACGAGGTGACGCTGGACGTCCGCGACGACGGCTGTGGCTTTGACCCGGCGGCGCTGCCGCCCCGTGAGCACACCGGCGGCTTCGGCCTCGGCGGGATGCGGGCACGTGCGGAACGGATCGCGGGTGCCGTCGACATCGAGTCCGAACCGGGCCGGGGAACAGCCGTCTCTGCTCGCGTACCGTTGGTCCGCCATGGCTGAACACACCGAGCACAGCGAACGGGCCGAGCGGATCGGGCACAGTGACGAGGTGGAGCTGCCCGAGCGGATCGACCGGACGGAGCGGGCCGAACAGGCCGACCGGACGCGGCGGGCCGAACGCACCGGCCCGGCCGCCGTCGTCACCGTCCTCATCGTCGACGACCACCCCGTCGTCCGGGACGGTCTGCGTGGCATGTTCGCCTCCGCCTCCGGATTCGAGGTGCTGGGCGAGGCCGGCAACGGCATCGAGGGCGTGGAACTCGCCGCGCGCCTCGACCCCGATGTGGTCCTGATGGATCTGCGGATGCCGGGCGGCGGCGGGGTCGCGGCCATCATCGAGCTGGCGCGCCGGGCCCCGCGCTGCAAGGTGCTGGTGCTCACCACCTACGACACCGACTCCGACACCCTCCCTGCGATCGAGGCCGGCGCCACCGGCTATCTCCTCAAGGACACTCCTCGCGAGGAACTGTTCACGGCCGTACGTGCGGCGGCCGAGGGTCGTACGGTGCTCTCGCCCGCGGTCGCCTCCCGTCTGGTCTCACGGGTCAGGTCACCGGGCAACGAACCGCTCAGCGCCCGCGAGCGCGAGGTCCTGGCACTCGTCGCCAAGGGCACCTCGAACCGTGAGATCGCCGCCGTGCTGTTCATCAGCGAGGCGACGGTCAAGACCCATCTGACGCATATCTACGGCAAGTTGGGCGCAAAGGACCGGGCCGCGGCGGTGGCGGTGGCCTACGACCGGGGGATTCTCGGCTAGCCGGAGCCCGGCGCGGTCTCGCCGGCGCGCGGTGCGGCCTCACCCTCGGGCCGGTGCGGCCTCACCCCTCGGGCGGTGGGCCTCACCCTCGGGCAGTTGGCTGCGGTCGTTTCACGTGAAACGGCCACAATCAACTGCCCGTTGCCATATGGCAGCTCACGACTGGTGGTCCCGCTCAGGCCGCCGCATGACCGTTGAGCCCGCTCAGGCCGGTGCCAGCTCCCCCGTGCGCGCCATCTCCGCCATCATGCGAACGGCCTCGGGCTCGGGGGTGCCGGGCGGGATGATCAGCAGGTCCCAGCGGCCATGACCGGGGGAGACCAGGCAGATGGTGTCCGGGCCGGGACGGCCGGTGGTTCTGCGCAGGCGGACGACATGGCCCTCGACAAGGGTGTGGGCGGGGAGAGCGGACCAGGGCGCACCGTTCACCGTCGCGTGGGTGATCCGGGGCCAGTCGAAGGGGAGCGCGGCCAGCAGCTCGGGGAGTTCCGCCAGCAGGTCGGCCGAGTGGGGCCACCAGACACCGTCGATGCACCGCACCGTATCGGTGTGCGGGGCGATGGTCAGACGGGCGACGAGGGGCGGCGCGTGCTGCGCGTGCTGCCGGGGAGGGGCTGGGTGGGGATCCCCTGCGGTGGTCATGCGGTGCTCCTGACGCGGCGGTCCGCCACCCGTGCGGGGTCGGGCCAGCGAACGTCCCAGACCCAGCCGAGACGTTCGAAGAGCCGGATGACGGCGGCGGACACATCGAGCTGACCGCGGTCGACGCCGTGCCGGGCGCAGGTCGGGTCGGCATGGTGCAGGTTGTGCCAGCTCTCACCGAACGACAGCAGGGCCAGGGGCCACAGGTTGGTCGCCCGGTCGTGGCGCCGGGTGCGGAACGGCCGCTCCCCGATGACATGGCAGAGCGAATTGACGCTCCAGGTGACGTGGTGCAGCAGCGCGATCCGGATGAACCCGGCCCACAGCAGAGCGGTCAGCCCGGTGACCCAGGAGCCGCCGAGCGCCCAGCCCAGCCCGAACGGCAGACCGAGGGTCAGCAGACACAGCAGCGGGAACGCCCGGTCGACCGCGCGGATCCCGGGGTCGGCGAGCAGATCGGGCGCAAAGCGCCGGTGCGAGGTGGGGTCGTTGCCGAACAGCCAGCCGATGTGCGAGTACACCAGTCCGCGTAGCTGACCGCGCAGGCTGGTGCCGTAGCGATAGGGCGAGTGGGGATCGCCGGGCCGGTCGGTGTAGGCGTGGTGGCGACGGTGGGTGGCGACCCAGTCGATGACATCGCCTTGGAAGCTGAGCGAACCCGCGAGGGCGAGCGCGACGCGCAGTGCGGGGGTGGCGGTATAGCTGCCGTGGGTGAGGCCGCGGTGGAAGCCGATGGTGACGCCCAGGCCGCTGATGACGTAGAAGACGGCCAGCAGAACGAGGTCGGTGAGGTGGACGACGCTGCCCCAGAGGAGGGGGATGGCGACGGCCAGGCCGACGAACGGGGCGATGACGATGACGGCGGTCACCGTGACGTACATCCGGCGACCGGGGGCAGGCGGGGGCTCGGTGCCGCTTTCGGGGAACGGAGAGGTCCCGTCGTAGTCCTGTGCCGACGGACCGCCTCGGGCGGTGGACGTCATGGCTCGCCACCTGCCTTGTCCGGTGGCGTCGGGGGTCCGGCCACCGGGGGTCCGGACACCGGCGGTCCGGCCACCGGGGGTCCGGCCACCGGCGGTTCGGGGTGGGCATCGTCGTGCGGCTGCTTGTGCTTCCGGTTCCGCAGCGACTGCTTCCAGTCCGCGTAGCGGTGGGGGGACATCCGTCCGGCTCCCTGGGAATTGACCCGGGCGATGAACAGCGCCCCCAGCGCGACCAGCGCCAGCAGCACGACCACGGTCCACAGAGTCTGCATGGTGCTCACCTCACCGAATACGCGCCTCCCCGGGCATCCCTGGGCGTCCCCAGGCACCCTCGGCGCCCTCGGCATCCTTCGGCGTTCCGGTGCTTCCAACGGCGATCCGGTGTTTCCAAGGTACCCCGCGGGGGCCGGTACATCCCCTTATGAGCAGTTATGGGCGGGAGGGGGTGCGGCGAGGGACGGGACGGGACAATGTGAGACAGGACTGGGCGAACTCTACAAAGCTGTAGAGTTCGCCCTCCCTCCGCCCCCGCCCCTGCCCCTGCCTCCACCCCTCCCCCGACGCCGGGGTCTCCCGCTCAGACGTTGACGCCGAAGTCCGCCGCGATACCCGCCAGGCCGGATGCGTACCCCTGGCCCACGGCGCGGAATTTCCACTCCGCACCGCTCCGGTAGAGCTCCCCGAAGACCATCGCGGTCTCGGTCGAAGCGTCCTCACTCAGGTCATAGCGGGCCAGCTCCGCCCCGTCCGCCTGGTTGACGACGCGGATGAAGGCGTTGCGGACCTGGCCGAAACTCTGCCCCCGGCTCTCGGCGTCGTGGATGGAGACCGGGAAGACGATCTTGGCGATCTCGGCGGGCACCGTGGACAGCGTGACCTCGACGGACTCGTCGTCCCCCTCGCCCTCGCCGGTCAGGTTGTCACCGGTGTGCCGCACCGAGCCATCGGGGCTGGTGAGGTTGTTGTAGAAGACGAAGTGGGCGTCAGAGACGACCTTGCCCGCCTCGGTGCACAGCAGCGCGCTGGCATCCAGGTCGTAATCCGCGCCCGTCGTCGTCCGTACGTCCCAGCCGAGGCCGACCGTGACCGCGGTCAGTCCGGGCGCTTCCTTCGACAGCGAGACGTTGCCGCCCTTGGCCAGCGAGACTCCCATGGCTTCCCTCCAGGTGTTGCCTGCATTCCGGGTGAGCCTCAAAATCTACAGGAGTGTAGAAGTAAGCGGCCGGAGTCCGTGGTGTCCGGCGACGAGGCGAGCGGACCACCGCCCGGATCCGGCCGCTCAGTAAGATGCCCCGACGTCCCGGCCGGCGGGACACCCGGAGCGACGGGAGGCGACAGCATGGGCGGGAAGGCCTTCGGGAACTTCGGCGGCTCCGGACGGGAGCGCGCCCGCAGGCGGGGGCAGGGCCAGTTGGAGGCCCAGGTGCTGGCGGCGCTGCACCACTCACCGGGACCGGCCACCGCCGCCTGGGTACAGGAACGGCTCGGCGGCGACCTCGCCTACACGACCGTGATGACGATCCTGTCCCGGCTGCACGCCAAGCAGGCCGTCACCCGCGAGCGGGCCGGCCGTGCCTACGTCTGGACCCCGGCGGCCGACGAGGCCGGGCTCGCCGCACTGCGGATGCGCCGCGTCCTGGACGGCGAACCGGACCGGGACGCCGTACTGACCAGCTTTGTCTCCGCGCTCTCCACGCACGACGAGCAATTGCTGCGCACCCTCCTCGACCGCGATGCGGACGACGGCCCCACTGCGGCCGACGGCCCCCCGACGGCCGGTGCCCCCGCGACCGCCGACGGCCCCACCACGGCCGACGGCCCCCCGACCGCCGAGGGCCCGCCCCGCACCGAGGAGCCCGGCGCGGCCCCGCCCCCGCCCATGGCCCCGGCCCCCGGACGGCACCACCCCTCGGACGAAGCGCGCGGAGGCTGACCGGTGGGCGTCTTCGTGTTCCTGCCGCTGGTCCTGCCGCTCACCGCGCTGCCGATCGCCCGGCTCGCGGAGCAGCACCTCCACCCCCGCGCCACCACCCGTCTGCTGTCTCTGCTCGCCGCGGTCCTCGGCCTGTGCAGCACGCTCTGCCTGGGCCTGCTGGTGGTCGTCGGCACCGCCCAACTGCGGGGCAACCCACTGCCCGACGGCTGGTCGGACCCGCAAGTGCGGGCCGCGGTCCCGTTCGCCGAGGTCGCGGGCGTCGCCGCGATCCCCCTGCTGGCCGCCGCGCTCACCGTGTGCGGCGCGGCGCTGCGCCGGCACCGCCGCATCCTGGCCCGTACCCACCGTGCGCTGAACGGGCTGCCGGCCGACGCCGATCCCGCGGTGCTGCCGGACGACGAGCCCTACGCCTACGCCGTGCCCGGCACCCCGGCCCGCCCCGGGCGGCCCGCCAGTCCCGGCCGGGTCGCGGTCTCCCGCGGGATGCTGTGCAGCCTGGACGACGACGAGCGGCGGGCCCTGTTCGCCCATGAGCGCGCCCACCTGCACTGCCGCCACCATCGCTATCTGCTCGCCGTACGCCTGGCCGGCTGCGTCAACCCGCTGCTGCTGCCGCTGCGTTCCGCGGTCGCCTTCGCCACCGAGCGCTGGGCGGACGAGGAGGCGGCGCAGGTGGTCGGCGACCGGCGGCTGACCGCGCGTGCGGTGGGCAAGGCGGCGCTGGTCACCCGGTCCGCGCCGGAACCGGAGCTGGCGCACTTCGCGGCGCCCGAACCGGGCCCGGTGCCGCGCCGGGTGGTGGCGCTGCTCGGGCCCGTACCGCCGGCCCGCCACTGGCCGCCGGCACTGACCCCGGCCGGTCTGGCGGCCCTGGTCGCCGCGGCGGGCACGGCAGCCTCCGCCGTCTCCGCGCTCAACGCCGCGGTTGCGCTGTTCGTTGTTCTGAAGGCGGCAACGCCCCTCTAGGGGCACACTGACCCTTGACCCTCACCGGGCACGCACGGCGCACCGCGCTGTGCGTACCCCGCACCGGACAACTTCTACAACGCTGTAGATCTTCCCGGTAGAGTGGCGCGCAGATGCGCAACAGGCGTAGCCGGAGGGGGAGATGGCAACGAGGTGCGGACTCCTGACCTGGGACTGCCCGCCTCCAGAGGCGGAGGTGCGATGGGTCTATCAGCCGGTGGAGGTCCAATACCCGGACGGCAAGTGGACGTTGGGCCGGATCAACGCCTGGTGGACGGACGGCGCGGGCGAGTTGTGGTGCCGGCTGCGCACCCTTCCCGGGAGCGCAAGCGCGTGTCCGCAGTGGCTGCGTTACGACCCCGAGTCCATACTGCTGCTGCCCAGCACCGGCATCTGACCCGCCCCCTCCTGCCCCCACAGCCGACACTGACCGCACCGCCGGCCCCATCAGCCCCGTCAGCACTGCCGACACCGTCAGCACCGCCGACACGGTCAGCACCACCGACACAGCCGGCACCGTCGGCCGCCGCTGCTGCGCCCTCCCCCCTAGAGCACCGCTCGCCTCACCAGTATCAGAAGGACCAGAAGGGCCATCGGCGTGCATGACAGGCAGACGCATCAGCAGACGGCCCGGCGGGGCACCGGCAGCGCATCCGGATCGTCCCGTACCACCGGCGGCTCCCGCGCCGGCTCGCGCCGCACGGCGCCCGGCTCCGCCCGCAGCTCCGGCGACGGCTCCGGTGCCTCGGGCGGTACGGGCAAGCTGCGGATGACCCGCCGCGGCCGCATCCTCGCCTGGACCGGTGGCGCGCTCGGTGTGCTGCTGCTCGGCACGGCAGGCGTCGGGGCGTGGGTCTACCAGCACCTGGACGGCAATATCCACGGCGTGGACATCGGGGTCGACGGCGCCCGGCCGGTCAACCTCAGCCCCGGCTCCAAGAACATCCTGGTCGTCGGCTCCGACAGCCGCGCGGGCGCCAACGCCAAGTACGGCAAGAACCTCACCACCATGCAGTCGGACACCCTGATGGTGCTGCACATCGCCGCCGACCGTAAGTGGGCCACCGCGCTGTCGTTCCCCCGGGACTCCTGGGTGCAGATCCCCGCCTGCACCCAGGGCAACGGCTCGAAGTCGTCCCCGCACCACTTCAAGATCAACGAGGCGTTCTCGATCGGCGGTGACTCGGGCGACATCCGCAAGGCCGCGGCCTGCACCATCAAGACCGTCGAGAAGAACACCGGGCTGCGCATCGACCACTTCACCTCGGTCGACTTCCAGGGCTTCAAGGGCATGGTCAACGCGCTGGGCGGCATAGAGGTCTGCCCCAAGCACGCCATCCACGACAAGAAGGCCCATCTCGACATGGACGCGGGCTGCCAGAACGTCCGCGACGAGAAGGCCCTCGGCTACGTCCGCACCCGCTACAGCGTCGGCGACGGCTCCGACCTCGGCCGCATCGGCCGCCAGCAGGAATTCATGAAGGCGCTGGGCGCCAAGGCCCAGTCCAAGCTCACCAGCCCCGGCGAGCTCTACGGCTTCCTGAACTCGGCCACCAAGTCCCTCACCACCGACAACGACCTGGCCGGTATCAAGCCGCTCTACGACCTGGCCGCGACCGTCAAGGACATCCCCACCGACCGCCTCACCTTCCTGACCGTCCCCAACTACTACCGCGAGGCCGACGTCCCCACCGACAAGGCCAATGTCGTGTGGCAATACCCGCAGGCCGGCGGGCTGTTCAGCGATCTGGCGCACGACCGCGAGATCGGCGCCGCCGGAAAGCAGAAGCTCGCCGAGGCCGCAAAGAACCCGGTGACGGCCCGCTCCGTGCAGGTCCGGGTGCTCAACGGCACCGGCACACCCGGCCGCGCGGCCTCCGCCGCCGACCAGCTCCGCAAGCTCGGCTTCACGGTCGTCGCCACCGGCAACGCCCCGGCGACGGACAAGACCACCGTCAGCTACCCGGCCGCGCTCAAGACGCAGAGCGCGGTGCTCGCCTCCCGCCTCCCCGGCACCAAGGCCACGGAGTCGGCCGCGGCGGCACCGGGCGCGGTGACGCTGACGATCGGACCGGACTTCCCGGCGGACATGCCCTAGGTGTTCCGGCCCCGCAGGTGGTGGAGGGTGAGGCAGGTCCCGGCTGCGTGCGGAATCTTGAGCCGATGAGGGCTTTCCCCCTGGCCCGTGCCGTCATCACCTGGCCGTGCCGTCATCGCCTGGCCGTGCCGTCATCGCCTGGCCGTGCCGTCATCGCCGCGGTCCTCACCGGGCTCCGTCGGCGCAGCGGCTGAACGGCCTCTACGGCTTGCCGCCCGGGTACCGGGAACGATGCCGCATCACTGCTTCGGTGTTCCCGCAGCGTGCTGTGCAGTACCGCCGTCGCCCGTTCCTGGACGTGTCCACATAGGCGCGGGAGCACTCGGCGCGCAGGCATCGCCCGAGCCGTGCTCCCCCTTCCCAGCACAGGACGAAGGCAAGGCCACCCGCGGTGACCGCCTTGACCCGGGAGAGCACGTCGGCCGAGTCGGGTACGAAATGAAGATGGGGCTGGAGGCCGTCATGGGTGGTCACCCAGGGACGGATGGTCGCCGCCACCAGCAGGTCGTTCACGGCCGAGCACTGCTCGGCCGCATCGGCGGAACCGAAAACGCGGGCCAGTTGATCCCGCCACCGTCGAAAGCCGTCCACATCGGCATCGACGACTGCCGGGCGGCGAATCTCATGCGCCTCCAACAGGCCTTGCACGCTTGCCGCGCTCATCTCGGGCAGATTGATCAAATCGGCCGACAGCACAGCCCCGAGACGGCCGTAGTGATTTTGCTTCACGTGACCGTCCCGGCTGTCACGGAACCCCACGGTCCGTGGTGGGGCGCCTTCCGCCCGGGCTCACCTGGATCAGCTGAACGTCGGAGCGGGCGATGAGCCATCCACTGGTGTGGCACCACAGGTACCGCACCATTCCCTCGGACGTGAGGTGTTCCGATATCGGTCGGCAGGAGTCGATCGGTCGGCAGGAGTCGATCGGTCGGCAGTCTTCGTAGGAGAGGCCGCATGCGGGACACCACCACGGTTCACACTGCGCATCTGGGATTCGTGCCATGTCCGCCAGCGTGCGGTCATGGGTCAAGTACATACAACCATTACATGAGCGGCGAACGGCGAGCGGCGAACGGCGAGCAGCGAACGGCGAACGGCCGGCAGCAAGCGGTGTGTGCCGGGAGGAGCCCCGTCAGACCGGCCGGATCGGCGTGCCGGGCAGGGCATGCAGGACCGGCAGGGCATGCAGGACAGGCAGGACAGGCAGGACATGCCGCCGACGCCGCCGGGCCTGTCTGCCGGACGGCGTCCGGTGTGCCGACGGCCCCCTCAGGCGCGCAGGCGTTCCACCGGCCGGGCGGTGTGCACTTCGATGTCGTGCGCGGCGCGCTGCAGCAGCTGATGGCTGAGGTCCGACATCGCCCGTGACACCGCCAGCTCGTCCCCGATGGCCGGGACGTTCTGGTCGGCGGGGTTACAGCGGGCCTCTCCCTGGCCGACCAGCTGCCCGCCTTCCTTGCCGCGCAGCCTGGCTTCGGCCCGGACCTCGTTGTCGGTCTCGGTGATGCTGATCTCGGCGTTCCATGTCTTCGTGCCAGTCACCGGAAGCCTCCTCGTCCGCCCAGGGGCAGCACATGAACCGCCCCCACAAAAATCCTCGCACCGGCGCTGGCGGGCCGCACCCGGGCGGGGGCATCACCGCGAAGCCCGCCTGATGCCGCGGCATCAGGCGGGCCCGGGCAGTGCGGCGGCGCCCCCGCCGCCGCGTCCGTCAGTCCTCCCCCTCCAGCTCCCCTTCGGTCTCCAGGAACGCCTGCCGCAGCGCCGCCAGCGTCTCGGCGTCCGGCTTCTCCCACATACCGCGGGACTCGGCCTCCAGGAGGCGTTCGGCGATGCCGTGCAGGGCCCAGGGGTTGGCTTCCTGGAGGAAGTCGCGGTTCTCCGGGTCGAGGACGTAGGTCTGGGCGAGCTTGTCGTACATCCAGTCGGCGACCACGCCCGTGGTGGCGTCGTAGCCGAACAAGTAGTCCACGGTCGCGGCGAGTTCGAAGGCGCCCTTGTAGCCGTGGCGGCGCATCGCCTCGATCCAGCGGGGGTTGACCACCCGGGCGCGGAAGACCCGGGAGGTCTCCTCGACCAGGGTGCGGGTGCGGACCGTCTCGGGACGGGTCGAGTCACCGATGTACGCCTCGGGGGCCTTGCCCTTGAGCGCCTTGACGGTGGCGACCATGCCGCCGTGGTACTGGAAGTAGTCGTCGGAGTCCGCGATGTCGTGCTCGCGGGTGTCGGTGTTCTTGGCGGCGACCGCGATGCGCTTGTAGGCGGTCTCCATCTCGTCCCGGGCCGGGCGGCCTTCGAGACCGCGGCCGTAGGCGTAGCCGCCCCAGACGGTGTAGACCTCGGCGAGGTCGGCGTCGGTGCGCCAGTCACGGGAGTCGATCAGCTGGAGCAGGCCCGCGCCGTACGTCCCCGGGCGGGAGCCGAAGATGCGGGTGGTGGCGCGCCGCTCGTCACCGTGCTCGGCCAGGTCGGCCTGGGCGTGGGCGCGGACGAAATTGGACTCCGCGGGCTCGTCCAGTCCGGCGACCAGCCGTACGGCGTCGTCGAGCAGGCCGATGACGTGCGGGAACGCATCGCGGAAGAAGCCGGAGATGCGCAGCGTGACATCGATACGGGGGCGGCCGAGTTCGGCGAGGGCGATCGGCTCCAGGCCGTTGACCCGGCGCGAGGCGTCGTCCCATACGGGGCGGACCCCCAGCAGGGCCAGGGCCTCGGCCACGTCGTCGCCGCTGGTCCGCATCGCGCTGGTGCCCCACAGGGACAGGCCGACCGACTGCGGCCAGTCGCCGTTGTCGCTGCGGTAGCGCTCCAGAAGGGAGTCGGCGAGGGCCTGGCCGGTCTCCCAGGCGAGGCGGGAGGGGACGGCCTTGGGGTCGACGGAGTAGAAGTTGCGGCCCGTCGGGAGGACGTTGACCAGGCCGCGCAGCGGGGATCCGGAGGGCCCGGCCGGGACGAAGCCGCCGTTCAGCGCGTGCACCGCGTGGTCGATCTCGTCGGTGGTGGCGGCGAGGCGCGGGACGACCTGGCGGGCGGCGAAGTCGAGGATGTCGGCGACCGCGGACGGGTGTCCCTCGGCGATGCCGGACACCGCCGCCGGATCCCAGTCCGCGTCCTCCATCGCCTGGACCAGGCCGCGGGCGGTCTCCTCGGCCGCGTCGGCGGTCGTCCGGGTGGCTGCGGACTCGTCGAGACCGAGCGCCTCCCGCAGACCGGGCAGGGCGGAGGTACCGCCCCAGATCTGGCGGGCGCGGAGGATGGAGAGGACGAGATTGACCCGGCCCTCGCCGGTGGGCGCACCGCCCAGGACGTGCAGACCGTCGCGGATCTGGGCGTCCTTGACCTCGCACAGCCAGCCGTCGACGTGCAGCAGGAAGTCGTCGAAGCCGTCGTCGTCGGGGCGCTCGTCCATCCCCAGGTCGTGGTCGAGCTTGGCGGCCTGGATCAGCGTCCAGATCTGGGCGCGGATCGCGGGCAGCTTGGCCGGGTCCATGGCGGAGATCGCCGCGTACTCGTCGAGGAGCTGCTCCAGGCGCGCGATATCGCCGTAGGACTCGGCGCGGGCCATCGGAGGGACGAGGTGGTCGACGAGGGTGGCGTGCACCCGGCGCTTGGCCTGGGTGCCTTCGCCGGGGTCGTTGACCAGGAAGGGGTAGACGAGCGGGAGGTCGCCGAGGGCGGCGTCCGGGCCGCAGGCCGCGGAGAGGCCGGCGTTCTTGCCGGGCAGCCACTCCAGGTTGCCGTGCTTGCCCAGGTGGACCATGGCGTCCGCGCCGAACCCGCCGTCGTCCGCGGAGGCCGCGATCCAGCGGTACGCCGCCAAGTAGTGGTGCGAGGGCGGCAGATCGGGGTCGTGGTAGATCGCGATCGGGTTCTCGCCGAAGCCGCGCGGCGGCTGGATGAGGATCAGGAGATTGCCGCGGCGCAGGGCGGCCAGCACGATGTCGCCGTCGGGGTTGCGGCTCCGGTCGACGAACATCTCGCCGGGCGGCGGCCCCCAGTGCTCCTCGACCGAGTCCCGGAGCTCCTGCGGGAGCGTGGCGTACCAGCGCTTGTAGTCGGCGGCCGGGATGCGGACCGGGTTGCGGGCGAGCTGCTCCTCGGTGAGCCACTCCTGGTCGTGGCCGCCGGCCTCGATGAGGGCGTAGATCAGCTCGTCGCCATCGCCGGACACCAGGCCCGGGACCTCTTCGCTGCCGAAGTCGTAACCGTCGGCCTGCAGCCGGCGCAGCAGGGCCACGGCGCTGGCCGGGGTGTCCAGGCCGACCGCGTTGCCGATCCGGGAGTGCTTGGTCGGGTACGCCGACAGCACCAGGGCGAGCCGCTTGTCCGCGGCCGGGATGTGGCGCAGCCGGGCGTGGCGGACGGCGATCCCGGCGACCCGGGCGGCGCGCTCGGGGTCCGCGACGTACACCGGCAGACCGTCCTCGTCGACCTCCTTGAAGGAGAACGGAACGGTGATCAGCCGGCCGTCGAACTCGGGGACGGCGATCTGTGAGGCGGCGTCCAGCGGTGAGAGGCCCTCGTCGTTCTCCTCCCAGGCGCTGCGCGGCCCGGTCAGGCACAGGGCCTGCAGGATCGGTACGTCGAGGGCGGCCAGCGCACCCGCGTCCCAGGACTCGTCGTCGCCGCCGGCGGACGCCTCGGCGGGCTTGGTGCCACCTGCGGCGAGGACCGTGGTGACCAGGGCGTCGGCGGCCCGCAGCTCCTCGATCAGTTCCGGCTCGGGGGCGCGGAGGGAGGCGACGAACAGCGGGCGGGCCCGACCACCCGCCGCCTCGATCTGCTCGCACAGGGTCCGTACGAAGCCGGTGTTCCCGCTCATGTGGTGGGCGCGGTAGTAGAGCACGGCGACCAGCGGGCCGGTCTCGTTGCGGGCCTCCCACCCCAGCGGGCCCCAGGACGGGGCGGGCTCCGGCGGCTCGAAGCCGTGGCCGGTCAGCAGCACCGTGTCGGAGAGGAAGCGGGCGAGCTGGTCGAGGTTGGCGGGCCCGCCGTGCGCGAGGTAGGCGTGCGCCTCGGCCGCGATGCCGACCGGGACCGTCGACTGCTCCATGAGCTGGGCGTCGGGGGCCTGTTCACCGGTGAGGACGACGACCGGCCGGTGCTGGTCCTCGGCGAGCAGCACCTCCAGGCCCTCCTCCCAGGCGCGGATGCCCCCGAGGAGGCGTACGACGACGAGGTCGCAGCCCTCCAGCAGGGCAGGAAGCTCGGCGACGTCGAGACGGGAGGGGTTGGCGAGCCGGTACGGCACCGGGCCCGTGGCCGCGCGGGCACTGAGCAGGTCGGTGTCGGAGGTCGACAGCAGCAGAAGCATGCGAGCGCAGGCCTTCCTCGGGGTGTCCGCGCCCCGGGTGGTCGTAAGGACGGCGGGAGTTCCTGGCTCGCCCGGCAGTTGCCGGGTTCACAGTGGCGGGACCGCGCCGGATTCTCACCGGGCTTCCTCCCCAGGGTCGTGGACCCTGCGCCGTCGCTGGCGTCCGGTGGGCCAGCCGACCCACCGACCTGCATAGTAAGGGCTATGGGCGGGCGAGGTAAGCGGGCCTCCGGGCAACCCGCGGCAGGACGGGGGCGCGCACGCGGCGGGCCGGGTGCACGGCCGGATCCGGCCCGGATCGGTGCCCACCCCCGTGGGTATGCTCGCGGCCATGCCGCCCTCCCCCTCGACACGGCCCCAGGCCGCCGCACCGCCGCTGCGCGCCCGCGGTGACGCCTGCCCGGGAGCGCTGCGGCTGCACCAGGCCGCCGACGGCCACCTCGCCCGCGTCCGGCTGCCGGCCGGGGATTTGACGGACCGTCAGGCGGCCGTCTTGGCCGACGCCGCAGAGCTGCTCGGCGACGGTCACCTCTCCCTCACCTCCCGCGGCAACGTCGAGCTCCGCGGCCTTGCGGAGGGCTGCGGCGGCCGCCTCGCCGCTCTGCTGCGCGACGCGGGTCTACTGCCCTCCGAGCGCCATGAACGCATCCGCAACATCCTTGCCTCCCCGCTCGCCGGACTGGACCGGCACACCCCTCCTGACGTGCGGCGGTGGGCCCGTGAGCTGGACACACTGCTCTGTGCGAGCGAGTGGGCGACCGCCCTCTCGGGCCGTTTCCTGTTCGTTCTGGACGACGGGCGGGGCGATGTGGCGGCGCTCGGCGGAGATGTGAGCTTGCTCGCAGAAGCGGGAGCGGAACCGGGAGCGGAAGCGGGAACGGAAGCGGGAGCGGGAGCGGAAGCGGAAGCGGAAGCGGAAGCGGAAGCGGAAGCGGAAGCGGAAGCGGACAGGGGCCGGCCCGGCCCGGTCGGCAGCGCCCTGCTGCGGGTCGGCGACGATCCGGCGGCGCTGCGGATCGCCGGCCCGGACGTACCGCGCGCCGCGCTCACCGCCGCCGGGGCCTTCCTGACCGCCGCCGGGGCGAGCGGCAGCGGCGCCTGGCGGGTCCGCGAACTCCCGGACGGGCACCGGCTCACGGCCCGGGAGGTGGCGGAGGCACTGCGGTCGGCGGGCATCGAGGCCGCGTACGTGGCCGAGGCGCCCGCACCCGGCGCCCGCACCTCCCCGCCGCACGCCCCGCAGTACGCGGACTCCGGCGCCCCCGGCATCGTCGAGGGGCCCGACGGCGTCCGGGCGCTCTCGGTCCTGGCGCCACTGGGCCGGCTGTCGGTCGCCCAGTGGCGGCTGCTGACCGCGATCGCCGAAGGCGACGGCTCCGGCGCACTGCGCCTCACCCCGTGGCGCGGCATCGTGCTGCCCGGACTGCCGGCCGCCGCGGCACCCCGCCGGCTGGCGGAGCTCACCGCCGCCGGACTGATCACCGACCCGGCCTCCCCCTGGCACCGGCTCGGCGCCTGTACGGGCCGCCCCGGCTGCGCCAAGTCCCGCACCGACGTACGCGCCGACGCCACGGCCGCGCTCACCGCCGGTGCGGCCGTCCCGGCCGGACCGCCCACCGGCCCCGCCCCCGACGGCCTCCCCGTCTACTGGTCCGGCTGCGAACGCCGCTGCGGTCATCCGCACGGCACCTGGGTCGACGTGCTGGCCACGGCGGAGGGCTACCGGGTAGCACTGGTGGAGCCGGACACCGCACCGCCCGCCTCAGGCACCGCCTCCGCCTCCACACACGCCGCAACGTCCTCGCCCCCGGCCCCATGAACACCCCGAAGCCCCTGCACCACCCCGAAGCCCCATGAACCACCCAAGCCACCCAAGCCATGTGAACCACCTGAACCACCTGAACCACCTGAACCACCAAGCCATGTGCACCACCCGAACCACCCGAACCACCCGAGCCCTCCCGCACCCGACACCCCCGAGGCCAGAGTGACCGCGTTCGACTACGAGAAGGACGGGGCGACGATCTACCGCCAGTCCTTCGCCACCATCCGCGCCGAGGCGGACCTCGCCGGCCTGCCCGCCGACGTCAGCCAGGTCACGGTTCGCATGATCCACGCCTGCGGCATGGTCGACCTGGTACGCGATCTGGCCTTCACCCCCGAGGTGGTGGCCCGTGGCCGCGCGGCACTGCGCGCCGGTGCGCCGATCCTCTGCGACGCCAACATGGTCGCCAGCGGCGTCACCCGTAAGCGGCTGCCGGCGAACAACGACGTGCTGTGCACGCTCACCGACCCCTCGGTCCCGGAGCTGGCCGCCCGGACGGGGACCACCCGCAGCGCCGCGGCCCTGGAACTGTGGCGGGACCGGATGGAAGGCGCCGTGGTCGCGTTCGGCAACGCCCCCACCGCCCTCTTCCGGTTCCTCGAAATGATCGAGGAAGGCGCGCCCCGCCCGGCCGCCGTCATCGGCATACCCGTGGGCTTCATCGGCGCCGCCGAGTCCAAGGACGCGCTGATCGCCCACCCGTCGAAGCTGGACCACCTCGTGGTGCGCGGACGCCGTGGCGGCAGCGCCATGGCCGCGGCCGCGATCAACGCCATGGCAAGCGAGGAAGAGTAAGCGTGAGCGAGCAGCAGGCAACCGGTGACGGCAGCGTCCCGACAACGGCCGGCCCGGGCCGCCTTTACGGGGTCGGCCTCGGCCCCGGCGACCCGTCCCTGATGACGGTCCGGGCGGTCGAGGTCATCGCCGGGGCCGATGTCATCGCGTACCACAGTGCCCGGCACGGACGCTCGATCGCGCGCTCCATCGCCGCCGCGCACCTCCGCGCCGACCACATCGAGGAGGCGCTGGTCTACCCGGTCACCACCGAGTCGACCGACCACCCCGGCGGCTACCGGGGCGCGCTGGACGAGTTCTACGAGTCCGCGGCGGCCCGCCTCGCCGCCCACCTCGACGCCGGCCGCACCGTCGCCGTCATCTCCGAGGGCGACCCACTCTTCTACGGCTCCTACCAGCACATGCACAAGCGGCTGGCCCACCGCTACCCGACCGAGGTCATCCCCGGCGTCACCTCCATCAGCGCCGCCGCGGCCCGCCTGGGCAAGCCGCTCGCCGAGGCCGACGAGGTCCTGACGATCCTCCCCGGCACGCTCCCGGAGGAGGAACTCACCGCCCGTCTGGCCTCCACCGACACCGCCGTCGTCATGAAGCTGGGCCGCACCTTCCCCACCGTCCGCCGCGCCATGGAACGCTCCGGCCGCCTCCCCGAGGCCCACTACGTCGAACGCGCCACGATGTCCGGCGAGCGCACCCGGAAGCTGGCGGACATCGACGCGGAGACGGTCCCGTACTTCTCGGTCAGCGTCGTACCGAGCCGCATCGCGGACCTGCCGCCGGCGGCGGTGGCGTCGCCCGGCCTCGGTGAGGTGGCCGCATCGCCCGTCGGCGCCGATGAGGTGACCGCGACACCCGACAGCCGCGACCAGACAGCCGCATCGCCGGACGGCACCGGCGAGTCGGTCCCCTCACCCGACGGGCCCGGCGAGGTGGTCGTCGTCGGCACCGGCCCGGCCGGCCCCCTCTGGCTGACCCCCGAATCCCGCGGCGCCCTCGCCGCCGCCGAAGACCTCGTCGGCTACACCACCTACCTGGACCGTGTCCCGCTGCGCCCCGGCCAGCGCCGCCACGCCTCCGACAACAAGGTCGAGTCCGAACGCGCCGAACTCGCCCTCGACCTGGCCCGGCGCGGCCACCGGGTGGCCGTGGTCTCCGGCGGCGACCCGGGCATCTTCGCCATGGCCAGCGCCGTCCTGGAGGTCGCCTCCCAGGACCCGTACCGCGCGATCCCCGTACGGGTCCTCCCGGGTGTCACCGCCGCCAACGCCGCCGCCGCCCGGGCCGGCGCCCCGCTCGGCCACGACTACGCGGTCATCTCCCTCTCCGACCGCCTCAAGCCCTGGGAAGTCATCGCCGAACGCCTCCACGCGGCGGCCTCCGCCGACCTGGCCCTCGCCCTCTACAACCCCGGCTCCCGCAGCCGCACCTGGCAGGTCGGCAAGGCCCGCGAACTCCTCCTGGAACACCGCGCCCCCGATACCCCGGTCATCCTCGCCCGCGACATCGGCGGCCCCGAGGAGTCCGTCCGCACGGTGCGCCTGGCCGACCTCGACCCGCTCCAGGTCGACATGCGCACCCTCCTGATCGTCGGCTCGTCCCAGACCCAGGCGGTACGGCGCGACGACGGCACCGAGGTCGTGTGGACGCCGCGGAGGTATCCGGAGGGGTGAGCCGGGGCTTTCCGAGCCCCGTCGGCCTCAGCGCGTGGGGGACGCATCTCCATGCATCCGCGTGGGGGATGCATGGAGATGCATCCCCTGCCCACGGATCTCAGACCTCCGCAGAGACCGTGATGAGGATCAGGCCCGAGAGTCCCGTCACCGCCCGGATCGAGTCCGCGAACACCTCCGTCGTCCACGCGGCCACATCCGTGGACCACTCGCGCACGCCGCAGCGGAAGGCGAGCGCCCGGCGCATGTCCTCGGCCTGCACCTCCCCGGCGAGAGGGCGGGCGAGCCCCGGAGTCGCCGTGCCGGCGGGCTTGAAGACCTCCACCGTCATGTGCTGATACGTGCGTTCACGTGCCGCTTCGCGGATCTCGGCGGCCCGCGCGGCGAGGTTGGCCGACGGCAGGGCGGACACGGTGACCGTCAGCGAGGCCGCGCCGGACGGGTCGGCGAGGGCGAACCAGTCGGCCACTTCGGCGAGTTCGATCCGGGCGTCCCCGGCGCGGTGCAGCGGCACGAGGGCGTGTGTGCCGGTGAGGCGGACGGTGCCGACGCGGCGCAGCGCGTCCGAGAGGACCGTGATGACGGGCAGGATCGGGAGACGGCGGGCGCGCTGCTTCTTGCCCGGAGTGTTCACGGGCCGCGGAAGCGACGACTGCAGCCAGGCCAGCTGACGGACCTGGCCGTCCTGCGTCCAGTCGCCGTCCGCGTCGTGGTGGTCCCAGAGGTTGTCGGCGGGCTTGTCCGTGAGGGCGGTGGAGCTCCAGGCGTAGGCGGACGCCCGCTTCACGGCGAGGCTGAAGACGTCCTCGTCGAGGTCGAACTCGGCGCTCACCCGGTCGATCCAGGGATACCGGTCCAGTACCCCGTGCAGTCCCACGATGAGGGTGGCGCCCGGACCGGTATCGCTCATGGTCGTACTCCTGGATCAGGATCAAGCGGATGGAATGGCCGAACTAGAAAATCAGACGCCGCACTTGACCGTGACCGGCTTCGTGTAGGCCTTCTCCGGCGAGTCGGCAACGCCGATGAGGTCGACGTCGATCACGGTGCGCCACTGGTGCTTGCTGCTGTTCGCGCACTTCTTGTTTGGTGGCTGCCTTGCTGGCGAACCGAAGGCGATACCCCGGGCCCAAGTCGTGCGTTCAAGCGTTGAGGTCCAGGACGCGGACCGGTTCGCCATGCCACCGCTTCGGAGCGGTGGTGGCGACGATCGCTCCGTCGGGACGGTCGGCCGTGGGCTGAGCTGCGTAGTGACTGTGGGCCGCGGCCCACGTCTCCTGTCCCGCTATCGCCAGCGCGGCAGGCAGGTCCAGGTCCAGGACAGTGATGCCGGGCAGGGCGGCAAGGTGCTCGGCAGTGCCGGGCCGTGCGCGGTCGGCTTCGACGAGCGCGCACGTCGGCGCGTAGAGGTACCAGCCGGATTCGGCGTGGGCACGGTGGATGAGGCGGGAGGCGAGAACGTCGCCCTGGCCGGCCGCGGTCATCGCGGTGTCGTCCAGGACGATGTGCAGGGCGTCGCTCACCGGCCGGTCACCTGGGCCAGACGCCGGTCGAGCTCAGTGTCCAGGTCCTGCTGCTCCCCAGCGGTCGGGGCGTACCCGTTCCACTTCTTCAGCGCCGTGCGGGCCTTCTCGGCACGCTCCGCACGCTCAGCCGGGGTCAGTAGGGTCTCCGACAGCCGGGCCAGATAGGCACGTAGCGACAGGCCCTCGGCGGCCGCTATCGCGGCGAGCCGGTCCTTGGCCTCCACGGGAATACGGACATTGGCATCGGACATCGTCGCGCTCCTTTCCGAAGCACCAGGGGTACGGGTACGTACCCGTACCCTACCGCTCCGTCTCAGCCGAGCCGACCGCCCTTCAGGGTGGCTACGAACGCCGACCATGCAGCCGCCGGAAACAGCAGCACACCACCGGTCGGGGCCTCACTGTCACGGACCGGCACGGCACCGGGGAAGCCGTCGGAGACCTCGACGCAGTTGGCGTCGCCGCCGTTGCTGTAGCTGCTCTTGCGCCACACGGCGCCGACCAGATCAGGGATGGTGCTCATGGCGTGCTGCCCTCCAGTCGCCTCAGCGGAGCCGGTCAGCCCTCACACCACCTATGAAGTCCGACCAAACGGCGGCAGGGAAGAGCAGCACCGGGCCTTCTGGGTACTTACTGTCACGGACGGGGAGGGCGCCGGGGAAGCCGTCGGAGACCTCGACGCAGTTGTCCTCTCCTCCGTCGCTGTAGCTGCTCTTGCGCCATGCAACACCTGCCAGGTCGGGGTTCGTCTTCATGGCCTGCTGTCCTCCACCAACTGCCGGATGAATGTGGATGAGTCACACGGCGGCAGCGCCGCGTCCCGCAGGCGATCGTAGGACAGTCGGTATCGCTCGATTTCTGCTGGATCTTCGACCAACTCCCCTGATCTGTTGCCCTCCAGGTAGGCAACAGCGCTGCCGTCCGCCATCCAGAGCAGCGAGAGCGGCCCGCCGGTGAGACCCTGCACGCCGACAGACAGCGGAAGCACCTGGATCGTCATGGTCGGCGCTTTGGCTGCGTCCTCGATTCGGGCGAGCTGGTCATGCCAGACCGTGGAGTCAGGCGCCGGACGCCGCAGAACCGCCTCGTCGAGAATGATCCGGACACTGGGTGGAGGGGTGCGGCACAACAGTTCCTGCCTGGCGATGCGAGCGGCGACGTCGTCCTCAAGCTCGTCCGGACCTTTGCAGGTTGGAGACGACGACAGCACGAACCGGGCGAAGCCCTCGGTCTGCAGGAGACCAGGGACGACCACCGCGTACTTGTGAATGATCGTGGCCTTCGCCTCGTACTTCATGAACTCCCGGTACTTGTCCTTGAACGCATCCAGGCGCGCCAGCCTCCACAGCCGCACCAGCAGCCCGCCCGTGCCGTAGACCCGGTCCAGCGCCTCCATGACCGGCAGCTTCGAGAGACGTTCGCCGGTCTCCAGGCGGTGCAGGTAGGTGCGGTCGTAGTTGGTCTCCTCGGCGAGCTGGGCCAGTGATTTGCCCGACGCTTCCCTTAACCGGCGGAGTTCGCAGGCGAGGACCCAGCGGGCCGATCCCTCGTCCTCCTCGGAATTCTTTTCGACCATTCCCCGATCCCCTTGTTGTCCCGTTCCGACGGCAACGCCAACTCCCTTTTGGCGGTGCCCCGTTCTGACGACTCTAGGACCGTGAAAGGGCTTTCGCAGCCCAGTCAGGATCCGAACGGAGAAGAGGAAATATGGGAATGGCGGAACGCGGTCCGGCGGCCGGGAAGCTCAGGGACGCGGAGCAGGCGTGCGGCGAACTGCGGACGGCGCTGAAGGGCTCGGGGATCACCTTGCCGTCGCTGGCCGTGGACCCGGTCTCGCTGGCGGATCACTTTCCGCGGCCGCTGGTGGAGCTGGGGCGGTGCACCCCGGAGGTCGCGCGGCGGCTCGCGGAGGCAGTGCGGACGTCCGCCCCGTGAAGACGGAGGCGGGCGAATCCCCGAGTGCCCGCGAACCCGGCCGTGACGACGCGGACGGCCGCCGTGATGACGAGCCCGCGGAATCAGCACGACGCCGCGAAGAATTAGCGAAAAGAGTCCGCGAGGCCAATCACTTCAGTGTGCATTGGCCTCACTGAAAAGACGGCGGACCCAGTTCACGGCCTCGTCCGGGTCCGCCGCCACCGGCACGCCCTCCGGTAGCGGCGGGCGCCGTACGACCACCACGGGCACCCCGGCCTCCCGCGCCGCCGTCAGCTTGGCGGCGGTCGCGGCGGCGCCGCTGTCCTTGGTCACCAGGACGTCGATGCGGTGCTCCCGGAGGAGTTCCCGCTCGCCCTCCAGCGTGAAGGGGCCGCGGTCGAGCAGCACCTCCATACGGGGTGGGTGCGGCGGCTCGGGGGCGTCGACCGAGCGGACGAGGAACCAGAGGTCGGTGAGGTGGGCGAAGTGGGACAGGCCCATGCGGCCCGTGGTGAGGAAGACGCGGGTGCCGAGGGCCGGGAGGGCGGCGGCGGCCTCGTCCAGGGAGGTGACCCGGTGCCACGTGTCGCCGGGTCCCGGTACCCAGCCGGGCCGGCGGAGGGCGAGCAGGGGAACATGGGCGGTGGCGGCGGCCAGGGCCGCGTTGTGACTGATCGTGTCGGCGAAAGGATGGGTGGCGTCGATGAGCGCGTCCACCGCGTGCGCGCGCAGCCAGCGGGCGAGGCCCTCGGGGCCGCCGAACCCGCCGATGCGCACCTCCCCGTCGGGCAGCCGCGGCGCCGCGACCCGGCCGGCGAGCGAGGTCGTCACGCGCAACGACGGCTCCGGCGTCAGGGCGGCGGCCAGGCGGCGGGCTTCCGTCGTACCGCCGAGGATCAGTACGTGGCGTGGCGGTCGGGCTGCGTCGGGCATGGGATGTGGGTTCCTCCGTGGCTGAAGCGCAACCGCAGGGTACGGGGCATACGGGTACCGGGCATACGGGGCCGCAGGGTACGGGCAAGGCCGCGGGCGGGCGCAGCGCGCAGCTCGCGCACACCGGGCTGCGGCCGGGCTGGACGACCGGGGCCTGTGCGACGGCGGCGAGCACGGCCGCGTACACGGCGCTGCTGCGCGGCGAGTTCCCGGATCCGGTGACGATCACGCTGCCGAAGGGGCAGACGCCGTCCTTCGCGCTGGCGGTGGAGGAGCTCGCGCCGGGGGGCACGGCCGCCATGGCGGGGGTGGTGAAGGACGCGGGCGACGATCCTGACGTGACGCACGGGGCGCTCGTCCGGGCCACCGTGCGGGCGCTGCCGGCCGGGTCGGGGGTCGTGTTCAAGGCCGGGCCCGGGGTCGGGACCGTGACCCGGCCCGGGCTGCCGCTGGACGTGGGGGAACCGGCGGTCAATCCCGTACCGCGGCAGCTGATGCGGGAGCACCTGGCGCAGGTCGCGGCGCGGTACGGGGGCGGTGCGGGGGCGGCGGCCGACGTCGAGGTGGAGATCTCCGTCGATCACGGGGAGGAGATCGCCCGGAGCACCTGGAATCCGCGGCTGGGCATTCTGGGCGGGCTGTCGATCCTGGGGACCACCGGGATCGTGGTGCCGTACTCCTGCTCGGCCTGGATCGATTCCATCCGGCGGGGCGTGGACGTGGCGCGGGCGGCGGGGCGGCGTCATGTGGCCGGGTGTACGGGGTCGACGTCGGAGAAGGTCGCCGTCGCCCTGCACCACCTGCCCGAGGACGCGCTGCTGGACATGGGGGACTTCGCGGGGGCGGTGCTGAAGTACATCCGGCGCCATCCCGTGGAGCGGCTGACCATCTGCGGCGGTTTCGCCAAGCTGTCCAAGCTGGCGGCCGGGCATCTGGACCTGCACTCCGCGCGGTCCCAGGTCGACAAGGGGTTCCTTGCGGAACTCGCCCGACGGGGTGGGGCGGACGAGGCGCTGGCCCGGGCGGTGGCCGAGGCCAACACGGGCCTGGCGGCGCTGCAGTTGTGTGCCGCGGCGGGCGTCCCGCTGGGGGATCTGGTGGCGGCGACGGCGCGGGACGAGTCGCTGGCCGTGCTGCGGGGGGCGCCCGTCGCGGTCGATGTCATCTGTATCGACCGGGCGGGCATGGTGGTGGGGCGGGCGGAGCCGCGGGGGCCGGGGGACGCCCGTCAGGGAGGCCCGCTCCGGTGACGGGCTCCCCCACCTCCACACCTGTCAGGTACGCAGCCCGTACCGATTGGCCACGCAGTCGTTGCCGCGGCCGGTGATCCTGCCCAGCGCCGTGCCGAGGGCACAGGTGGTCAACTGCAGCGGGTTGTCGCGGAACCGCCCGGTGCGGTCGAAGCCGGCTTGCCGGCGGTCGTAGCGGCCTTCCGGACGGTTGTTCACCCGGAGCGGCCGGTCGTTCATCCCAGCCGGGCTGTCGTGCATCCACGGCGAGCTGTCGTGCGTCTGTGCCGGGGTGTCCGTCGCCTGCGTGGTGTGGTCCCTGCCGTCGGCCCCGGCGACATTGCCGCCGAAGAGCGTCAGCAGGACGGCGGCGCCGACCGCACCGGCGGCCAGTCTGGTACGCATCGTGGCGCACTCCTTTGCTCGGCCCCCCTTGGGTGTCGCAGCTTCCTTACCGGCCCCCGGGAGCCGAGTAACGGACATTCACCCCGATGCGGTCGTATGGTCAGCCGGACGGGCCCGGGTCCGGGTCTACGGGCAGGCCGCGGGACGCCCGTAGCGGAACTGCCGCCTTCGGCGCGGAACCTTCGCCCAAAGACCGAGGACCGAAGGCCAAAGGCCAAAGACCAAAGACCGAAAACGCGATCGCGACCCTGACCGGCGACCGAAGACACCACCGCAACCGCAACCGCGCGGGACGTTATGCACTTCCGGCGACCTCAAGGAAGTTTCAGGGTTCGGCGTAAATCCATGACCCGTGTCACAGCCCGCATCACAATCCGCGTGACAACCCGCGTTACGCGGAAAATGCAGACATCTCACGCCATCCCGCTTGATGGAGACTCCGTGAACCCCATCTGTGGATTCATCCGAGTAACCCGAGAAAGCCCGAGCAACCCGAGAAGCCCGAGAAGCCCGAGAAGCCCGATGCTCCCGAAGGGGCATGACAGGTCTTTCCATGACCGTTGTCCCGCAGCTACCACGCAAGGGAACCGCCCGTAAGAATCGGGCAAAGCTGCACGTCAACGTGGTTGTGTCGCCGTATTTCACGCCGATGAAAAATCGGACGGCCAGTTGCCGCGAAACCCCTCGCCGTGATTGCATTTCTGACCACACGGACGCCATCATGAGCGTCACTTTTCCGGTTTTCGGTGCCAGGCGACCGTGTTGCAGGCCGGATTGCGCAGCAACAATTCTGCCTGCACTGATTCAGAATCCACAGCATTGACGAAAAGGGCACACCATGCGCAACGGCTTCACTCCTGACGCCACGGAGATTTCCGACAGCGAGCTCGAGAACATTGCCGGTGGTGTCGTCGGCGCCGGCGCCAACGCCGGTGCCGACATCGCCGGGCACGGCGCCTCCGTGAACGTCGGCGGCTTCCTCGGCGCCGGCGCGTCGATCTCCCCCGAAGGGGCCTCTGCGCAGCTCTCCGGCTCCGTGCTGGGCTCGGTGCACACCACCAGCGTCTGAGACCGGCACGTCACGCATCAGCAGGACGCACCGGAACCCCGGGACCCTCCGTCCCGGGGTTCCGGTGCGTCTGCGTCTTCCCGTCTTCCCCTCTTCCCGCCTTCCCCTCTTCCCGCCTTCCCGGACTCAGGGAGTGCCGGCAGGAGCGCCACCGGCGGAGCCCTGTGCACCGCCCCCGGCGGCACCGCGCCCATCGGCACCGCGCCCACCGGCATCGCACCCACCGTGCGGCCGCTCACGGTCCGCCGAGTAGAGATGGCTGTCGCGGAACTGCTCGGCGCCCAGGGTGCGGCCGACCATGATGACGGCCGTACGGACCACGCCCGCGGCCTTCACCTGGCCGGCGATGTCGGCGAGGGTGCCGCGCAGGACCAGTTCGTCGGGGCGGGAGGCCATGGCGACGACGGCGGCCGGGCAGTCGGCGCCGTAGTGCGGGAGGAGCTCGTCGACGACCCGGTCGACGTACATCGCGGCCAGGTGGAGGACCAACAGCGCACCGCTGCGGCCGAGGGTGGCGAGGTCCTCGCCCTCGGGCATGGGGGTGGCGCGCTGGGCGACGCGGGTGAGGATGACGGTCTGGCCGACGGTGGGGACGGTCAGCTCGCGCCCCAGGGCGGCGGCGGCCGCGGCGAACGCGGGCACGCCCGGCACCACGTCGTACGGCACTCCGGCCGCGTCCAGCCTGCGCATCTGCTCGGCGACCGCGCTGAAGACGGACGGGTCGCCGGAGTGCAGCCGGGCGACGTCGTGGCCCTCTTCGTGGGCGCGGACCATCTCGGCGGTGATGGTGTCGAGGTCCAGCTGAGCGGTGTCGATGAGCCGGGCGCCGGGCGGGCACTCGGCGAGCAGCTCGCGCGGCACCAGGCTGCCCGCGTAGAGGCAGACCCCGCAGGAGGCGAGCGTACGGGCGCCGCGCACGGTGATCAGGTCGGCGGCGCCGGGACCCGCGCCGATGAAGTGGACGGTCATGGTTGCTCGGTCTCCTGGGGGCGGGAGGACGGGGACGGGGAGATGGCCGGCGCCTTCACGGCCGACCACTGGGTGACCGGCATCGCCTGCCGCCAGCCCGTGAAGCCGCCGACCGGCACCGCATGGGAGACCGCGAGCCGGACCAGTTCGCCGCCGTGCTGCCGGTGGCAGTCGGCGAGCAGCGCCTCGGACTCCAGCGTCACGGTGTTCGCGACGATCCGGCCGCCCGCGGGCAGCGCCTCCCAGCACGCGGCCAGCAGGCCGGGGGCGGTCAGCCCGCCGCCGATGAACACCGCGTCGGGCGTCGGCAGTCCGTCCAGCGCGGCGGGCGCGGAACCGTGGACGACACGCAGTGCCGGTACGCCGAGCGAGCGGGCGTTGCGGCCGATGCGCTCGGCCCGTACGGCGTCCCGCTCGACGCCGATGGCGCGGCAGGTGCGGTGCGCCCGCAGCCACTCGATGGCGATGGAGCCGGAGCCGCCGCCGATGTCCCACAGGAGTTCGCCGGGGGCGGGCGCCAGCGCGGCGAGGGTGGCGGCACGGACGTGGCGCTTGGTGAGCTGGCCGTCGTGTTCGTAGGCGGCGTCGGGGAGGCCGGGGACGGTGGACAGCGGCGGGGTGCCGGGCGCGCGGCGGCAGTCGAGGGCGATGACGTTGAGGGGGTCGGCGGGCGGGGCGTCCCAGCCGTCGGCGGTGCCCTCGGCCGTCCGTTCGCGCGAGCCGCCGAGTTGCTCCAGTACCCGCATACGGGTCGGGCCGAAGCCGTGGGCGCGCAGCAGGGCGGCGACCTCCGCGGGGGTACCGGCACCGGCGGACAGCACCAGCAGGCGGTGGCCGTCGTACAGCGCGCGGGCCAGATTCTCGGTGGGCCGACCGACGAGCGTGATGACCTCGGTGTCCTCCAGCGGCCAGCCGAGGCGGGCGCAGGCGTAGGAGACGGAGGAGGGGTGGGGGAAGATCCGGAGCTGGGACAGCCGGGGTAGCCGAGGCGGTTGGGGCAGCCGGGGCGGCTGGGGCGGCTGGGGCTTTGGCGAGGCCGCCGTGGCCGCTTCCCCTTCCGCTCCCCCTCTCCCTTCCGCTGCCGATTCCCGTTCCGATTCCCCTTCCGCTGCCGCTGCCCCTTCCGTTGCACCTTCCGCTGCCGCTGCCCCTTCCGCCAGCACCTCGGTCAGGGTCCGGCCGATCCCGTAGAACATCGGATCGCCGCTGGCCAGCACGCACACCCGGCGGCCGGCGTGCGCGGCGAGCAGTCCGGGGACGGCGGGGCGCAGGGGGGAGGGCCACGGGATGCGCTCACCGGCGCACTCGTCGGGCAGCAACGCGAGCTGGCGGGGGCCGCCGATCAGCACCTCGGCCCTCTGCAGGGCCTGCCGGGAGGCGACGGGCAGTCCGTCCCAGCCATCGGCCCCGATGCCCACGACGGACACGGGTTCAGGAGCGGCCGGGGCGGGTGGTGCGGGGCTCACTGCCGAGTACCTCAGAGGTCGGGAGGGGCCGGAGCCGAGGAACCCGTCGAAAGACGACGGGGTACCGGTCCGGGGGACGGGAGCCGAACTTTACTGACCGGTCGCCTCGCGCGGTCCCGCTGCCCCCCGTCAACCCGTCCGGCGGTCCCGCTGCCGCCGGTCAACCCGCGCGGCGGCCCCGTTCCCTCACGCCAGCACCACGAGCAGGAACTGCCACGCGAACAGGAACGCCGCGCAGAAGCCCACTCCCGCCGGCAGCCACTGCCAGATGCCGCTCGGGGAGTCGAAGCAGACCAGGTAGCCGAGCACGGCGACCACGCCGGTCAGGGCACCCAGCCAGAAGGGGAGACCGTCGTGGTGCCCGTACAGGATCGCGACGGCGGCCAGCAGGCCGAGCACCGCCAGGATCTGGCCCTTGCCGGGTGCGGGCCGCACGGTCTCGCCCGTAGCGCTCATAGCGCCGGATGCTACCCGGGCACGGGGGCCTCGGCGGCTTCCCACGCCAGCCGGGAGCGGACATCCGCATTCCGTTTCCGCCCTCGCCTCCCTTCCCATCCACACCGCTCTGACCAGGCACGATAGGCCGTTCGACGGTAATGACAACGGTCACCGATGCAGCCTTTGGATCTTTTGCTGAAGTGCGGTTTGCTTCGCAGCAGGAGCCAGGAAGGAGCGCGCCCATGACCGAGCACGCCCACAGCCACGGGCACAGCCACAGCCACAGCCACGGGGTCGCACCGGACGCCGACCGGCGCTGGCTGCGCAGTGCGCTCCTGCTGCTCACCGCGTACATGGCGGTCGAGGTCGTCATCGGTGTCCTCGCGCAGTCCCTGGCGCTGATCTCGGACGCCGCCCATATGCTCACCGACGCGGTCTCGATCGTGCTGGCCCTGGTCGCGATGCGGCTCGCGGCGCGGCCCGCGCGCGGTGGGTACACCTACGGGCTCAAGCGCGCCGAGATTCTCTCCGCACAGGCAAACGGCATCACCTTGCTGCTGCTGTCGGTCTGGCTGGCGTACGAGGCGGTCCAGCGGCTGATCTCGCCGCCCGCGGTGACCGGCGGGCTGGTGCTGGTCACCGCGCTGTCCGGCATCGTGGTGAATCTGATCTGCACCTGGCTGCTGTCCCGGGCCAACCGCTCCAGCCTGAACGTCGAGGGCGCCTACCAGCACATCCTCACCGACCTGTTCGGCTTCGTCGCCACCGCTCTCGCCGGTCTGATCGTGCTGACGACGGGCTTCGAGCGGGCGGATGCGATCGCCTCCCTCGTGGTCGTCGCGCTGATGCTGCGGGCCGGTACGGGGCTGGTGCGTGAATCCGGACGGATCTTCATGGAGGCTGCACCGGCCGGTGTCGACCCGGACGCGCTGGGCGAGCGTCTGGTCGCCACGGACGAGGTCGTGGAGGTGCACGATCTGCACATCTGGCAGATCACCTCCGGGCAGCCGGCGCTCTCGGCGCACATCCTGGTGGCGCCGGGCGGCGACTGCCACAAGGTCCGCCGCAGTCTGCAGGAGCTGCTGAGCGGCGAGTACGGCATCAGCCACGCCACCCTCCAGGTCGACCACGTCGGCGAACAGGGCTCGCCCGATGACGTACTGACGCTGGGCCCGCGGCCCGATTCCGGCTCCGGCTCCGGCTCCGGCTCCGGCTCGGAGGAACAGGCCGGCCATTGCGAGGACTCCCATGGTCCGGTGCACCGGTCGGGGCCGCACCGGCGCTGAGCCACGGCCACCGCCCCTCACTCGGGTGAACCCGGCCCGGGAGGAGGCTGCCTGCCGCCGGTGACGGGGGCCGCGGTGCTCGGATGACGACATGAGAACCGCCGTTGTCTGGGCGCTGCTGTGCGCCGCCACGCTCCCCGGACCGTCCGCCGCCGCGTACGCCCCGCAGGCACCGCCCATCGGTGCGTATACCCCGCAGGCGCCGACCATCGGCGCCGATGTCCTGCAGGCACTGCCCGCCGCCGGGTACGCCCCGCAGGCACCGCCCGCCGCCGGGTACGCCCCGCACGCCGGGTACGCCCCGGCACCGCCCGCCGTCTCGGTCACGGTGGCGGTGACCGACGGCCGGGACGACGCCGAGGCCGGCAAGCGGCTCGACTACCGCATCACCGTGCACAACCTGGGCCCCACCGCCGTCCACGGGGCCCGCATCGAGCAGGAGATGCCGGCCACCACGACCTCCGCCACCGCGCCCGGCGCCACCGTCGAAGGGCACGGCGTGGGCCGGCAGAAGGCGGTCTGGCGCTCCGATCTGCCCGCACACGACATCCAGGTGTTCACCGCCTCGGCCGTGCTCGGCGACCGCACCGAACGCACCGACCGCACCGGCAGCGCCGCCCCCGGCACCCTGCGTGCCGCCGCCACGGTCTGTGTCTACGTGGATGAGTCCTTCGCCCCCACGGCCTGCTCCGGCGACCTGGACGACCTGCCGGAGACACAGGCGGACGCCGGGGCCGGCGGCGGCTGGGGATGGTGGGCGGCGGCTGCCGCGGCCGCCGCGCTGTTCGGGCCGGGAGTGGTGCGGGCGGTACGGCGGCGGCGCGGCACCGCGCCACGCTGAGCCCACGGTCCGCCCGCCGGGTCGCCAGGAGGCCGGGCCAGGGCAGCGCCCCGGTCACCCGGGGCCGGGCCGGGGCCGTCCGCCGGGTCACCCGTTGGCACCGGCCCCGCTCGCGGACGGCGGGGGTTCGCACTTGCCTGGGAGCAGGCCGTAGGGCGCCTGGTGGGGGACTTCCGGGCCCGGTCGGCCACGGACGCGCCGTTGTCCGCCCGCCGGGCAGGAAGGACCAGACGCGATGTCGGTGAACGCTCCCATATGCCCGGGCGGGCGGTTGACGGAGCGGGAGCGGTCGCCGTGGCGGCGCGGGCGGGCGGCGGCCGGTGGGGTGCTGCTGCTGATGGGGGTGTTGCTGCTGCCGCTGAGTCTGGCGGCGACCTGGGCGCGGGCCGAGCTGACCGAGACCGACAGCTATGTGGCGGCGGTGGCGCCGCTGGCCGGGAACTCCGCCGTTCAGGACGCGGTCGTCGACGATGTGACGGACGGGGTGATGGCACATGTCCGGCTCGACGGGCTGCTGAACGCCGTACCGCGCGCCGAGCGTCCCGCGCTGCGGAAGCACTTCACCCGCGGTCTGCGCCAGTTCGTGGACAAGCAGGTACGGCAGGTCGTCACCGGGCGCGGCTTTCCCGCGGTGTGGAGCGGGGTGCACCGGACCGCCCACCGGAGCCTGGACGGCAGCCTGACCGCGTCCGGCCGCTCCGCGGTCACCCTTGATCTCACACCGGTCGTGGAGCGGGTCAAGCAGCAGCTGTCGCACAACGGCATGGGGCTCGACATCCTCCGCCGGGTGCCGCGGGCCGGGGTGGAGATCGTGCTGTTGAAGGCACCGGACGTGCCGCGGATCCGGGCCGTTTACCAGGTCGTGCACACCGGGGCGCTGCTGCTGCCGCCCGCCGCGGCGCTGTGCCTGACCGGCGGGCTGCTGCTGGCGCGGCACCGGCGGCGGGCACTGATCTGTACGGGACTGGGGTGCGCGGCGGCCACCGCCCTGCTGGCCGCCGCGCTCGCGCTGGTCCGCAGCCGGGCTCTGGACGCGCTGCCCGCCGTGATCTCCCGGCCCGCCGCGGGTGCGTACGCCGATGCGCTCACCGGCCCCTTGCTCACCGGCGTCTGGCTGGTCGTCGGCACCGGCACCCTGACCGCGGGGCTGGCCGCGGCGGGACCGCCGGCGGCCCGGACGCTGCGGGCGCGCCGGACCGCCCGCGCCACCGCCGGACCCTGAGCTCCGCCCGGATCGCCAGGACCGTCCTGCCCCGGACCCGCGCTCAGATCGCCAGGACCGTCTTGCCCTGTGCCCGGCCGCTGCGGCTGGCTTCCAAGGCCTCCGGCGCCTCCTCCAACGAGACTTCGCGTCCCACGAGGACCGTCAGACGGCCCGCGTCGACCTGACCGGCGAGGATCTCCAGCAGTTGCTGGGAAGGGCGGTTGACGAAGTTGAAGCCGCGCAGGTTGTTGTCGGTCAGCTCGTCGGCGTCGGCCGAGCCGATGAGCGAGACGGCCGTGCCCCCGTCGCGTACGGTCCGGGTCAGCTCGCCGAACTCGGCGGGGCCGCCGATCATGTCGATCAGCACGTCGACGCCGTCCGGATGGGCCGCAAGGATCTGGTCGGCGAGCGGGCCCGCGGCGTGGTCGACGGTCTCCGCGGCGCCCAGCGTCCGCATCAGCTCCGCCTTGACCGGGCGCGCGGTGGCGATCACCTCGGCGCCGCGGCCGGCTGCGAGCTGGGTGACGAAGGTGCCGACCCCGCCGGTCGCGCCGACGATCAGCACCCGTGTGCCCTCGGTGACCCGGGTCTCCTCGACCAGGTTGTATGCGGTCATGCCCGCCGTCGGCAGCGCCGCGGACGTGGCGTAGGTGACGCTCCGGGCGGCGTGCGCGAGCCGGCTCTCGTCGGCAACGGCGAGCTCGCAGTAGGAACCGCCGCCCTGCTCCGGCCGCTGGAACTGGCCGAACACCGCGTCGCCGACGGTGAATCGCCGTACGCCGTTCCCGATCGCGAGTACCTCGCCCGCCCCGTCCGACCCCATGACGAGGGGGAAGGCCGCCGGCACGGCATCGCCGAACATGCCATCGGCGATCTTCCAGTCGACGGGGTTGAGTCCGGCGGCGGACAGCCGCACCAGAACCTCACCGGGCCCTGGTTCGGGCTGTGGCAGATCCATGAGCTGCGGCTTTTCACCGAATGCGCTGACTGCTACGGCTCTCATCGTGGCGTTCCCTTCCACCCTTCCGAACGGTGGCCGAAGGGGATCGTAAGCACGCCGGTGGGGCCGGACGCGGCAGGAGGAGAGGCGGTGCGGCGGAAGCAACTCGTACGGCCCCGCGGACCGGGGCCGTACGGCCCTCCGTTCGGCGAAACGCGGCCTTACGAGCCCCCGGCCCGGCCCGTACCTCCCCGGGGCCGGCGGCCACCCGATTGCCCGCGTGACGGGTCCGTTCGCACGCCGCGGGATTCAATGACGCAATGATCCGGTTCGAGTCCGTCACCAAGCGCTACCCCGACGGGACCACCGCTGTCGACGGCCTCTCCTTCGAGGTCGGCGAGGGGGAGCTGGTGACGCTGGTCGGACCGTCCGGCTGCGGCAAGACGACGACCATGATGATGGTCAACCGGCTGATCGACCCCACCCACGGCAAGATCTATGTCGACGGCTCGGACGTCGCCGGTGTCGACCCGGTCGAACTGCGCCGCCGGATCGGCTATGTCATCCAGCAGACCGGTCTCTTCCCCCATCGCACCGTCCTCGACAACACCGCCACCGTGCCGTTTCTGACCGGCTGGAAGAAGGCCAGGGCACGCGAGCGGGCCGCCGAACTCCTGGACCTGGTCGGCCTGGACCCGGCGGTCTACGGTTCGCGCTACCCCGACCAGCTCTCCGGTGGCCAGCGTCAGCGGGTCGGGGTGGCCCGTGCGCTCGCCGCCGACCCACCGGTGCTGTTGATGGACGAGCCCTTCGGTGCGGTCGACCCGGTCGTCCGCGACCGGCTGCAGACGGAGTTCCTGCGGCTACAGGCCACCCTGCACAAGACGGTGCTGCTGGTCACCCATGACATCGAGGAGGCCATCCGGCTCGGCGACCGGATCGCGGTCTACGGGGAGGGCCGGATCGAGCAGTACGACACCCCCGCGAGCGTCCTCGGCGCCCCCGCCACCCCCTATGTCGCCGAATTCGTGGGCACCGACCGGGCGTTGAAGCAGCTCTCGGTCACCGGGATCGACCGCGGCGACCTCGAACGCCCTCCGCTCGTACGGCTCGGCGAACCCGCCGCGGACGCCGGACGACGGCTGCGGGCCGAGGGCGCCCGCTGGGCGGTGGTGCTTGACGAGGAGGGGGCACTGCACGGCTGGGCGGGCACGGAGGAACTCACCGGAGTGGCGGGCACGGTCGCCGGTCACGCCCGCCGGATGGAGGCCTGGGTGCCGGTGACCGGCACCCTCAAGGCCGCCTTCAGCGAGATGCTCAAACACGACGCCGGCTGGACCGCCGTCCTGGACGGCCACCGCTTCCTGGGCGTCCTCACTCCGACCAAGCTCCATGAGGCACTGCGCCGCACCATCGACTCCGACGAGCGAGGGGTGCCGCGCGAGCGGGCCGAGGTGGATTCCGTTCCCACGGAGTGAGCGCGCAGGGCGGAGCGGGGTGTTTCACGTGAAACGCCTGCCCTGCCTGCCCGTCCGCCTGCCCCCTGCCTGCCCGAGGGCCTATCCCCGCCTGGAGTTTCACGTGAAACACCCCACCCCCGCGCCCCCTGCCACCCGCTCCCCGCACCGGCGGAGGTCACCCCTTGGGCAACAGCCCTTTGGACCGGAGATAGTTGCGGGCCACATCCGCCGGCAGCCGCCGCCAGCTGTCCACCTCCTCATTGAGGTGCGCCAGATCGGCGGTGGTCAGGACCTTGTTGAGACGGTTGAGGGCGGCGGCCGCCCGTGCGCTGCCCGCACGGGCGCGGTTGACGACGGGGACGACGTAGTCGGCGTTCTGGAGCTTCTTGTCGTCGGCGAGCAACACCAGGCCGAACTGGTCGAGGGTGGCATCGGTGCTGGTGGTCAGCACCATCTGGTCCTGGCCGTTCTGGACGGCCTGCTTGGCGGGCGTGGTGCCGACGCCCTTCGGGTCGATGGCGGTGATGTTGATCCCGTATTTCTTCTTCAGCCCCGGTGCACAGAACGGCCGCTGGACACACTCATCGCCCGCCGCCAGCCGCACCGGCAGCTTGGCGCGACCCAGGTCGCCGAGGGTCTTGAGGTGGTGTTTGCGGGCGTAGGAGGCACTCACCGCGAAGGCGTTCTGGTCGACGGCCCGGCCGGCCGGGAGCACGGTCAGCCCGCGGGGACCGGCGAGCCGGCGCAGCGCTGCCATGGTCGCGCCGAGGTCCGGCGAGGCGACCGGGGCCGCCTTGGACCCTTTGCTCTTGGCGTTGAGCCAGTCCGCGAAGGTAGCGGCGTACTCGGGGACGACATCGATCTGCCCGGCCTCCAGGGCAGGTTCGTACAGCTCACGGTTGCCGACCGTCAGGACGTGGGTGCGATAGCCGGCGCGCTGGAGCAGCGCCGCGTACATCTGGGCGAGCAGCTCGCTCTCCGTGAAGCCCGCCGAGCCGATGGCCAGATCGTGACTGTCGCCGGGGGAGCCGGTGATCGCGGAACGCGTCTCCAGGGAGGGACCGCCGGCGCAGCCCGAGAGCCCGAGGGCGGTGACGAGCGCAAGCGCCGCACCGGCCGCTCTCACCGGACCCTCCCCCATGCCCAGCCCGGTGCGAACCGCTGTGCCAGCTCGAAGGCGGCCTCCATCAGCAGCGCGAACACCGCGACCAGGACCGCGCCGGCGACCACCTCGGGGGTGCTGGCCAGGTTGAACCCCGCGGTGATGATCCGGCCGAGGCCACCGCCGCCCACCAGCGCGGCGAGCGTGGCGGTGGCCACCAGTTGGACCGCAGCGATCCGGATGCCGGTCAGGACGAGCGGGAAGGCGAGCGGCACCTCGACCCGCCACACCAGCTGCGCCCCGGTCATCCCCATGCCCCGCGCGGCCCGCACCACGTTCCGGTCCACCTCGCGCATCCCGACATAGGCATTGGTCAGCAGCGGCGGGATGGCGAACAGCACCAGCGCAATGATCGTGGGCCACTGCCCGTACCGTCCGAGGGGAGTCAGCAGAAGCAGGACGAGTACGGCGAAGGTCGGCACCGCGCGGCCGATGTTGGCGAGGTTGACGGCCAGCGCACCGCCCCGGCCGAGGTGACCGAGGGTCAGCGCGACCGGCAGTGCGATCAGGGCGCTGATGACCAGGCAGGCGAAGGTGAGCACGAAGTGCTGTTCGAGGCGGTGCCAGACACCGTTCTCACCGGACCAGTTGGCGGCGGTGGTCAACCAGGTCCAGACCGCGGAGAGGGTGTTCATGTCCGCCGCCCGGCGGCTGTGACCAGCCGTTTCACTCCCTCGCCGGCCCGGGACCGCCGCCGCGCCTGGTGTCCGGCCCGGCGCCAGGGGGTGAGCAGCCGTTCCGCGCCGAGCAGCAGCAGATCGAAGACGATCGCGATGATCACGCACAGCACGGACGCGGTGAGCACCTGCGCCTTGAAGAAGGAGTTCATGCCGGCGTAGATGAGGTTCCCCAGCCCGCCGTACCCGACGATCGCCCCGACGGTGGTGAGCGCGACCGCCGAGACGGTGGCGATCCGCAACCCGGCCATCGCGGCCGGGACGGCCAGCGGCAGCTCGATGGCCAGCAGTTGGCGCGTCGGCCCGTACCCCATGCCGCGGGCCGCCTCCTTGGCCTCGGCGGGCACACCGTCCAGCCCCGCCAGGATGTTCCGTACGAGCAGGGTGAGGGAGTACAGGGCGAGGCCGACCACCACGAGGGTGGCGGACAGCCCGTAGACCGGCAGCAGCAGCGAGAACATCGCCAGCGACGGGATGGTGTAGATGACCGTGGTGATGCCGAGCACCGGCCCGACCGTCCAGCGCCTGCGGCGGGCCAGCAGCGCCAGCGGGACCGCGATCACCAGCCCGAGCGCCACCGAGACCACCGTCAGCTGGAGGTGCTGGACGACCGCGTCGAGCAGGATCTGCCGACGGGTGCTCAGGTAGTCGCCGCAGATCCAGTCGTTACGGGCCAGACAGTCGTCCGGCGAGGGCGCGGTCACGGTACGAGTCCACCCCGGCGGGTGCGGGGTGTCGCGGCGGACGCGTCCGATCGGGGTGGGGGCGGAGGGCCTGCGCCGACGGTCACTCCGCCCCCGACTTCCCCTCCTCCCCACAGCCACGCCCAAGGCCCCTCCCAGGCCCCCTCCCAGGCCCCCACCCAAGACCACACTCCGAGTACACACCCCACGTATACATTCAGTGTGCACTCGCTATGTATAGTCCTCTGAGTCCGTTCGCCCCCTGTGACCGAAGGGCGGCGCGACGCGGCGATGCCTCGTACGCGTCGGCTTTGCCCTGCGCAAAAGCACAGGTCATGGGCCCTCTGCCCACCGCCACACCACCAGCGTCCGAGGAGCGACCCGCATGCCGAAGCAGACTTCAGCGGCCCGCAGCACGTCCATAGCCGGACTGCTGGCCGCCACGACGCTGGCCCTGACCCTCAGCGGCTGTGCCACCTACGACGTCACCGCCCCGGCCGACGCCCGCGCCGACGCACCGGCGGCCGACGTCAAGGCAAAGGACGCCCACCTCGCCGCGGCCAAGGACGCGGGCAACGCAGACGGCAAGAACGGGAACGCGAAGGACGGCGGACGGCCCACGGCCGGGAACGGCGACGGGCGGACCGCGGCCGGGAACCGCGACGGCGACGGCGACATCGACTGCCGCACGGCGAAGTGCGTCGCGCTCACCTTCGACGCGGGCCCCAGTGAGCACACCGACCGCCTGCTGGACATCCTCAAGAAGGAGAAGGTGCACGCGACCTTCTTCCTGCTCGGCCAGAACCATGTCGACAAGCGCCCCGCCGAGGTGAAGCGGATCGACGCCGAGGGCCATGAGCTGGCCAACCACACCTGGTCGCACCAGATCCTGACCGACATCAAGCCCGCAGAGGCCACACGCGAGCTGTCCCGCGTCCAGGACGCGGTCCGCAAGATCACCGGCAAGACGCCGAAGCTGATGCGCCCGCCACAGGGCAGGACCGACGAAAAGGTGTCCGAGATCAGCAGGCAACTCGGCCTGGCGCAGGTCCTGTGGAGCGTGACCGCCAAGGACTACCAGACCAACGACTCGGCCCTGATCACCAAGCGGGTGCTCGACCAGACCGAGCGCGACGGCATCATCCTGCTCCACGACATCTACAAGGGGACCGTGCCGGCCGTCCCCGGCATCCTCAAGGAGCTGAAGAAGCGCGGCTACACGGTCGTCACCGTCTCCCAGCTGCTGTCCCCGGCGAAGCCGGAGCCGGGGATGGTCTACCGCCCGTAGTCCCCGGCACGGGGCGGATGCTTCAAGACGCCACGGGACGGGACGGACGCTTTGACGCGCTACGACACGGGCCGGTCGAGCTGTCCGGGCCGTCGAGCCGGTCGAGCCGGTCGAGCTGTCCGAGCCGTCGGGCCGGTCGAGCCGGTCGGGCCGGTCGGGCCTACGGAGCGGGCGCCTTGGAGGCCTTGGGCGGCTGCTGCCCCACCGCCGCCCCCTTCCCGCTGAGCCGGTGCCACCAGTGCCGGCGCCGTGGATGCACCGCGCGGCCCAGCCGGAGCCCCAGCAACAGGTAACCGATCAGCGCGCCGGTGCAGTTGAGGATCACATCGTCGATGTCGAACGCCCGGCCGGTGATCAACGCCCCCTGGACCAGCTCCACCAGCAGCATCACCAGTGCCGTCGCCACGCCGACCCGGAGCAGCCCCCGCGCCTGGGGCAGCAGTACCGGCAGCAGCACCCCGAAGGGCACCCCCAACAGGACGTTGCCGCCGAGCTGCTTGACCGTATCGGCCAGGTGCGGTTGCGCGAGATAGCTCCGGATCGAGTCACCGGGGCGGAGATTGGGGTGGGTCAGCGGCACCGACGCCGCCGACGGGGTCAGCGTGACCCGCGCCAGCGCCACCGCAAAAGCCACCATCGCGGCGAACGCCAGCACCAGCAGAAGGATCCGGACGGCCAGCGGGGCCCGCGCGGCCACGGGGGACCACGCCGCCTCGTCGCCCTGTTGCGTACGCGCCATGAGGTCACTCCCGGGGGTGCGAGATGCGCAGTGCGCCGATGGGGAATCCAGTTACCCGGGGTCCGGCGAATCATGTGGCCGGGGAGGGACGGCCGTCCCTCTCGACACACGCGCCACAGCCCCACCACACGTAACAGGGCGCCACACCTAACAGGGGACCACGCCTGGCAGGGAGCCACGCCTAGCAGGGGACCACGCCTGGCAGGGAAGCCACACACAACAGGAGCGCCACACGCAACAAGAGCGCCACACGCAACAGGGGCGCCGGACAGCTCCGACGCCCCTGCTCTCAGTCCTCTGCGGATCACCCCCGGGGGCGCTCCGCCTCCACCCGTCGGTGGCCCTTGTCGTCGGACGCCGTCGGCGCCTTGGACGGTCCGGTCTGCCGGCCGGGGCCCGGAGCGCCGCCCTTCCCCGGTGCGCCCGCTCCCGGGTTTTGCGACGGGGCGACGTTCTGGGTGTCCTGCGGGAACGTCAGCTGCTGGCTCTGCCACTCCAGGGCCGGCACGACCTCGCGCCGCCAGGTCGCGAACTGGTGGCTGCCCTGCGGCAGGATGATCGAGTCGACCGACATCGGCGACTTCGCGGCATGGATGAACTTCATGGTCTCGCCGTAATCCGCCTCGCCCTTACGGCTGCTGGCGACCAGCGCGGAGATCTGCGGCGCGGGCAGGTTCTTCAGCCGCCACAGCAGATCGTGCTCGCGCTCCCGCTGGGCACCCTCGGGGCCCGGGCCGAAGAGGCTGCCGGTGGTCAGATCGTCCTTGATCGCGTAGTCACCCGAGAGCGAGACCGCCGAGGTATAGGCATTCGGGTTGCGCATCGCCAGCTGCAGCGAGCAGGTACCACCGGACGAGTACCCGAACGCGCCCCAGGCACTGGGGTCGTGGCCCACCCGGTAGGCCGACTTCATGGCGTCCGGCAGATCCTTGGTGAAGAACGTCTCGGCCTGCGGCCCGCCCGGCACATCCACACACTCGGTGTCCCGCGGCGGCGCGATCGTCGGCCGGACCATCACGATCACCGTGGGCTGCATCCTGCCCTGTGCGATCAGCCGGCCCGCGTTCTGCGGCACCTGGAGATGCTGCGCAAGGTTCATGATCCCGCCGGGGTAACCGCTGATGACGACCATGACGGGGAACCGCTGGCGGCGGAACTGCTGCTGGAAGTACTGCGGCGGCAGATAGACGAAGCCGGGGTTGATGGCCCGGGTACGACGGCCGACGATCCGTACGGACTCGACCTTGCCCACCTTGTCCGCGGGCCCCTTGGGCAGTCCGGACACCCGGTCGAGGCCCTGCGGACCGGCCGGCTGGACCAGCCCGCCCTTCATATTGCCGACCGAGGCGTACTGCCCGCCCCCCTGGCTCACGGACACCGGGGCCTTGTCGTTGTTGCCCAGCAGCTCGTCCCAGTTGCCGTAGAACTCGAAGTTCGTGTTCACGGCGAGAGCGAGTGCACACACGATCGACACCTGGGTGACCATGATGGCGCCCAGTCTGCCCAGGACGGGGCCCACCCCGCGCCGCGACAGCCGGGGCCAGAGCCACACCGTGGCGGCGACACAGGCCACCGCCAGCACGATCACCGCGTATTCGAGCGACTGACTGGTCAGCCCCATGCGCCCACATCTCCCGTCACCCTCGAAAGGGTTCTTGCCTTCTTAACCGGCCGCCTAAGGCACAACGGGCGGCTCTGGACAATGGTCACCGGAGAAGACGGGCACACCTGCGCATCGGATACCTGAGCGACTCAGTTCTTACCCAGCTCTTGCCACATCGTTTCCGCGGCGTGATGTGGAGCGGGCCCGGAGCCGGGCCTCGGCCGGCTCCGTACCAACGCGCCTTCCCCTTCCGTCCCTTGCGACGCAGGCCTCTCCGCACGGCCAAGGCGCCCTGCGCGGCGGCCGGGAGCCGGTGCGCGGATCCGGGCGGACGGTGCGTACGGTCGGGACAGCGCGTACGGACATGTCGAGCCGGCGAGTACGGACCGTCGGGGCAGTCGGGGCGGTCGGGGCGCGGCCGTCGGGGCGGTCGGGGCGCGGCCGTCGGGGCGGTGGGTACGTCCCGGCAGGGCGGCTCGTACGGACTGCGAGGAGGTTTTGTGGACGGCCGAGGCGGTGGTGCGGACGGCCGGACCACCTCGTACGCAGGGCGAACGCACCCGGGCCGGGCCGGCTGAAACCATCCGCCTCCGCAACACCCCCGGATGGCCCACCGCACAGGGCGCGGGGTCCCACGATGAGGCCGGTGTCGGCGGCTACCCTTACGTATCCGTCCTGGTCAGGGACATGTCCGCGCTTCACGGACATACGCCGCACCCACCACACGCAAGAGAGGTTCGCCGATGGGCATTCGGAGTCTGCTGCGCAACGCTTTCGGTCGCTCCAAGGCGACCCGTGAAGAAACCGGCGCGGCCCCGAGCGGCGCCGACAAGCCGGAGTCCGCCACCATCCCGGAGGCTCGCGAAGAGTCCGCCCCGGCCGCCACCCCGGAGGCCGAGGTTCCGGCCGCACGGACCGCCCCCGCGGAGCGTCCCGACACGGACCAGGCTCCGGCTCCGACGACCGCGACGCTGCCGGCACAGGGCAGCCGGGCGGACCGGGCGGACCGGGCGGACCGGGCAGCGGAGACCTCCGCGGTGCGGGAGGACGAGGCTGCTGCCGACACCGGCACCAACGCCGATGCCGACGCCGGTGCACCTGCGACGACCGAGCCGTCCACCGCTGACGCCGTCGCCACTGACGCGGCCACCGCCGAGCCGTCGACCCCCGAGGCCGTAGCGGACGTAGCGGCCGGGAAGCCCGCGGCGGACGCCGCCGAGGACACGGCGGCCGGCGCGGACAGCGGCAACGACAAGGACGAGCCCGCGGAAGCGGCCACGGTTACCACCCCGGCCGCTTCCGGCAGCGTCTCCGACCTGGTGAGCCAGGCCTTCGACAACCCGGAGCCCGTCGCCGAGACCGAGGCAGAGGCAGAGGCAGAGGCAGAGGCCGAGGCCGAGGCCGAGGCCGAGGCCGAGCCGACGGTCGAGCCCGCGGTGGAGGTCGTCGCAGAGCCTGCGGACAAGCCGGTTGCCGAGACAGCAGTTGGCGAGACCGAGGCCGAGCCGCCCGCCGCAGAGGTGGTGGCAGCTCCGGAGGCCACGCCCGAGCCGGAAGAGAAGCCTGAGGAGAAGGCGGAGCCCAAGGCCGACGCCGAGCCGAAGGCGGCAGCAGCCGAACCAGAGGCCGACGCCGAGCCGAAGGCGGCAGCAGCCGAACCAGAGGCCGACGCCGAGCCGAAGGCGGAGGACCGGCCCGAGGCCCCGGGCTCCCTCCCCACCACGGCCCCCGCGCTCCTCAGCCTCTACAAGTCCGCCGCCGCCACCCTGGACAAGCACGGCCTCGCCACCCAGCGCGCCGCCGTCTACCTGGTCCTCGACCGCTCCGGCTCGATGCGCAACTACTACAAGGACGGCACGGTCCAGAACCTCGCCGAGCAGGCCCTCGGTCTCTCCGCCCACTTCGACGACGACGCCACCGTCCCCGTCGTCTTCTTCTCCACCGACATCGACGGCACCGCCGACATCGACCTCACCAACTACGAGGGCCGCATCGCGGAACTGCACGCCGGCCTCGGCCACATGGGCCGTACGAACTACCACTGGGCCATCAACGCCGTCGTCGAGCACTACAAGAAGTCCGGCTCCACCGCCCCGGCCTTCGTCATCTTCCAGACCGACGGCGCCCCGACCTCCAAGCCCGCCGCCGAAAAGGCGCTCTGCGAGGCGGCCGGACTCCCCATCTTCTGGCAGTTCATCGGCTTCGGAGACCCGGACGCCAAGGGCTTCGACTTCCTCCGCAAGCTCGACGACCTGGCCGTCCCGGAGAAGCGCGTCGTCGACAATGCCGGCTTCTTCCACGCCGGCCGCGACCCGCGCAGCCTCTCCCACGACGAGCTCTACCAGCAGCTGATGGTCGAGTTCCCCGAGTGGCTCGCCGAGGCCCGCACCGCGGGCATCGTCAAGGACAACTGACCGCTCTTCCGCTCCCCTGACGACACCTCACCGGCCGCGGCCGGGCCCCCGGCCCGCCGCGGCCGCCCCCTTTCCTGCCCGGTTGCACGGGGGCCGCTCCCGGGAGAAAGAAAAGAACCTCGGGGCCGGTTATCCGCCGGACGCCCGCCATGGCGTCAGTAATCCCGTATGACAGAGTGTTCCTCGAAATCACCGACCGAAATTGCGCCAGGGTGCCGCGCCATGACACCCGCCTATGACGAATGCGACGGACGGAATTCGGCACCAGGAAGACGTTCATCCGTGAATGTTGAACGAGCCGGTGAACGTTGACGATTCCGTCAACGTGGAACAAGGGGGAATAAATGAATACGCCGCAGCAGCCTCAGCCGGGGTACGGGAATGCGCCCGGACACGGTTTTCCGCCCGGCATGCCGCCACCCGGACAGCCGGGCGGCCCTGCCGTTCCCCAGCAGCCGGGTGGCATCCAACAGCCCGGCGGCCCGCAGCAGCCGGCTCCGGGAGGCTGGATATCCGCGGGCCCGGCGCCGGGTCCTTACGGACCGCAAGGACCCCACGGACAGCAAGGGCCCTACGGACAGCAAGGGCCCTACGGGGTCCCGCAGCAGGCCCCGTTCGGGTACGGCGGGCCGGGGATGCCGCCGCCGGTTCCGCCCAGGAAAAGCGCCGGGAAGGTGTGGGCGATCGTCGGCGCGACCGTCGGCGTCATGGCGCTCGTAGGCGTGGCCTCCTCCGCGGTGCTGCACGGCGGCGAAGGCTCCGGAGGCCAAGGCTCCGGTGGCGGCTCCGGTGGCGACTCCGGGGGCCCCAAGTACCAGGTCACGGTTCCGCAGACGCTGGCCGACGGGAAGTACAAGCTCGTCAAGGACGTCTCCCAGCAGGCCGATGCGTCGGTACCGCACGACGGGGCCTACGCGCACGGGCTGAAGACCGCGGGCGGCCAGTACACGGACGGCACCACCTCACTGGTGATGATGGGTATTTACGGCACCATTGACGACCCGGCGAAAGCTGTCGATCACACCTTGGAAGGAATGACGAGCGGCGGAAACACGGACGTCGTGGTGTCGGACCGGAAATTCAGCCCGAGCGGCGGCGGAGACCCGCTCACCTGCGGTGTGGATGTGCGCCGGGAGGCGGGACAGAAGATCACCCTGCCGTATTGCGTCTGGGCCGATTCCCGTACGAACGTGAGTGTCGCCACGGCCGACGGCACGGATCCGGCGAAGGATCCGCAGTCCGTCGACCTCCAGGCGCTCGCCGACGAGGCAGCCAAGATCCGCAGCGAGGTCCGCAAGCCCCTGGACTGAGGTCCGGAAACCCCTGGCCTGAGGTCCGCAAGCCCCTGACCGAGGCGCCCGGGTACGGCACGACGGTGCGCCGGGGGCGAGCCGTGCAGCCGCCCCTCGCCCTGCCCCTCGCCCCGCCCCGGCACAGCAGGCGCCGCCTCGCCCCACTACCTAGGCTGAATGGGTGAAGTGTCCCGCTTTCTCCCTGCCGCTCATGTTCCGGGCGGCGGGGCGTCCCGGGGTGGCCGTACCAGCGAGCGAGGTGGGTCGTGATGGGTGAGGCGAGCCGAGAGGGGGGCGGCGAGCCGCCTCCGGCGCCGCGCAGGCCCAGCGTTCCCTCCTGGGCCGCCGCGGCCGAGCCCGTTCCACGGCGCTGGTGGGCGCTGGTGGTGATCGCCATTGCGCAGTTGATGGTGGTGCTGGACGCGACCATCGTGAACATTGCGCTGCCGTCGGCCCAGCGGGACCTGGGCATGTCGGATGCGAACCGCCAGTGGGTGATCACCGCGTACACGCTCGCGTTCGGCGGGCTGCTGCTGCTCGGCGGGCGGATCGCCGACCTGGTGGGGCGGAAGAGAACCTTCATGATCGGGCTGGTCGGCTTCGCCGTCGCATCCGGACTGGGCGGCGCGGCGACCGGGTCCGGGCTGCTGTTCGGGGCGCGGGCGCTGCAGGGCGCCTTTGCGGCGTTGCTGGCCCCCTCCGCACTGTCCTTGCTGACCACCACCTTCACCATCGGGAAGGAACGCAGCAAGGCCTTCGGGATCTACGGGGCCATTGCGGGCGGGGGCGCGGCCATCGGGCTGATCGCCGGCGGGCTGCTGACCGAATATCTGGACTGGCGCTGGTGCCTGTACGTGAACATCCCGATTGCCGTGATCGCCTTCACCGGTGCCGCCGTCTTTCTGCGCGACCGGCCCGAGCGGGGGCGCGTCTCCCTGGACGCTCCGGGTGTGGTGCTGGGCTGCGGCGGCCTGGTCGCGATCGTCTACGGGTGCAGTGAGGCGGAGCCGCGGGGATGGGGGGACGGGCTGGTCCTCGGGCTGCTGGTGGGGGGCGTGGCGCTGCTGGGCGTCTTCGCCTGGTGGCAGACGAGGGCGCGCCACCCCCTGCTGCCCTTGCACATCGTCCGCGACCGGAATCGTGGCGGTGCCTTCCTGACCATGGCGCTGGCGGTCATCGGACTGTTCGGAATGTTCCTGTTCATGACCTATTACCTGCAGACCGTGCTCGGATATTCACCGGTCAGGACCGGGGTGGCCTTCCTGCCGATGGTGGCGGCGATCGTCGTCGGGTCGACGCAGATCTCGGCGAGGCTGCTGCACCGGGTCCCGCCACGGTTCCTGATGGTCCCGGGGGCCCTCCTCGCCTCCGCGGGGCTCTTCACCCTGACGTTCCTGACGGCCGAGCCCGCGTATGTCTCCCATGTGCTTCCGGCCATGCTGCTCGTCGGCCTCGGCATGGGCCTGACCTTTATGCCGGTGATGGCGACGGCCACGTCCGGGGTGGCTCCGCACGACTCCGGTGTCACGTCCGCGACGGTCAACACGGCGCAGCAGGTGGGCGGTTCGATCGGTACGGCGCTGCTGAACACGATCGCGACCTCGACGAGTGCGGCGTATATCGCCGATCGCCTGGCGGACGCGGCCCGCAGCAGCGGGGCGCTCGGGCTCACCCCGGCGGTGCGGGAGGGGATCGTGAAGAGCGGAGTGGTGCACGGGTTCACCGTGGCCATCGGGGCGGGTTCGGCGATCATGCTGCTGGCCGCGCTGGTCGCCGGGCTGCTGGTCAATGGCCGGCCCGCGAAGCAGGGCCGGGTCCCGGCGGCGGACAGCGCGAAGTCGGCGGACGCGGCGGCGTGAGGGCGGGGCAGCGTGAGGGCGGGGCGGCGTGAGGGCGGGGCGGCGTGAGGGCGGGGCGGACGCACCGCCAGGGGGGGCGCGGGCGGCGGTCCGTCCCGTGGGGCAGGGTGCGGGGCGGCACGAGCAGCAGGGCGCAGGGCAGGCACCGACAGCCGGGTCCGTAGGGTGCAGTCCGGGGCCGGTAGCGGGCGGCGCGGCAGGGCGATCACCCCCGAAAAGCCCGCGCGGGCACCCCTACCCCGTCCAGTACGATATTGACGTTCCGTAAAGCAAATCCTCACTCACCGTAGCGACTTGGGAGCAGCCGGCAATGGCTCGACACCTCATCACCAGCGCCCTTCCGTATATCAACGGGATCAAGCACCTGGGCAACATGGTGGGGTCCATGCTCCCGGCCGATGTGTATGCGCGGTATATGCGGCAGCGCGGGCACGATGTGCTCTACATCTGTGCGACGGACGAGCACGGGACCCCCGCCGAGCTGGCGGCGAAGGACGCGGGCCAGTCGGTCGACGCGTTCTGTGCGGAGCAGCACGACAAGCAGAAGGCGATCTACGAGGGCTTCGGCCTCGAATTCGACTACTTCGGCCGGAGCTCGTCGCGGGAGAACGTGGAGCTGACGCAGCACTTCGCCCGCAAGCTCCACGAGAACGGCTTCATCGAGGAGCGGGCGATCCGCCAGGTCTTCTCGATCGCCGACGACCGCTTCCTGCCGGACCGCTACATCGTCGGTACGTGTCCGCACTGCGGCTACGACAAGGCGCGCGGCGACCAGTGCGAGAACTGCACCCGGGTGCTCGACCCGACCGATCTGATCGACGCCCGGTCGGCGATCAGCGGCAGCGGTGAACTGGAGGTGCGGGAGACCAAGCACCTCTTCCTGCTCCAGTCGAAGCTGCAGCACGAGGTCGAGGGCTGGCTGGACGGCAACGGCAGCAAGGACTGGCCGACGCTGGCCTCGTCGATCGCGCACAAGTGGCTGACCGAAGGCCTTCAGGACCGGGCGATCACCCGCGACCTGGACTGGGGCGTTCCGGTGCCGGCCGATGTGTGGCCGGAGCTGGCGGCCGAGGGCAAGGTCTTCTACGTATGGTTCGACGCCCCGATCGAGTACATCGGGTCGACCAAGGAGTGGGCGGACGCCGTCTCCGACGGGAGCCGCGACTGGAAGTCGTGGTGGTACGAGGCCGATGACGTCCGGTACACGGAGTTCATGGCCAAGGACAATGTGCCGTTCCACTCCGTGATGTTCCCGGCGACGCAGCTGGGCACCCGCGAGCCGTGGAAGAGGGTCGACTTCCTCAAGGCCTTCAACTGGCTCAACTACTACGGCGGGAAGTTCTCCACCTCCCAGCGGCGCGGCATCTTCACGGACGCGGCGCTGGAGCTGCTGCCCGCCGACTACTGGCGCTACTTCCTGATCGCCAACGCCCCGGAGTCGGACGACACGTCCTTCACCTGGGAGCTGTTCTCGGCGTCGGTCAACAAGGACCTGGCGGACACCCTCGGCAACTTCGTCAACCGGGTGCTGTCGTTCTCGCGGAAGCGGTTCGGTGACGAGGTGCCCGCGGGCGCCGAGGCCGGGGCCGCGGAGCAGAAGCTCGGCGAGGAGATCGCCGGGCTGCTGACGGAGTACGAGGGCCACATGGAGGCCCTCCAGTTCCGTAAGGCCGCGGCCTCGCTGCGCGCCCTGTGGAGCGCGGGCAACTCCTACCTGGAGGAGAAGGCCCCGTGGCTGGAGATCAAGACCGACAAGGACGCGGCGGCGCTGACGCTGCGTACGGCGATGAACCTCATCCACCTGTACGCGATCGTCTCCGAGCCGTTCATTCCGTCGTCGGCCAAGGCGATGCGGGGGGCCTTCGCCCTGGAGAACGACACCGCGGTGTGGGTCTCCCCCGAGGAGGCGAAGGCGCTGGCCTCGGTGCCTGCCGGGACGCCCTTCACGGTGCCGCCGGTGCTCTTCGCGAAGATCACCGAGGAGGACCTGGAGTCCTACCGCGAGCGCTTCGGCGGCGCGGAGCAGTAGGCCCGGACCGCCCGCGAGCGTCGCTGCCGGCCGGAGCCCCCGGCCGGTAAGTCCCTCCGGGCGAGGGCGTGTTCGCGGGGGCGTGTTCGCTCCCGGACCCCTCGGCACCGCGCTCGTGCCCGTCCGGCCCCTGGGGCGGGGCGGGCACGAGTGCGTCGGGCACCGGCCGGTCCCCGGGCAGGACGTCGCTCAGTGCCTGCGCGGCGAGGACACATAAGCCGTCAGCCGTCCGAAGTCCGGCACCGGCGGCAGGGCGACCCGCCGCCAGCCACGGGCGTAGGCCGGCGGCCGCTGACCGCCTGCCACCACGACGGCGACCGGACGGCGGGCACCCAGCCGGACCAGGCCCGCGGGGGTGATGCTGGCGTCATGGCCCTGGGGCTGGCGGGACGCACAGCCCGCCCGATACGCCACCCGTACCGCCTCCTCGCCGCTCACCACACAGGGCGGCCGTACGCCGATCGCCCGCAGCGACGTGGCGACCCGCTCGACACCGGCCTGTGCACGTGCGGTGCTCCGCACCATCGTGTGCCAGACCGTCAGTTGGATGACCTCGTGGCTCAGCAGCGCAAGGACGAGGACGGCCATCGCCCAGGCGTGCCGGCGGCGCGGCAGGAGCGTCAGCCAGTACAGGAACCAGGCGGCGGGCATCATCAGCAGGGCATAGGCGGGCAGCAGGAAGCGGGGGGCGGCGTAGTCCACCGTCAGGAGGTAGGGGGCGGCGAGGCAGAGGCCGACCAGGGCCGGGAGGACGACGGGAGCAGGGCCGTACCGGTGCAGCGGGCCGCGGGGGTCGCTCAGGCGCACCAGCGGCCAAGCAGGACCGCGGCCGTGCCGCCCACCGCCGGGCGGGGGGTCGCCCGCCGGGTCCGGGCCGAGGCTGCCGGGCCGGATGGGAGCCAGCCCGAGGGGGTGCCGGGCGCCGCTGCGCTCCGCCGGCCCGTACCCGTGCAGTCCGCCACGGGGCTCGCGGGCGTGCAGCGCCGCCCAGACCGCTCCGGCGACCGCCAGGGGCAGCACCAGCCACCACACCGCTGTCACCGGATGTTCCCAGGTCAGATGGCAGGGGCGGCACAGTGTCTTGCCCTGGAGCGCCCGTGCGTGGTCGTCGAAGGTCAGATGCCAGCCGAGACCGCCCTGAATCTGCCCGGCTCTTTGCAGCCGCGCCAGGAGCCCGCCGTAGGACAGATACGCCTCCACGACCCAGGGGGCACACCCCAGGGCCAGCCCGGCCGGCAGCGCAAGCAGCACGGCGGGGCGACGCCAGGACGGGACGCACAGCGCCGCGGCGAAGAGCGGCACGGCCAGCCAGATGGCGTCGGTGGGACGCATCAGCGCGGCCACCGCCACCGCGGCGGCGAGGCCGGCTGCGGCACCCCGGTCGCCGCGTGGGGCCAGCTGGCGGGGCGGCTGCCGTACGGCCCGCAGGAAGCAGCCGGTGGCGGCGAGCGCGGCGTAGCCGACCCACAGGTTGGGCATCGCCTGCCCGCCGTAGAAGAGCGTGATCCACAACCCGGCGTACAGCGCACCGCCCAGCGCCGGTACGGGGGCGGGCAGCACGCGGCGCCAGCTGCACAGGGTGAGCAGGAGCGCGACGCCGGAGAGCACCGCCAGGTAGCAGTGCAGCACGGTCGCCGAGGTCGTCAGAGCCGCCACCGGGGCGAGCAGAAGGGTGACACCGCGGGCGCGCGGGGCGCTGAAGAACGCGGCCGGCGCATGGGGGTCGACCTGGCTGACGTACACCGTCTCGTCCCATCCCAGGCCCGGGGCGGCGACGGCGGAGGCGAGCAGGCAGGCGGTGAAGACGACGGCCACGGCGGTGAGCCACCGCAGGTCGCCGGCCGGGACGGGGCGGGTCACCCGAGCCGGCGGCCCCAGGGCGGACCTGGCGGTGAGGAGACTGGCTTGCTGCATGGGCACCACAGTGCGTGCCCTGCCGGGGCCCTGCCACACGGATGGGGCGGTCGGGGCACTCGGCGGTATCGGAAGCCGTCCCCGGGGGCGTACCGCTCCCGGCCGCCGACGCCCGCCCGACGGCACACGGTGCCGGAAACGGGCCGGGGCGGCGTTTCACGTGAAACGCCGCCCCTCAGCCTGTTCGAGGCTTCTCGCCCCGGGCGATGCCGCCTACTTCGCCTGCGGCTTGCGGAGGGAGAGGTGCAGCTCCTTGAGGCGCGCCTCCTCGACCTCGCTCGGGGCGCCCATCAGCAGGTCCTGGGCATTGCCGTTGAGCGGGAAGGCAATGGTCTCGCGGATGTTGGGCTCGTCGGCCAGCAGCATGACGATGCGGTCGACGCCGGGGGCGATGCCACCGTGCGGCGGGGCGCCGAACTTGAAGGCACGGAGCATGCCGCCGAACTCCGCCTCGACCGTCTCCTTGTCGTAACCGGCGATCGCGAAGGCCTTGTACATGACCTCGGGCTCGTGGTTACGGATGGCGCCGGAGGACAGCTCGGTGCCGTTGCAGACGATGTCGTACTGCCAGGCCAGGATGTCCAGCGGGTCCTTGGTCTCCAGCGCCTCCAGACCGCCCTGCGGCATGGAGAAGGGGTTGTGCGAGAACTCGATCTTGCCGGTGTCCTCGTCCTTCTCGAACATCGGGAAGTCGACGATCCAGCAGAAGCGGAACTCGTCCTCGACGAAGCGGCCGACGCGCTTGGCGGCCTCGACGCGGACCGCACCCATGATCTTGGAGACCTCGTCGAACTCGCCGGCGCCGAAGAAGACGGCGTGGCCGGGCTTGAGGTCCAGGGCGGCGACCAGCGACTTGACGTCGTCCTCGGTGAGGAACTTGGCGATCGGACCGGTCAGCGCATTCTCCTCGCCGACGCGGACCCAGGCCAGGCCCTTCGCCCCCTGCTGGACGGCGAAGTCGCCCAGCTGGTCGAAGAACTTGCGCGACTGGTCGGCGGTGTCCGGCACGGCCAGGGCGCGGACGTGCTTGTCGGCGAAGGCCTTGAAGCCGGAGCCCGCGAAGACATCGGAGACATCGACCAGCTCCAGCTCGGCGCGCAGGTCCGGCTTGTCGGAGCCGTACTTGAGCATCGCCTCGCGGAACGGGATGTGCGGGAAGGGCGAAGTGACCGTACGGCCGTTGCCGAACTCGGTGAACAGCTCGGTCATCAGCTTCTCGACGGGCCGGAAGACATCCTCCTGCTCGACGAAGCTCATCTCGATGTCGAGCTGGTAGAACTCGCCCGGCGAGCGGTCCGCGCGGGCGTCCTCGTCGCGGAAGCAGGGCGCAATCTGGAAGTAACGGTCGAAGCCGGCGATCATCAGCAGCTGCTTGAACTGCTGCGGGGCCTGCGGCAGCGCATAGAACTTGCCGGCGTGCAGACGCGAGGGGACCAGGAAGTCGCGGGCGCCCTCGGGGGAGGTCGCCGACAGGATCGGGGTCGCCATCTCGTTGAAGCCGAGGGCCACCATCTTGTGGCGGATGGCGGAGATGACGGCGGTGCGCAGCATGATGTTGCGGTGCATCCGCTCGCGGCGCAGGTCGAGGAAGCGGTACTCGAGGCGCCGCTCCTCGTTGACGCCGTCATCCGCGTTGATCGTGAAGGGGATCTGGTCGGCGGCGCCGAGCACCTCGACGTCGGAGACCTCGATCTCGATCTCGCCGGTCGGCAGGTCGGGGTTGACGTTGTCGGCGCCGCGCGCGCTGACCTTGCCGTCGATCCGGACGACGGTCTCCTTGGTCAGGGAGCCGAGGGCCTCGTTGGCGGGGGTGCCGGGGCGGGCGACGAGCTGAACGAGACCGTAGTGGTCGCGCAGATCGATGAAGAGGATGCCGCCCAGGTCACGTCGATTGTGCAGCCAGCCGCTGAGGCGGACGTCCGTGTCGACGTCCGCGGCTCGGAGCTCGCCGCAGTTATGGGACCGGTACCGATGCATCGCTCATCCAAGTCGTCGCGAGGTCGAGGTGAGGAGTTGTCGGGAGAGAGGAGAGGAAAAGGTGTACGGGCGCGGATGCCCGGTCGCTCTCCCCGTGGATCACCCGAAAGGCCACCCCAGGATTGACATAACCGCTCCAGGTTACCGTCCCGGCACGCACGCCTTCGTTGACATATACGCATCAGCGGAGCGGGGCGTCCCCACTGGGACGATGGTCACGTCCGGATCGCTGGTCCGGCCCCGCTAAACACACATAAAGTGAGGCAATGCGCACCGAGGATCTCCTGGCCGCCATCGCGACCGGCCTGTGGCGCTGGGACAACGCAGCGGGACGGGTGACCCTCGACTCCGAAGCGGCCCGGCTGCTCGGGCTGCCCGCCGCCCCGGTGGAGCTGACCGAAGCCGCGGTGCGCTCCCGTTTTCATCCCGTCGACTTCGCCGAGATCAACGGGATCGTGCAGCTCGCGCTCGCCGAGAAGACGCTCGCCGAGGCCCGGCTGCGCATCGTGGACGAGCGGGGGCGGGTGCAGCGCATCGTCCGCTCCCGCTCCCGCCCCCGTGTCGTCGACGGCGGCTTCGAGCTGGTCGGCACCCTTCAGGAGGTGCCCGAGCCACAGCCCGGGACGTCCGCCGCACACACCCCGATCACCGGCGACTGGCGCCGGTCGCGTGAGGCGTTCCTGCTGGACGCGGGCCGGGGGCTGGCCGAGGCGCGGTCCACCGCCGAGGTGCTGCGGGTCGCGGCCGGACTGTCGATGCCCGGGTTCATGCCGGACGGGCTGGCGGTCTTCGGCATCGAGGGCGACCGGCTGTCGGTCATCGGCCACCACGGCCACCACGGCGACGACGAGCGGCCGTTCGTCGCCATGACGCTGGAGACCGACTATCCGGCCGCCGAGGTCATCCGTACCGGCCGGGCCATCTATCTGCCCACGCCCCAGGACTACAGCCGCCGTTACCCCGGCACCTGGCCACTGGCCGCCCGCTTCCGCCGTACGTCCTGGGCGTTCCTGCCGCTGGTGAACGCGGGCCGGACGATCGGCGCCTGGATGGCGGCGTTCGCCCAGCCGGTGGCGTTCACACCCGACGAGCGCTCGGTGCTGACCACCGTCGCCCGGATGCTGGCACAGGCCCTGGCCAGGGCCGGTATGCAGGAGGAGCAGCAGGAACTGGCACTGGGGCTGCAGCGCAGCATGATGCCCACGGTGCAGCCGGACATCCCGGGGATGACGGTCGCGGCCCGCTATGTCCCGACCGGCGGCGGGCTGGCGGTCGGCGGCGACTGGTACGACATGATCCCGCTGCCGTCCGGCCGGATCGCGCTGGTCATCGGGGATGTCCAGGGGCACGACGTACGGGCGGCGGGCCTGATGGGGCAGCTGCGGATCGCGCTGCGGGCCTATGCCTCCGAGGGCCACCACCCCGATGCGGTGCTCTCCCGTGCCTCGCGGTTTCTGGCCGGGATCAACGAGACCGAACTCCGCGGCCACGGCGAGGACCAGCGCTTTGCGACCTGCCTCTACATCGAGGTGGATCCGGCGACGGGACTGCTGGACATCGCACGGGCCGGCCATCCCGACCCGGCGATCCGGATGAGCGACGGCACGGTGCTGGTCCGGCCCACCGCGGGCGGGCTGCCGCTGGGCATCGTCCCGGACACCGACTACCCGACCACCCGGCTCGTCCTGGAGCCCGGCGAGACCATGATGGTGTGCACCGACGGGCTGATCGAGACCGGCGGCCACGATCTGGAGACCGGCTGGGCGCGACTGCGCGACATCATCGAGACGCATGAGTCCGGCGGGGACGGCGAGAGCCTGGAGCGGCTCGCCGACGCCCTGGTCCAGGCCGTGCACGGACCGCCCTCGCACCACACCACCGGACCGCTGGTGGACCGCCGTGAGGACGACATCGCCGTGCTGCTGCTGTGCCGCGAGGCCGCCGGCTGCGGGGTCGGGACCGGCGGCCTGCTCCCGCCGCAGCCCATACGGCGCACCGTGCTCTCCGTCGCGCAGGCCGAGCCGGAGCGGATAGCCGAGGCACGCCGTCAGGTCCGCGACGTGCTCCACGACTGGGCCGACCCGGACCAGGTGGACTCGGCGGTGCTGATGGTCTCCGAGATGGTCACCAACGTCCTGCTGCACACCGACGGAGATGCGCTGCTGGTCGCCGAGATCACCGGTGAGCGGGGCACCCGGCGCATCCGCGTCGATGTCGCCGACAGCAGCGATGAGCTGCCGCACCGCCGCAGCCCCGGCGAACTGGCGTCGTCGGGGCGCGGTCTGATGCTGCTGGAACTGCTGGCCGGCTCCTGGGGTGTGGACCCGCGCGGGGACGGCAAGTCGACGTGGTTCGAGCTCTACGAGGACGCGGGGGACGCGGCGGGTCCGGTGTCACCGGAATCCGGGCCCGCGGCGTAGTACTCCCGCAGCTCGTGGAGTACGCCGGTGACGGCGGCGGTCAGCGGTACGGACAGCAGCATGCCGAGGATTCCGGCGACGCCGGCGCCCGCGGTGATCGCCAGCAGCACCGTCGCCGGATGCATCTTGACCGTCCGGCTCTGGATCATCGGCTGCAGCACATGCCCCTCCAGCACCTGCACGGCCAGGACGACGCCGAGCGCCCAGAGCGCGATCACGAAGCCCCGGTCGGCCAGCGCCACCAGGATCGCCACGGCGCCGGAGATGAAGGCGCCGAGGTAGGGGATATAGGCGCCGACGAAGACCAGCGCGCCCAGCCCGATGGCGCCCGGCACCCGAAGGATCAGCAGTCCGACGGTGATGCAGATGGCGTCGATCAGGGCGATGAAGGTGGTGCCCCGCATAAAGCCCTCGATGGCCTGGAAGCCGCGGCGGGCCATCCGCTCCAGCTGCGGTGCGGAGCTGCCGGGCGCCCAGTGGTGCAACGTGCGTACGGCCTTGTCGGAGTCGCGCAGGAAGAAGAAGGTCAGCAGCAGGGCCAGGACCGAAGCGGCGAGGAACTGGCCGACCGCGCTGACACCGGTCAGCAGCCCCGAGGCCGCGGTGCCGCCGAAATTGGTGACCAGTCCCTTGGATTTGGAGGCCAGATCGTCGAGCGACGTACCGGCCGCACCGAAGTGCTGGGAGAGGTCCTTGGCGGCTTGCCTGAGCGAGGAGATGATCTGGTCACCGGAGTTGACCAGCGCGTTGACGACGATGAACCCGGCGCCGCCGACCACCACCACGAGGACGGCACAGGTCAGTCCGGCCGCCAGCGAACGGTTGAGCTTCATCGCCACCAGCCGCCGGTAGAGCGGTCCGAGCAGCCCGCTGCCGAGCAGTGCCAGCAGTACAGGCGTGACCGCCGCGCTCAGTTCGACGCACAGCCACACCACGAGGGCCACCACGGCCGCGATCAGCAGCCCCACCAGACACCAGGCCGCGGTACGGCGGGCCTGGACCGGCAGCAACGGCGCTGAGGGCCGTGGCCGTTCAGGCCCGGCGCCGCGCCCGTTTTCCTCCGAGTCGTTTTGCACCCGGACAGTGCACCACGGCCGGAGGCCCGGACCCGGACCCCGAAACGGGTCAGGGGCGGCGTTTCACGTGAAACACCGCCCCTGCTGCCGACATGGCGTCAGTGCTCGTCGGCGGGGATCGTCCCGAGCCGGCCGGCCTGGAAGTCCTCGAAGGCCTGCGCCAGTTCGGCGTGGGTGTTCATCACGAACGGGCCGTAATGCATCATCGGCTCGCGGATCGGCAGCCCACCCAGCAGCACCACCTCGAAGTTCGGACTGCGCGACTCCTGGGATTCGTCCGCCCGGATCGTGATCGAGTCTCCGGTGCCGAACACGACCGCCTGCCCCATACGGAACGGGCGCCCCTCCGCACCGGCCGAGCCGCGTCCGGCCAGGGCGTAGGCGAGGGCGTTGAAGTCCTTGCGCCAGGGGAGGGTCAGCTCCGCGCCCGGGTTCACCGTCACATGCATCATCGTGATCGGCGTATGCGTGACGCCCGGACCGTTGTGGCCGTCGAGGTCACCGGCGATCAGCCGCAGCAGTGCTCCGCCGTCGCCCGAGGTCAGCAGCTTGACCTGGCCGCCGCCGATGTCCTGGTAGCGCGGGGCCATCATCTTGTCGCTCTTCGGCAGGTTCACCCACAGCTGGAGGCCGTGGAAGACACCGCCGGACACGACCAGCGACTCCGGCGGCGCCTCGATGTGCAGCAGACCCGAGCCGGCCGTCATCCACTGGGTGTCGCCGTCGTTGATGACGCCACCGCCACCGTGCGAATCACGGTGCACAAAGGTGCCGTCGAGCAGATACGTGACCGTCTCGAAGCCGCGGTGCGGGTGCCAGGGCGTGCCCTTGGCCTCTCCGGGCGCGTACTCCACCTCGCCCATCTGGTCCATCATGATGAACGGGTCGAGGTGCTTGTAGTCGATGCCGGCGAACGCCCGGCGCACCGGGAAGCCCTCGCCCTCGAAGCCGCTCGGAGCGGTGGCAACGGCCAGCACGGGACGGGTCTGTGCCGCGACGGGAGCCGCCACACGCGGCAGGGTCAGCGGGTTCTCTACGGTCACTGCGGGCATGACGGCCTCCTCGGTCGTTCGCTCAACTTAGTTGAATGGTGAACAACACGCAAGGCGTGCGGCATTCCCGCACGCATTTTCGCAGGTCAAAGGGGCCACCCTGGACGCGCTCACCCCCCGGACCGAGACACACATCGGGCCGGCCCCCGTCCCGGGACCGGCCCTCGATGCCGCCGCAGCGGCGCCCCTCAGCCCTCTGCACAGCAGGGGCGGTCAGCCGTACATACGCCGCATCGCGAAGTCGACCATCTGCTCCACGGCCTTCGCGTCGAAGACCATCCGGTGGTCACCCTCCATATCGAGGACGAACCCGTAGCCGGTCGGCAGCAGGTCCAGCACCTCGGCGCCGGTGATCACGAAGTACTTCGACTCCTTGCCCGCATACCGCCGCAGCTCCTTGAGGGAGGTGAACATCGGGATCACCGGCTGCTGGGTGTTGTGCAGCGCCAGGAACCCGGGGTTGTCACCGCGCGGGCAGTAGATCTTGGACGTGGAGAAGATGCCCTGGAAGTCCTCGGCCGACATCGAGCCGGTGGTGAAGGCGCGCACCGCATCGGCGAGGGAGGGCGGGGACGGCTCGGGATACAGCGGCGCTTCGCCGTAGCCCCCGGGGGGCGTTTGCTGCGGCGGGGGCGGCGGCGCTCCGTATTGCTGCTGCCCGGCACCCGCGTTCTGGTCGTAGCCGTACATGCGCCACAGCGTACTGAGTCGGCGATTCGCCGGGGGACGCTCGTCACAGATGGGCGGTAGGGGTTGATTCTTATTACCGGTGGGTAGCATCATCGTAGGCGCTTGCTACTTGCTGGTATTTGCGTTTGAGGTCCTCCCTCCCGAACCCTTACGGAGCCGTATCCATGGGGCACTACAAGTCGAATCTCCGCGACATCGAGTTCAACCTCTTCGAGGTGCTCGGCCGTGACAGCGTGTACGGCACCGGACCGTTCGCGGAGATGGATGTCGACACCGCCAAGAGCGTGCTGTCCGAGATCACCCGGCTTTCCGAGAACGAGCTGGCCGAGTCGTTCACCGACGCCGACCGCAACCCCCCGGTCTTCGACCCGGACACCAACACCGCGCCGGTTCCGGACACGTTCAAGAAGAGCTACCAGGCCTTCATGGACGCCGAGTGGTGGCGGCTGGGCATCCCGGAGGAGCTCGGCGGCACCACCGCGCCGCGCTCCCTCCTCTGGGGCTTCGCCGAGACGATCCTGGGCGCCAACCCGGCCGTGTGGATGTACGCGTCCGGCCCCGCCTTCGCCGGCGTCCTCCACGAGGAGGGCACCGAGGAGCAGCACCGCATAGCCCAGCTGATGGTGGACAAGCAGTGGGGCTCCACCATGGTGCTCACCGAGCCGGACGCCGGTTCGGACGTCGGCGCCGGCCGCACCAAGGCCGTGCAGCAGGCGGACGGCTCCTGGCACATCGAGGGCGTCAAGCGCTTCATCACCTCCGGTGAGCACGACATGTCCGAGAACATCGTGCACTTCGTCCTCGCCCGCCCCGAGGGTGCCGGTCCCGGCACCAAGGGCCTGTCGCTCTTCATCGTGCCGAAGTACGACTTCGACTGGGAGACCGGCGAGCTGGGCGAGCGCAACGGCGCCTACGCCACCAACGTCGAGCACAAGATGGGCCTGAAGGCCTCCAACACCTGCGAGATGACCTTCGGCGCCAACCACCCGGCCAAGGGCTGGCTGCTCGGCGAGAAGCACGACGGCATCCGCCAGATGTTCAAGATCATCGAGTTCGCGCGGATGATGGTCGGCACGAAGGCCATCGCCACCCTCTCCACGGGCTACCTCAATGCGCTGGAGTACGCCAAGGAGCGCGTGCAGGGCCCGGACCTCGCGGCCTTCACCGACAAGACCGCCCCGCGCGTCACCATCACCCACCACCCCGACGTGCGCCGCTCGCTGATGACGCAGAAGGCGTACGCCGAGGGCATGCGCGCCCTGGTGCTCTACACCGCCACGGTCCAGGACGAGATCATCGTCAAGGAGACCGCGGGCGAGGACGCGAGCGCCGCGATCCGCCTCAACGACCTGCTGCTGCCGATCGTGAAGGGCTACGGCTCGGAGAAGTCCTACGAGCAGCTGGCGCAGTCGCTGCAGACCTTCGGCGGCTCCGGGTACCTGCAGGAGTACCCGATCGAGCAGTACATCCGGGACGCCAAGATCGACACCCTCTACGAGGGCACCACCGCGATCCAGGGCCAGGACTTCTTCTTCCGGAAGATCGTCCGCGACCAGGGCCAGGCGCTCACCGCGCTCTCCGACGAGATCAAGAAGTTCCTCGCGGACAGCACCGGCGGCGAGGAGCTGGAGCAGGCCCGCGGCGAGCTGGCCAAGGCGGCCGCCGACCTGGAGGCGATCGTCGGCGCCATGCTGACCGACCTCGCCGCGACCGAGAAGGACGTCAAGTCCATCTACAAGGTCGGCCTGAACACCACCCGGGTGCTGATGGCCTCCGGTGATGTCGTCATCGGCTACCTCCTGCTCAAGGGTGCGGCCGTGGCGGCCGAGAAGCTGGCCGGCGCCTCGGCGAAGGACAAGCCCTTCTACACCGGCAAGATTGCCGCGGCGAAGTTCTTCGCGCACAACGTCCTGCCGGGCGTCGGCGTCCAGCGCGGTCTGGCCGAGTCCGTCGACCAGTCGCTGATGGAGCTCGACGAGGCCGCGTTCTAGGAGCGCCTTTCCGCGGCCCCGCTGCGGCGGGTCTCTTAGGAAACTCTCAGACGGGCCCTCCAGACTGATGGTGCCCGCCTCTCTTCCCCCGGAGAGGCGGGCTTCGTCATGCCCGGCAGGCGGCAGGGCCGGACGCGAGGCGGCTGTGGACGCGCGAGCGGTGCGCCGGGCGGACGCGCGGACGGCGCCGGACGGCGCCGGACGGCACGCGATGTGTACGCGCGGACAGTGCGCGGTGTACGTGCGGACGGTGCGCGACGTACGCCGGGCCGTCGGCCCGGAACCCGGAATCTCCCGCTCCAGAGGCTTCCCGGTCCCGAATACCGAAAATCCTGGCCGGAAGGGACCGGAGTCACCCTGCATGCGCACGAGGAATGCGGGGTCCGGCTCCTTATGCTGAATCCATGACCAACTCCGCCCGCTTCGATCGCGGCCACACCGACGACCTGATGTCCTTCCTCGCCGCCAGTCCGTCGCCCTACCACGCAGTGGCGAATGCGGCGGAGCGGCTGGAGAAGGCCGGGTTCCGGCAGGTCGCCGAGGTCGATGAGTGGGACGGCGGAACCGGCGGGAAGTATGTGCTGCGCGGCGGCGCGATCATCGCCTGGTACGTGCCCGAGGGCGCCGACGCCTCGACTTCGTACCGAATTGTCGGTGCTCACACAGACTCTCCCAATTTGCGCGTCAAACCGATTCCGGACACCGGCTCCCGCGGCTGGCGGCAGATCGCCGTCGAGATCTACGGCGGCACACTGCTCAACACCTGGCTCGACCGCGACCTGGGGCTGAGCGGCCGGGTGACGCTCGGGGACGGCGGCCACCGGCTCGTCCATGTCGACCGGGCGTTGCTGAGAGTGCCCCAGTTGGCCGTGCACCTCGACCGCTCGGTGAACGCCGACGGCCTCAAGCTCGACAAGCAACGCCATATGACGCCGATCTGGGGCCTGGGCGAGGTCGCCGAGGGCGATCTGATCACCTTTGTCGCCGAGGAGACCGGCATACCGGCCGACGACATCAAGGGCTGGGACCTGATGACGCACAGCATCGAGGCGCCCGCCTACCTGGGCCGCGACCGCGAGCTGGTGGCCGGGCCACGAATGGACAACCTGCTGTCGGTACACGCCGGTACGGCCGCCCTGACCGCGGCGGCGGCCGCCGGCAGCGAGCTGACCAGCATTCCGGTACTGGCCGCCTTCGACCACGAGGAGAACGGCAGCCAGTCCGACACCGGGGCGGACGGGCCGCTGCTCGGCACGGTGCTGGAGCGCTCGGTGTTCGCCCGCGGCGGCTCGTACGAGGACCGGGCGCGGGCCTTCGCCGGCACCGTCTGCCTGTCGTCCGACACCGGCCACGCCGTCCACCCCAACTACGGCGAACGGCATGAGCCGGGGCACCACCCGATGCCCAACGGCGGGCCGATCCTCAAGGTCAACGTCAACCAGCGCTATGCGACGGACGGCAGCGGACGGGCCCTCTTCGCGGCGGCCTGCGAGCGGGCCGGTGTGCCGTGGCAGAGCTTTGTGTCCAACAACTCGATGCCGTGCGGCACCACCATCGGGCCGATCACCGCGGCCCGGCACGGCATCGCCACGGTCGACATCGGCGTGGCGATCCTGTCCATGCACTCGGCGCGCGAACTGTGCGGTTCCGAGGACCCGTATCTGCTGGCGAACGCCCTGACGGCCTTCCTGGAGGGCTGAGTTGGAATTCTCACTGCTCGGTCCGATCGCCGTCACGACCGGCCCCGCGGAGCTGTCGCTCGGGCCCGCCAAACGGCGCAGTGTGCTGGCGCTGCTGTTGTTGCAGCCCAACACCACCGTCCCACTGGAGCAGTTGATCGACTCCCTGTGGGAGGACGAGCCCCCCGAACACTCCCGCACGGTCGTCCAGGGGCATGTCTCGCGGCTGCGCGCCACGCTCGCCGAGGGCGGTGCGGAGGCGTACGGCATCGAGCTGACGACCCATGGCTCGGCCTATCTCCTGCGGCTGCCGGAGGAGTTGATCGACGCCCACCGCTTCGGTGAGCTGGTGGCTCTGGCGCGCCCCGAGGCGGCGCCGGGCGATGCCGTACCGCTGCTGCAGGAGGCGCTGGGGCTGTGGCGCGGGCCCGCGCTGACCGGCACGGTCACCAGCCCGCCGTTCGCGGCCGCCGCACATGCCCTGGAGGAACGCCGGCTCACGGCCGTGGAGGCGCTGGGGCGGGCGCACGGCGCCCTCGGCGAGCATGAGCAGGCCGCCGCCATCCTCTACTCCGCCGCCGTCAACCACCCCTTGCGGGAGGGCCTGATCGCCGGGCTGATGCGGGCGCTGTTCCATACGGGGCGGCAGTCCGATGCGCTGGAGTGGTTCCACCGCACCCGACGGCTGCTCAACGAGGAGCTGGGTGTCGATCCCGGCGAGCGGCTGCGCCACGCGTACGAGGAGATCCTGCGCGCGGAGGCGGCCGGCGGGAACCGGCCGGGCGCGGCGAAGCCCGGGGCATCCGGCGCGGGCTCCGCATCGGGTGGGACACCGTCCGGAGCAGCTCGTTCCGGGGAGGCTTCCGGCGGCCGCCCCGGTGTTCCGGGAGTGGACCGCTCCGCCACGGGCGCCGGGGCGCGGCCCGTTGGCAGTGAGGGGCAGACGCACGCCCAGGGGACCGCCGACCGGAATGAGGCGCACGGTGGTCCTGATGCGCCAGGTGCCGGCGGGACGCAGCCCGGCACTACGGCCGGCGTGCGTGACGGGTCCGGTTCCGGTCGGGGCGGTGCGGCACCGCGGCTGCTGCCCCGTCCGCCCGCCCGGTTCCTGGGCCGGGAGGACCAGCTCTCCGCACTCACCGCGGTGCTGACGGACCGTACGACAGGCGAGAGCCCGCTCGCTGTGGTGGCGGGACCGGCCGGCGTCGGCAAGACCGCCTGCGCCGTGCAGTGGGCGCATCTGCACGCCGGGGCCTTCCCCGACGGGCAGCTCTTCGCCGATCTGCGCGGTTTCGGCGAGGGCGACGAGGCGCCCCCGGCCGAGATTCTGCGCGACTTCCTGCTGGCGCTCGGCACTCCGCCGGAGCGGGTGCCCGGCTCGGCGCAAGCCGCATCGGCGCTGTTCAGGTCGCTGGTCGCGGACCGCCGGCTGCTGGTCGTCCTCGACAACGCCAGCAGCTCGGCGCAGGTACGGCCGCTGCTGCCCGGTGGCCCGCACTGCGCCACGGTCGTCACGAGCCGCAGCCGTCTCGACGGTCTGGTCGCCACCGACTGGGCCCGCCCGGTCGGTCTCCAGACGCTCGGCCACGAGGAGGGCGCGGCGCTGCTCGGCGCCATGCTCGGCCCGGAGCGGGTCGCCGAGGACCCGGCCGCCGCGCGGGAGCTGGTCGATCTGTGCGACGGTCTGCCGCTGGCCCTGCGGGCCGCGGCCGCCCAGCTGACCGCCCGGCCGCGCTGGCGGCTGGCCCGGCTGGCGGCGGCGCTGCGCGACGAACGGCGGCGGCTGGCGCTGCTGTCGGCGGAGGACACCGGCATCGCGGCGGCGCTGCGGATGTCCGTCGCCCGGCTGTCGGCCGACGATGCACGGCTGCTCAGCGCACTGGCGACCAGCGCGGACGGCCACCTCAACGCCTCGTTGGCGGCGGCGCTCGCCGGGTACGACCCGGAGCGCACCCAGGACGGCCTGGACCGGCTCACGGAGATGCATCTGGTGGACGAAGAGGCCACCGACGTCTACACGATCAGCACGCTGACGCAGCTGTTCGCGCGCGATGAGCGCGGTGAGAGCGGTGAGAGCGGTGAGCGGGGCACGAGCGGAACCGGTGACGGGAGCAAGGGGAGCGACGGCCGGGGCTGAACCGTGGCCGAGCGGCCCGCCCCGGCTCGGCTCGGCCCGGCCCGCCCCGGCTCGGCCCGGCCCGGCTCGGCCCGGACGCGGGAACGTTAGGCGCACGTTAGTGGCACGGCAGCGGTGGGCGGCAACCTGGTGTGCAGGCCGCAGGACAGAGTCGGCCGGACCGCAGGACGTACCGCCGGGGCGGTACGGACCACCGACCGGGGGAGACCCGAAATGCCGCGCAGCCACGCCCGATCCGAAGCCGTTGTCGAGACCGGCGCCCGGGCCGTGACCGTCGCCCCTGGTGGGTCCCGTGCCGTCCGCCGCCGTACGCTGCGGATCGCCGCGGCCGGGCTGACCGCCGTCGCCGCGCTCACGCTCACCGCCTGCGGCGGCCAGGACAACCCGCTCAAGACGAGCGCGGCCAAGCCGTTCAACCCGTCGCCGCAGGCCGCCGAGGCCGCCGAGGCCCCGGCGGCGCAGGGCGAGGAGGCCGGGCAGGGAGGCACCCGGACCGACGGCGGCCGGACGGAGCAGGCCTCCGCGGGGCGGGGCGGCAACGGCATCGGAACGGATGCGAGGACGAAGGCCACCGGAGCGGGCCCGCACCGCGCGGACGTGTCCGGCAAGGCCTCCGGCAACACCTCCGGCATCCGGCACACCGCGTGCGACGCCGCGGAGATCCGTATCGTGGCCAAGCAGCTGACCCGGCCGGTCAACCACCTTCTGCTGGAGGCCACCAACACCTCCGGTGCCACCTGCGACCTCTACTACGCCCCCTACCTGCGGTTCGACCAGGCGCAGTCCCCGCTCGCCGAACTGCCGGCCAGCAGGCCGCAGTCCGTGGTCACGCTCGCCCCCGGCGAGTCCGGCTACGCCGGTGTGCTGACCTCGTCCGCCGACGGCTCCGGGCGCCACGGCCGCACCGTGACCTCGCTGTCGGTCAGCCTCCCCGGGCGCGACGGCAAGGGCAGCATCGGCGGCTCGGCGGCGGTGGCGCTCCCCGGAGGCTCGGTACACCTCGACGACAGCGCGTGGGTGACGTACTGGCAGTCGGACGCGAGCGAGGCAGCCGCCTGGTGAACCGGGTCCGCTGACCTGGGTCGCGCGACGCGACCATCCGCGACGCGACCATCCGCGACGCGACTAACCGCGACGCGACCAACGAAGATCCCCCTGAACCAGGGCGCCCGCATCCCCCAGCGGGCGCCCTTTGACTTGCCCGGACGGATCTCCGGCGCCTGCCCCGGAGCGGTCCCGGCCCCGCCCACAAGCCGGTCTTCGCCCCGTGCCACGGACGGATCTTTGCTGCGTACGAACCATCTGACCCGCTTTGATGGCACATCGGCCAAGGGCCCGGCGCACCCACCCTGGCGCATCGGCCGGCAATGGATATCGTGGCCGTGCCATGACAGACGCACCTCGCTGACTGCAGCACTCCACTGGGGGAACCACCCATGACCGTCCGCCGCTCCCGCAGTCGTTCCGCCGCGTACGCCGCACTGGCCCTCGGACTGGCCGGCTCTCTCGCACTGACCGGCTGCAACAGCCACTCCTCGAAGAAGTCGAAGAAGTCCTCCACCTCGTCTTCCAAGAGCAAGAAGCGCAGGATCATCGGCGGGAGTGCGGCCGCGGCCGGCACCGCGGGGGCGGCGTCCCGGCGGGTGCCCGACTGCTACCCCAGCACGTACAAGGTCACGTTCTCGCAGCAGACCGGCCCGAAGAGCCATGTGGCAGTGAAGTTCAAGAACTCCACCAGCCGCGACTGCAAGCTCTACAACGCGCCGCTGCTGCGCTTCAACAACGCCAAGGCCCCGCTGCCCCTGCAGCAGGGCACCCCCGGCCACTTCGACGGCACCCGTATCACCGTGCCCGCCCACGGTTACGCCTACGCGGTCATCCCGACCAACACCGCAGCCGCCAAGGGCACCGAGCAGAGGTCGGTGGCCATCGACTTCATGGGCATCTCGGCCAGCTCGGTCACGCACGGTCCGGTCACCGTCAACTTCGCGGAGAAGCGGCTGCACATCTCCGTCGGCAAGAGCAAGATCACCAACTGGAGCTCCAGCCTTCACGGGGCACAGCTGGCGGGCGGCGTCGGGAACTGATCCGCCGGCGCATCGGCCACCCACCGGTTCGACCAGGTCCCGGTCCCGGCTGACGGGCCCGGGATCTCGCCCCTACTCGGCGTCCAGCCCTGCCAGGACGAGCCCCAGCCGGGCCACCCCACCCTCGGCGATCTCGACCGGGACGCCCCAGTCCTGCTGGTGCACATGGCAGGCGGGGTACTCGATGTCCGGGGCATCGTCGCAGGACGCGGCCATCGCCGAGACATGCAGCACCCCCTCGGTCACCCCGTCCGCGAGCACCAGATCCCGCGCGAGATCGGTGCCCGCGCCCGCACCGTCGGCGAGCAGCTCCGGCGGCGTCGCGCTGACCAGCAGCCGCGTCGAGGGGCCGTAACGGGTGTCGAGCTTCTGACCGGCCGGGGCCTGGAAGACCACCTCCAGCCGCAGCGTGCCCGGGGCGACCTCGGTGGCCGCACGCTGGGTGCGGTGCGCCACCGATTCGACGCGGATCGCCTCCTCGGGCAGCCGCAGCCGGGTCAGCCGGTGCCGCGCCGACTCCACCACCACGATGTCGTCGTCGACGAGCACCGCGGCGGACGGCTCGCGCAGGTCCGTCGCCAGTGTCGTCACCTCACCGGTCGCGGGATCGAAGCGGCGCAGCGCGTGGTTGTAGGTGTCCGCGATGGCGACCGAGCCGTCGGGCAGGGCGGTCACGCCCAGCGGGTGCTGGAGCAGCGCCTGGTCCGCGGCGCCGTCGCGGTGCCCGAAGTCGAAGAGGCCGGTGCCGACGGCCGTACGAATGACATAGCCGTCACCTGCTGCGGAGGGCTCCAGGGGCTCCACCCAGCGGACCGCACTGGTCTCCGAGTCCGCGATCCACAGCCGGTCGCCGGCCGCGGCGAGGCCGGACGGCTGGGCGAACCACGCCTGCGCGGCCGGGCCGTCCACCAGGCCCTCATTGGTCGTGCCGGCCGCGACCTCGACCGTGCCGGCGGCCGGGTCCCAGGTCCACAGCTGATGCACGCCGGCCATCGCGATCCACAGCCGGTCCTGCCACCAGGCGATGTCCCAAGGCGAGGAAAGGTCCACCGCACGCGCCGGTCCGGAGGCCGGCGAGCCCTGCCACCACTGCTTGCCGGTACCGGCCACGGTCTCCAGCGCACCGGATGCCGGGTCGAAGACACGGATCGCGTGGTTCACGGTATCCGCGACGGCCACCCGGCCATCGGGCAGCAGCGCCAGGCCCTGGGGTTCGTTGAAGGAGTCCGGCGTCAGACCGCGCTCGCCGGTGCCGATCCGCCGCAGCACCTGTTCGCCGTCGGCGGCCAGCTCCACCAGCTGATGCCGGGTGGTGTCCGAGACGAGGAAGCTGCCCGCGGGCAGCCGGACCGCCTTGCCGGGGAAGCGCAGAGCGGTGGCGACCGGCTCCGGCGGTACATAGGGGCCGTCGCCGCGGCGCAGGGTGCCCTTCGCCGCGTGCTCGGCCTCCAGCTCCTCCACAAGCTTCTCGATGGCGTGCGCATGGCCCTCGCCGGCGTGCTGGGCGACGACATACCCCTCGGGGTCGATCACCACGAGCGTCGGCCAGGCCCTTACCGCGTACTGCTTCCACGTGGCGAGCTCCGGGTCGTCGAGGACCGGGTGCTCGACGCCATAGCGCTCCACAGCATCCACGACCGCCTGGTGCTCGGCCTCGTGCACAAACTTCGGGGAGTGCACACCAATGATCACGACGGTGTCGCGGTGCCGCTCCTCCAGCTCCCGCAGCTCGTCCAGGACATGCAGACAATTCACACAGCAAAAAGTCCAGAAATCCAGAACGACAATGCGTCCCCGCAGGTCGGAGAGGGTCAGATCCTTGTTACCGGTATTCAGCCAGCCGCCCTTGCCGATCAGCTCGGGGGCGCGGACGCGTGCACGTGAAGCCATGTGCACATTCAACGTCACTCCGGTGCGTGCGCATTCCGCAGGTACCGGCGGGAACACGTCAGCCATGGAGCAATCTCCCGGGGGGCCACCCCCGCACACGGGCAAATACACGGTGCGCGACCGCATCTTCGGCATCGGCGACGACTACTGGATCGACGACGAGCAGGGGCGGCACGCCTTCCTCGTGGACGGGAAGGCGCTGCGGCTGCGGGAGACCTTCGAGCTGAAGGACACCGAGCGGCGGGTGCTGATCACCATCCGCAAGAAGATGCTCAGCCTGCGCGACACCATGACCATCGAGCGGGATGACCAGCCGCTGGCCACGATCAAGCGCAAGCGGCTCTCGCTGCTGCGCAATCACTACCGCGTCGAGCTGGTGGACGGCACCGAGCTGGATGTCAGCGGAAAGATCCTGGACCGGGAGTTCGCGATCGAGTACGAGGGCGAACTGCTGGCGGAGATCTCGCGGCGCTGGCTGACCGTGCGCGACACCTATGCGGTCAATGTCGTACGGGACGACGCGGATCCGCCGCTGCTGATCGCCGTCGCGGTGTGTGTGATCCGGCTGGCGGAGCGGGAGCGCGGGGAGGACTGAGGAGCGGGCTTCCCGGCCGTACGGCCCTCTGCGGCCCGGCAACATCGGCCTACGATGGTCACCCGAAAGCACTGCCGGGGTGCCCGTGCGCAGCGTAACTTGACTGCACAGACAGCAGCCCGCGTACGAACCGTCCGAGGGGTCCCGTGACCGTCCATCCCAGCCTTCAATCCTCCATCGATGCCTGGACTCACTCCATAGAAGCGATAACCGAGCTGGTCACCCCGCTCGTCGAAAGCGAGTGGAACGGGGCGACGGGCCTCCCAGGATGGTCCGTTCGCGATGTGGTCTCCCACGTCATCGGCCTGGAATGCGAAATGCTGGGTGACCCGCGGCCGATCCATACGCTGCCGCGCGACCTCTACCACGTACGCAGCGAGTCGGCACGACGCATGGAGGTGCAGGTCGACGTCCGCCGGCACCACACCGCGCCGGAGATGCTCAGCGAGCTCGAATACACCGTCATCCGCCGCTCACGGCAGCTGCGCAACGAGTCCCGGCAGCCGGACGCCGTGGTGCGCAGCCCGCTCGGTGAGGACCGTTCGCTGGAATTCGTGCTGCAGCAGCGGGCGTTCGACGTCTGGGTCCACGAACAGGACCTGCGTCGGGCCCTCGGAAAGCCCGGCAACCTCGACTCCCCCGGCGCGTATGTGACCCGCGATCTGCTGGTGAAGGTGCTGCCCGGCATCGTGGCCAAGAGGGCCCAGGCGCCCGCCGATTCGGCGGTGGTCTTCGATGTCAGCGGGCCGCTGGAGTTCCTGCGCACGGTCCGCCTCGACGCCGAGGGCAATGCCACGATCGATGGCAGTGTCTCGCTCGGCCCGACCGTGACGCTCGCCCTGGACTGGGACACCTTCCACCAGCTGGCCTGCGGCCGGGTCCGCCCGGCGACCGTCGCCGAACAGATCAAGATCGACGGCGACGATGAGCTGGCCCAGGCGATCCTGGGCAACTTCGCCATCACGCCGTAGCGGGGCGGTTCCGGTGGGACCCCCTCACTCGCCCTGACCGTTGGCCGGCCACGAGCAGTTGGCCCCGGAGTGAGCCGTTTCACGTGAAACAGCCCTGTCCGTTTCACGTGAAACGGACCCGGCCGCCGACCGATCGGCCTGCAAGCCTCATGCGGGCACGTGGACCGCTTCCACCCGGCTGACCACCAGCCGTTCGCGCTCGCGCCGCGCCGCACGCCGCCGCAGCCGCAGGATCTGGGAGACCCCGGTCGCTTCCAGGACGAAGATCGAGGCAAAGGCGATCCGGTAGTTGTCGCCGGTCGCGTCCAGCAGGACGCCGATGGCGAGCAGAGTCGTCATCGAGGCCGTGAAGCCGCCCATGTTGACGATGCCGGAGGCGGTGCCCTGACGCTCCGGCGGGTTGGCGGGCCGCGCGAAGTCGAAGCCGATCATCGAGGCAGGGCCGCAGGCGCCCATCACCGCACAGAGCACGATCAGCAGCCCCATCGGCGCATGGTCGGCCGGCCAGCACAGGACCGTCGCCCACATCAGAGCCGTGGCGCCGGCGGTGCCCAGCGCCAGCGGCATGCGGGCCGCGTGGTGGCGGGCGATGACCTGGCCGTAGATCAGGCCCACCGCCATGTTGGAGAGCACCACGAGCGTGAGCAGTTCACCGGCGGTGCCACGCGACAGGCCCTGCGCCTCGACGAGGAACGGCAGCCCCCAGAGCAGCAGGAACACCATTGCCGGGAACTGGGTGGTGAAGTGCACCCACATGCCCAGCCGGGTGCCGGGCTCCCGCCAGGCATCCGTGATCTGCCGGCGCACGAACCCCGTGCCGGTGTGCTCGCCGGATGCGGGCGGCGGCTCGAAGCCCTTGGGATGGTCCGTGAGGAAGAGCAGCAGCACGATCAGCACGACGATGCCGCCGACGGCGCTGGAGGCGAAGGTCGGGGTCCAGCCGAAGGTGTGCAGGAAACGGGCGAGGACGAGCGTGGAGACCAGATTTCCCGCCATACCCACGAGCGCGGCGATCTGCGCGATCATCGGGCCACGGCGGGCCGGGAACCACCGCGAGCCCAGCCGCAGCACGCTGATAAAGGTCAGCGCATCCCCGCAGCCGAGCAGCGCACGGGAGCCGAGTGCCATGGCGTACGAGGAGGAGAACGCAAAGCTCAACTGGCCGACGGTGTAGAGCACCACGCCGAAGGTCAGCACCTTCTTGGCGCCGAGCCGGTCGACCAGCAGACCGACGGGGATCTGCATCCCCGCGTACACCAGCAGTTGGAGGATGGAGAACGTCGACAACGCCGAGGCATTGATGTGGAAGCGCTCGGCGGCGTCCAGGCCCGCCACGCCGAGGCTGGTGCGGTAAGTGATCGCGACGAAGTAGACCGCAACGCCGATGCCCCAGACGGCCATGGCCCGACGGCCGCCGGGCGGGTCGGCGGGCAGCAGCCTGGCGGAGCCGCCGCCTATACCGGAGCTGCTGGAGCTGTCGGCACTTCCGGAACCACCACTCATCGCACATCCCCCTGTGCGAGGTGACGGACCCAGCTGACGTGCCGCTGCACGGCGTCGGTCGCGGCGTCCGCATCCCCTGCGCGCAGGGCCTCGAGGATCTCCGCATGCTCGGTGATGTTCTTGGCGATCCGGTCCGGGTGGGCATGCATCACCGCGACACCCATCCGCAACTGGCGGTCGCGCAGCTGCTCGTAGAGCCGGTCCAGGATCTGATTGCCGGCGCTGCGCACAATGGCAGCATGGAAGGCGCGGTCGGTGACGGAGACGGCAGCCAGATCACCGGAGGCGGCCTGCTCCCGCATCGTCTCCAGCAGCTCGGTCAGCTCGCCGACCAGCGCCTCGCTCACGGGCACCGCCTTGGCCGCGGCGTGCTTCTCCACCAGCAGCCGGGTCTCGACGACATCGGCGATCTCCTGCGCGGAGACCGGCAGCACCAGCGCACCCTTCTTCGGGTAGAGCTTGATCAGCCCCTCGACCTCCAGCCGCAGCAGCGCCTCACGCACCGGCGTCCGTGACACCCCCACCGCGTCGGCCAGTTCGCCCTCGGTGAGCAGCATCCCGCCCTCGTAGCGGCGGTCCAGGACGGCGTCCTTGATGTGCGCATAGACCCGTTCGGCGGCGGGCGGTTGCTTGGCGGCAGGCTCTCTGGCAGGGGCGGTGGGCGTGGAGGCGGAGGGCATGCACACAGGATAGATACAACAGGTATGCGTCCGAAACTTCATTCCGCGATGCGGACACGGCGGGGGCGGGGCGGGGCGGGGCGGGGTGTCCTGATGGAGCGCTGTCGGCGTCGCGGTCACCGCGGAGCGGCGGCCGGGCGGCAGGCACCCCCGGCCCGGCCCGGCCGCCGCCTGCCCGGCCGCCCGGGTGCCGCGCCCTCAGCCCGGCATCCGCCCCTGGGCGATCAGCCGGTTCACCACCTGCGAATGGGCGGGGGCACAGCGCTCGCGTGCCTCCCGGCGGTCGAACCAGGCGAACTCGGCGATCTCCCGGCCGGGGACCGGTGCGATGTCCTGGGGCCCACCGGTGAAGCAGGTCATCCGCAGCCGGCGCCCGTTCTTGCCATGAGCCACGTCATGGATGACGAACGCCTCCGAGAGGTCCTGGGCCGGAACCACCAGGCCGAGCTCCTCGCGAAGCTCACGCGACAAGGCCTCCCGCGCGGTCTCTCCGGGCTCGTACTTGCCACCCGGGAGATAGAACGTGTCATTCCCCCGCGTCCGTACACTCAGCAGCCGTCCGTCGCGCACATGCAGCCAGCCCACCGACTTCAGCGGCGCGGCACGCTCCAGGGCGATCAGCGGCCGGCCGGTCTCCTCGTCCGTCCGCCGCCCCCGCTCCGTGAAACCCAGGTGCGCAAAGAAGCGCCGGGCCGCGCCGCTCCCCTCGAAGACCTCCAGGGCCAGCGCACCGTGCAGCGTCGCCGCATGCTCCAGCAACTCCCGCCCGATACCGCCCCCTTGGGCTTCCGGTGCCACCACCAGCCCGCCGACCCCGGCCCCGGGACCGTCCCCGCTTCCGTCCCCGCTCCCCTCCCCGGACTCGCCGGGCAGCAGCCCGAGCAGCCCGACGACACTGCCCTCGCGCTCGGCGACCCAGTTCTCCGCCCGGACGAGGTCCGCCTCACGGAGGGTCCGGGCCCGTTCGGCCCGGTCCTCCCCGTCGATGAGGGGATGCGCCCGCTGCACGGCCCGGGACCACAGATCGGTGACCACGTCCTGGTCGGATGCCCTGTAACGCCGGATGATCATTTCGCTGCTCATTTCGCCGACCGTAGGCAGCACGGCCGACCGCCGCAAACCCTTTCCCGCAACGGGCCCGGCATCTGCCGAAAGGGGTACCGGAGAGCGATGTCGGGTCCGCCTCAAGTCTGACAAGAGTCCATACCTGCCGCGTACGGTGCGGCGCGGATTCCGTGGGTGAATAGAGGCAGGGAGCCGGGGAGGCTCCTACATCCAAGGGGAGTTGACCATGCAGCCCAGGACGAACGCCGGCCGCCGTACGCGGAACACCGTCGTGCTGGCATTGATTGTCGCCGGCCTGTGGGCGGGCGTCGCACTGACCCGCGGCGCCACGCACCCCGATGAGTCCGGCCCGGTCGGGCCGGTGGCTCACTTCAGCCGCGCGGTGGAGCTCATCCGCGGCTGACCGTCGCCGGTGCGCTGCGGAGCCCGCTAGGGCTTGTCTTCAACGTCCCGTCATTCGCCCATGGGGCGGGCCTCGCGGTGCCTGGTGCACTGCACTCGCTGCGCTCGCTCCGTCTCGGCTCCTCATGTGGGCCGGTGGATGCCGAGCGCGATCGCAAGGCGGAGGGTCGTCCCGGCACTGGGTGTACCGGGACGATCCGACAACGCGGATGGAGGTCCCCCCGCGCCGTTCAGGCGTGGGGAAGTGCGTGCCAGGCGCCGCGAGGCAGGCGGAACCTTGAAGACGTTGAAGGCAAGCCCCAGGGGGGTGTCTCCCCGATCAGGCCGGATCAGGGAGACAGGCCCGGTCGGGGAGCCGGGCCCGGTCGGGGAGACAGGCCCGGTCGGGGAGACAGCCCCTACGCCTTCCGCGCCTCACCGCGATAGGTACCGAACGACCAGCGGTTGCCTTCGGGGTCGCGGGCGCCGAAGCCCCGCGACCCGTAGTCGGTGTCGGTCGGCTCATCGGTGATCTCCGCGCCGGCCGCTCGCGCGCGGGCACACAGCTCGTCGGGGTGGGTCGGTGACCACATAGGCACCGAACGTCCCCGGCCGCAGCGGCCAGCGGTCGTCGTCCGGGTCCTTGACGGAGCCGAGCATGATGCCGCCGCCTTCCGGCCAGGAGAGCTGGGCGTGCGCGACACGCTCACCCTCGCCGTGGACCACGGTCTCCTCAAAGCCGAACGCATCGACCAGGAAACGGATCAGACCGCGGGCGTCGTGGGCCCGCAGCGTCGGCCATACCTGGGGTGCGGGCGTGGTGTCGGACAGGTTCTCGGGCATGGTCACCGGACCTCCTGGATCGGGGATGCGCCCCTGACGGGCCACTGACCTCAGCATTCCTCGATGGCGTCCCCAGAGCCTCGGACGTTTCGGAACTCCTCGGTGAGCGACCGGCGGGCGGGCAGCCGGCCGGCGCGCGGAACTCCCGGGCGAGATGGGCCTCGGGGCGCCGGCCGGCGTGAGCGGCTCGTCAAGGGTGAAGATCAGGGTCGGCCACGGCGAGGGAAGCGTGCGGTGCCGGCCCGGTGGGACTCCGGCCTGCCGGTATCCGGCGTACGCGCCGACATACGGCGGGAGCGGGGGCGCGGGGCGGGCGAGCGGATGCTCGTCAACGGGGCCGGGGCGGTCCCGAGACGGCGCTTCACGTGAAACACCGCTCCGAACCGCCCGGTCCCGCATCCTGGCTCATCCCCAGGTGATCAGACGCTTGGGTCGTTCCAGCACGGCCGCGATATCCGCGAGCAGCTTGGAGCCCAGCTCGCCGTCGATGAGCCGGTGGTCGAAGGACAGCGCGAGGGTGGTGACCTGGCGCGCCTTCACCTTGCCCTTGTGGACCCACGGCTGGAGCTTGACCGCGCCGAAGGCGAGGATCGCCGACTCCCCCGGGTTGAGGATCGGCGTCCCGGTGTCGACGCCGAAGACGCCGACATTGGTGAGGGTGACCGTACCGCCGGCCATCGCGGCCGGGGACGTCTTGCCCTCGCGGGCGGTGGCGACCAGATCGCCCAGTTCCGCAGCGAGTTGGGGGAGTGTCTTGACCCCGGCGTCCTTGATGTTCGGGACGATCAGACCGCGCGGGGTGGCCGCCGCGATCCCGAGGTTGACGTAGTCCTTGTAGACGATCTCCTGACGCGCTTCGTCCCAGGAGGCATTGACCTCCGGATGACGCTTGATGGCGACGAGGAAGGCCCTGGCGACGAGCAGCAGCGGGTTGACCCGCAGCCCCGCCATGTCCGGGTCCTGCTTGAGCTCCTGGACCAGCTTCATCGTGCGGGTCACATCGACGGTGATGAACTCCGTGACATGCGGCGCGGTGAAGGCGCTGGCGACCATCGCCTGCGCGGTGGCCTTGCGTACCCCCTTGACCGGCACCCGCCGCTCGCGGGCCGCGGCATCGACGAAGCCCGGCTCGGCCTGGGCGGCCGCCGGCGCGGCGGAAACCGGCGCGGCCTCGGTCGTGGCCGGCGCCGCTGCCGGGGCGACGGCCGCATGGACGTCCTCGCGGGTGATGACGCCGTCCGGGCCGGTCGGGACGATCGCTGCCAGGTCGATACCGAGGTCCTTGGCGAGCTTGCGCACCGGCGGCTTGGCCAGCGGCCGACCGACGTGCCCCGCACCTGTGCCGTTCGCGACCGGAGTCACAGGAGCGGCCGGGGAGGCGACGGGAGCGATCACCGGGGCGGCGGCCGGTGCCGGGGCGGCCCGTCCGTTCAGCTCCGCCTGGAGCGCGGTACGCGCGGGCTCCGGCTGGGCCGGCACCCCTGCCTGGGGCTTGCGCGCCCGGCGCTTGGTGGAGGACGGCGCGGCGCCGTAGCCGACCAGCACCGCCTGGCGACCCTGGGGCTCGGCGTCCTCCTCGGGGGACGCGGCGGCCTGCGGCGCCTGCTGCACGGCCGGTGCCGCGACGGGCCCGGCTCCGGGATCGGTGTCCACGGAGATGATGACGGTGCCGACGTCGACGGTGACGCCCTCGCCGAAGTTCAGCTCATGCACCACTCCGTCGTAGGGAATGGGCAGTTCCACGGCGGCCTTGGCGGTCTCGACCTCACAGACGACCTGGCCGTCGCTGACGGTGTCGCCCGGCTGGACGTACCACTTGAGGATCTCGGCCTCGGTGAGGCCCTCGCCCACGTCGGGCATCTTGAACTCGCGGAAGCGCTGGGCATGGGCGGTACTTGCAGTCATGGTTACGAACTCTCCTCAAACCCTCAGTACGCCAACGCACGGTCGACGGCGTCGAGCACCCGGTCCAGTCCCGGAAGGTACTCGTCCTCCAGACGGGAGGGCGGATACGGGGAATGGAACCCGCCGACCCGCAGGACGGGGGCCTCCAGGTGGTAGAAGCACCGCTCGGTGATCCGGGCGGCGATCTCCGCACCCGCACCGAAGAAGACCGGGGCCTCGTGGACCACGACCAGCCGTCCCGTCTTCTCCACCGACGACTGCACGGTGTCGAAGTCGATCGGGGAGAGCGAGCGCAGATCGACGACCTCGACCGACTTGCCCTCCTCGGCCGCGACATTGGCGACGTCCTGGCAGACCTTCACCATCGGGCCGTAGGCGGCCAGGGTGAGGTCGGAGCCGCTCCGGGCGACCCGGGCCTTGTGCAGGGGGTCGGGGATCGACTCGGTGTCCAGCCGCGATTTGTCGTGGTAGCGGCGCTTGGGCTCGAAGTAGATGACCGGGTCGTCACCCGCGATGGCCTGCTGGAGCATCCAGTAGGCATCGGAGGAGTTCGAGGGAGAGACGATCTTGAGCCCCGCGACATGCGCGAACAGCGCCTCGGGGGACTCGGAGTGGTGCTCGACCGCACCGATGCCACCCGCGTACGGGATGCGGATGACGACCGGCACCTTGACCTTGCCCAGCGCGCGGGCGTGCATCTTCGCGAGCTGGGTGACGATCTGGTCGTAGGCGGGGAAGACGAAACCGTCGAATTGGATCTCGACGACCGGGCGGTAGCCGCGCAGCGCCATACCGATCGCGGTGCCGACGATGCCGGACTCCGCGAGCGGGGTGTCGATCACCCGCTCCTCGCCGAAGTCCTTCTGCAGACCATCGGTGACCCGGAAGACGCCGCCGAGCTTGCCGACGTCCTCGCCCATGACGAGGACCTTGGGGTCCGCCTCCATGGAGGCACGCAGCGATTCGTTGATCGCCTTGGCAATGGTGATCTTCTCGAAGACGGCCATGGTCAGTTCTCCTCCGCGGCGGCATCGGCATCGACGAACGACGCCTGGTACGCGGCGAACTGCGCGCGCTCCTCATCGACGAGCGCGTGCCCGTCGGCATAGACGTTCTCGAAGATCGCCATGGTGTCCGGGTCGGGCATGGCACGCACGGCATCGCGGACGCGCTTGCCCAGGGCCTCGCTCTCCTCGTCGATCGAGGCGAGGTACGCCTCGTCGACCAGGCCCTCGGCCTCCAGATACGTCCGCAGCCGCAGGATCGGGTCCTTGGCCTCCCAGGCCGCCCGCTCCTCGTCCTCCCGGTACTTCGTCGGGTCGTCGGAGGTGGTGTGCGCACCCATGCGGTAGGTGAATGCCTCGATGAGCATCGGGCCCTGGCCGGTGCGCGCCCGCTCCAGCGCCACCTTGGTCACCGCAAGGCAGGCCAGGACGTCATTGCCGTCGACCCGTACACCGGGGAATCCGTAACCGCGGGCGCGCTGGTAGAGCGGTACCCGGGTCTGCTTCTCGGTGGGTTCGGAAATCGCCCATTGGTTGTTCTGGCAGAAGAACACGACCGGGGCGTTGTAGACCGCGGAGAAGGTGAAGGATTCCGCGACGTCTCCCTGGCTGGAGGCACCGTCACCGAAATAGGCGATGACCGCGGAATCCGTGCCGTCCTTCTGCACACCCATCGCATAGCCGGTCGCATGCAGCGTCTGCGAACCGATGACAATGGTGTAGAGGTGGAAGTTGTTGCTGTTGGGGTCCCAGCCGCCGTGATTGACACCGCGGAACATGCCCAGCAGGTTCGTCGGGTCGACGCCACGACACCACGCCACACCGTGCTCGCGGTAGGTCGGGAAGACGTAGTCGTCGTCGCGCAGCGCCCGGCCGGAGCCGATCTGGGCGGCCTCCTGACCCAGCAGCGAGGCCCACAGACCCAGTTCGCCCTGGCGCTGGAGGGTGGTCGCCTCGGCGTCGAACTTCCGCGTGAGCACCATGTCGCGGTAGAGCCCGCGCAGCTCGTCGGCGGAAAGATCGATCGAGTAGTCCGGGTGCTCGACCCGCTTCCCTTCGGGGGTCAGCAGCTGTACGAGCTGATCCTGCTCCGCCTGTTCGGGCCGACCGGAGTTCCGGGCCTTGGCCGGGGACGCCTTCTTCGCCGACGTCGCCTTTTTGGCGGTGGTGCGCTTGCTGCTGCCGCGGGCGTTTTTCCGCTGCGCAGTGCCTTCCACGGTCACGTGCTGCTCCTCCGTCTGTCCGGCCCCCGGGGTCCGCCGGTGGCCGTATTGCGGCTCACCCGGTATCCGATACGGCGCACGGGGTGTGTGCGAACGCGGCCGGATCCGGGTGGAACAAAGCTCCCGGAAGGTGGCCCGCTCATTGCACGTTACCCATTGTCAAAGCCGAAGTGGAAACGGCGCTGACCTGCGATTTTGCTTGGATTTCCAAGTAAACCGCGGAGGCTTGGAACAACTCCTGGTCACAGCGTTGCAGGCCGCCGGGACAACGGCACGTTATATCGCTGACCTGGAGCACGGGAAGGGTTGATGTGTGAGACTGGTGTGGTGCGCGAAGACGGAAAAATCAGGGTATTCCTGCTCGATGACCACGAAGTTGTCCGGCGCGGCGTTCACGAAATGCTGTCGGTCGAGGACGACATCGAGGTGGTCGGCGAAGCGGGTACCGCCGCAGATGCCCTGGTCAGGATCCCGGCGACGCGTCCGGACGTGGCGGTGCTCGATGTCCGGCTGCCGGACGGGAGCGGTGTCGAGGTCTGCCGTGAGATCCGTTCGCAGGACGAGGACATCAAATGCCTGATGCTCACCTCGTTCGCGGATGACGAGGCCCTTTTCGATGCGATTCTGGCCGGTGCGGCCGGTTATGTCCTCAAGGCCATCCGAGGCAATGAACTGCTCACCGCGGTACGCGAGGTGGCGGCCGGGAAGTCTCTCCTCGACCCCGTGGCGACCGCCCGGGTGCTGGAGCGGCTGCGCGACGGCAATGCCGCGAAGGGCGACGACCGGCTGGCGAGCCTCACCGACCAGGAACGCAGGATTCTCGACCTGATCGGCGAGGGGATGACCAATCGCGCCATCGGTGAGCGACTCCATCTCGCCGAGAAAACGATCAAGAATTATGTCTCCAGCCTGCTGTCCAAGCTCGGCATGGAGCGCCGCTCGCAGGCCGCCGCGTATGTCGCACGACGGCAGGCGGAGCGGCACTGAAACAGCCGGGCGCCGAGGGCACCGCCCTGCCCGGCTCATGGCGATTCAGGACCATCGTCCCGGTCCCCCGGGGCTGCCGGCCCCTACGTGCCGACCGGACCCGCCCGGCAAGGTGGTGACATGCCCACCGACAACTACCGTGCCATCGACCTGCTGAGCCGCACGCCCTACGGGCGCGTCTCGGCCAGTCGGCGGGCGCTGCCCTTCACCACCGTCACCCGTCATCTCGTCCTCGACGGGCGACTGGTCCTGCGACTGCACCGCGGCTACGGCTACCACCAGGCCCTGGACGGCAGCGTGGTCGCCTACGAGGCCGACAACGTCAACAGCGGTGAGCCCGACACATGGTCGGTGCAGTTCACCGGCACCGCCCGGGTCATCGAGCCCACCCCCGCCGTGCGCGAGCTCTTCGGCCGCACCCCTCTGCTCGCCGACGGCGCCCCCTTCGACCCGGTCTTCCTGCGCATCGAGCCGGAGTTCGTGACCATGCACTGCCTCACCGATGTGCCTGTTTTCCGCTATGCGCACACTCCGTAAGGCTCTCCGGCGCACCCACTCCGACGGGCGCAGTTGATCTAACATCTGGCGCGTGCTGCGCTCATCTGTAGTCCGGACGGCGGCAACGCCCGACAGAGACACCCTCGGATCCCTGCTCCGCCACTACGCCGGCGCCGGCGCGCCGCTGTCGTGCGAACCCGTCGCCGAGGGCCTGCTCAACCACGGCTACTTCCTCGCCACCACTCGCGGCCGCTACTTCCTCAAACACCACCTCGACGGCGACCGCGCGGCCCTCACCCGCCAGCACCGCGCCACCCGCCGGCTCGCCGCGCTCGGCCTGCCGGTCGCCCCGCCCGTCGCAGACGAGGACGGCCGGACCGTCACCGTCCTCGACGGCCGCTGCTACGCCCTGCACCCCTGGGTCGAAGGCCGGCACCTGGGCGGCGCCGCACTGACCCGTGGCCAGTCCTGGCAGCTCGGCGCCCTGCTCGGGCTCGTCCACACCGCGCTGGAGCAGGTCATGGCCGACGAGCCGCACCCACCCCGGCCGCCCTGTGCGGACGCCGGCGCCGACCCCGAGCGGACCTTCGAGACGATCGACGAGCTGCTGGCCCTGGCCCGCGGCGCGCGGCCGCGCACCAGCTTCGACGAACTCGCCGAACACCGTCTGCTGGAGCGCCGGGCCCTGCTGGCACAGCTGGCGCATCACCGCCCGGCCCCCGGCGCGGAACCTCCGGCCGGCTGGGTGCACGGCGATTTCCATCCGCTGAATGTGCTCTACCGCGACACGGAACCGACCGCGATCGTCGACTGGGACCGGCTGGGCGTCCAGCCTCGCGCCGAGGAGGCGGTGCGCGCCGCCGCGATCTTCTTCGTCCGCCCGTGCGGCACCCTGGACCTGGCGAAGGTGGCGGCGTACGCGGGCGCCTACCGCAGCGCCTGCGGAGCGGGCGCCGATGAGCTCGCAGCGGCCGTCCACCGGGTCTGGTGGGAGCGGCTGAACGACTTCTGGATGCTCACCTGGCGTTACCAGTTGGGCGACCGCCGCACCGATCCACAGTTCCCGGCGGCGGCCGCACTCGCCGTGTGGTGGACCCGCGAATACCGGGCCGTACGGAACGCCTTCACCGGCTGAACCGGGGCAGGGCGCCGGTCAGCCGTTCGTACCGAGCGTGGCGCCGCCGTCCGCGCCGTTCCCGGCGGTGGCCCCGCCGTCGGCACCGGCACTCGCCCCGCCATCGGCGGTGCCGCCGTTCGCGGCGCCCCCGTCAGCGGTGCCGTCCGTGGGACCACCGTCGGACGTCCCGCCGGTGTCGTCGGTGGGCGGCACGGAGGTCGACGGCTCGGGCGTCGACGGCTCCGGGGTGGGCGAGTCCGAGGTCTCCGGCGTGCTGGGCTGCTCGGGCGGCGGCTCGCTGTACGTGCTGTCGTCACCGCCCGTGGTGCCGGGGTCGGTCTCCGGGGTGCTCGGCTCCTCCGAAGGCTGCTCGCTCGCCTTGTCGTCCTTCGTCGGCGTCGGCGACTGCGACGTGGGGGTGTCCTGCTTCTTGCCCTGGCCACCGGTGTGCTGCATCGCGAAGGCCACACCCATGGCGATGGCGATCACCGCGAGCGCCGCGATCAGCCAGATCTTGCCGCGGCTGCCCTTGGCCGGCCGCGGCCCGCCGTCGAAACCACCGTCGTCGGCCCGCATACCGGGCGTCAGAATCGGCTGCGCCGTGGTCTGCCCGGCGTTGGAGTGCGGCAGCGCGGTGGTGGCCGCGGCCCCCAGGGACGAGGTGTGACCGCCCTCGTGCACCGCGACCGGGCCGGTGCTCCAGGTGCCGGTGTGACCACCCTGCTCGTGCAGCATCTGCAGCGAGTACTGGACCAGGCCGCGCATCTCCTCGGCGGACTGGAACCGGTCGTCGGGGTCCTTCGCCAGCGACCGCATGACCAGGCCGTCCAGCTCCGGGGGCACCGCGTCGGCGACCGCCGATGGCGCCACCGGCATGTCCTGGACGTGCTGGTAGACGACCGACAGCGGGGTCTCGCCGGTGAACGGCGGCCGCAGGGTGAGGAGTTCGTAGAGCAGGCAGCCGGTGGCGTAGAGGTCGGAGCGGGTGTCGACGGTCTTGCCGAGCGCCTGCTCCGGGGAGAGGTACTGAGGGGTGCCCATGACCATGCCGGTCTGGGTCATGGTGGATGCGGCGCCGTGCAGGGCACGGGCGATACCGAAGTCCATGACCTTGACGGCGCCGCTGTTCGTGATGATCACATTCGCGGGCTTGATGTCACGGTGCACGATGCCGTGCTGGTGGCTGTAGGCCAGCGCCTCCAGCACACCGGAGACGATGATCAGCGCCTGGTCCGCCGGCGGCGCGTCGGCGTTGAGCAGCAGATCGCGGATGGTGTGGCCCTCGACCAGCTCCATCACGATGTACGGCACGGTGTTGCCGCCGACCAGGTCCTCGCCGGAGTCGTACACCGCCACGACCGCGTGGTGGTTCAGCCCGGCCACGGACTGTGCCTCACGCGTGAAGCGGGCCTTGGAGACCGGGTCCTCGGCGAGGTCGGCGCGCAGCAGCTTCACGGCGACGGTCCGGCCGAGACGTACGTCCTCGGCCGCGAACACCTCCGCCATGCCGCCGCGGCCGAGCCGTCCCGTGAGCCGGTAGCGGCCATCGCCGACCAGCCCGCCGTTGCCCCACATCTCCGGTGCGTCGGGGATATTGGAGCCGGTGGCGTCAGGATCGGACGGGCCCTGGGGGCTCTGCGTCGGTGCCATCGGTCCTCGCCGTCGAATCAATCCGCATGAGAGCGGTAAGGTCATCGGTCTTCGCTAGAGCACGCTACAGGCTCCGCGGCACTCGCCGGTCCGTCGCGGACCGGCCATCAAACCTGCCGCGCGCCACTTGCTGCAAGCTCACCTGGGGTAATGAGGCACGGAACAGTCTCCTCGCCGTGACGGGATCTTGCACATCTGGTCACGGAACGGGCACACAGCTTGACGTGTCCGAGGCCTGGGGCAGACTTGGCTGCGGAATTCCAGATTTTGATCGCTATACATACGCGTATAGCGCCTAGGGGGAAGCGGAACGATGAGCCAGGACGGCGCTCAGGGCCAATACGAGGGCCGTTCGGTCGGCGGAGGACGTTACCAGCTTCGTGATCTTCTGGGCGCCGGTGGCATGGCCTCCGTGCACCTCGCCTACGACAGCGTGCTGGATCGCGAGGTCGCGATCAAGACGCTGCACACCGAGCTCGGCCGCGAGCAGGCCTTCCGTGAGCGCTTCCGGCGTGAGGCCCAGTCCGTGGCGAAACTCACGCACACCAATATCGTCTCGGTCTACGACTCCGGCGAGGACGAGCTCGACGGCGGCATGGTGCCGTACATCGTCATGGAGTACGTCGCGGGCCAGCCGCTGCGCTCCGATCTGGACAACGACATCGCCCAACATGGCGCGATGCCCACGGAAAAAGCCTTGAAGATCACGGCCGATGTGCTGGCCGCGCTCGAGGTCAGCCATGAAATGAGCCTGGTCCACCGGGACATCAAGCCCGGGAACGTCATGCTGAACAAGCGCGGCGTGGTCAAGGTCATGGACTTCGGCATCGCCCGCGCCATGCAGTCCGGCGTGACGTCCATGACCCAGACCGGCATGGTCGTCGGCACTCCGCAGTACCTGTCGCCCGAGCAGGCCCTCGGCCGGGCCGTGGACGCCCGCTCCGACCTTTACTCCGTCGGCATCATGCTCTTCGAGCTGCTGACCGGTCAGCTGCCGTTCGACGCGGACTCCCCGCTCGCCATCGCCTACGCCCACGTCCAGGAAGAGCCCCCGGTCCCGTCGAGCATCAACAGCTCGCTGCCGCCGGCCGTGGACGCGCTGGTGGCCCGTGCGCTGAAGAAGAATCCCAACGAGCGGTTCCCCACGTCCGAAGCGATGCGGGACGAGTGCCTGCGGATCGTCGGATCCGGGCAGTCCGGTGCGACGCCACTGATCATCGGGGAGGGCCCGCGGGCGCGCACCAGCGGCGCGTCGGTCTCCTCCGCGGTGTTCCCCGCCGCCTCCGGGAACCCGCAGACCCCGGCCCCGCCGAACGTGCAGCAGCCGTATCAGCCGACGCAGGCGGCCGGGTTCGGCCCGTCGACGCCCGCGCCGCCGAACAGCGCCTACCCGACGCCCCCGCCGCCGAACAATGCCTACCCGACGCCCGCGCCGGGTCCCATTCCGGGGCCGGCGCCCTTCAACTCGGGTGGCTTCCAGCAGCCGCCGTACAGCCCGCCGCCGCCCGTGACGGCCTCGATGCCGCCGACCGGTGGCCCCGCCCGGCGCAAGAGCAACACCGCAGTGATCGTCGTCTCGGCGATAGTCGGCGTGATCGTGGTCACCGCGATCGCGATCGGCATCGGTCTGAGTGCCGGCTCAAGCGAGAACAACGGCGGTGACGTCACCCCGTCGTCGGCGGACTTCGACACCGACATCACGACGGCGTCGCCTCCCCAGAACGTCAAGCCCGAGGACAAGACGGCGACGATCCTGATGTCCGAGTGCACCAATCCGAGCAAGAGCTACAGCGAGAAGGGCAAGGTTCTCGTCCCTTCGTTCCGCTTCAAGAACCTGGACTCGGTGAAGAAGTGCATCGAGGCCGCCGGCTGGAAGTACAAGATCGTCTCGCACGAGGACAGCGCGCTCTGGGGCAAGAACACCGTCACGAGTCAGACCCCGGCCGCCTACAGCTATTGGCTCCCGAGCAAGACCGAACCCATCGAGCTGACCGTCTCGACCGGCCGCAGCGGCTGACCGTCTCGACCGACCGCAGCGGCTGACGGCGGTCGCAGGCGGGAACGGCCCGCCGGGGCGTCCCGTGGACAGCAAAGAGGCCGGCACGCGCACAGCGTGCCGGCCTCTGTTGTCTGTTCCACGCGTGGCGCCTCGGCTCCACCGTGATGACCCTGGGGCAGCGTGAGAGGTACGGGCCCGAGTTACCCGAGTCAGAGGTACGGGCCCGAGCGGGCGCCGCCCTGGCCCGGCTTGCTCTCCTCGCCGTCCATCGGAACGGCCCCGGGCGGCAGCGCACGGCGCATCGACTCCAGCTGGGCGCGGGCGGCCATCTGCTGGGCGAACAGTGCGGTCTGAATGCCGTGGAAGAGGCCCTCCAGCCAGCCCACCAGCTGAGCCTGGGCGATCCGCAGCTCCGCATCCGTCGGCACCGACTCATCGGTGAACGGCAGCGACAGCCGTTCCAGCTCCTCGACCAGCTCGGGCGCCAGCCCGTCCTCCAGCTCCTTGACCGAGCTGGCATGGATCTCCTTGAGCCGGACCCGGCTCGCCTCGTCCAGAGGCGCGGACTTCACCTCCTCCAGCAACTGCTTGATCATGCTGCCGATGCGCATGACCTTCGCAGGCTGTTCGACCATGTCCGTCACGGGGGTCTCACGGGGCTCGTCGCCTTCATTCCCGCCACCGGTGCTGCCGAGCGCCATGCCGTCCGGGCCGACCACCAGGACGTGCGGATTTTCCTGCGACCGTTCATTCATCGGCATATCCATGCCGCCATTCTCTCGTACGAGGGGTCATGAAGGGTGGTGCCCCTGAGAGAAGGTGATCCACCCTTCTGGGCGGACCCGGCTGCCGTGGTTTCACGTGAAACCACGGATTCCCACCGTTTCACGTGAAACCGCCGACAAAACCACCGACGAAGCCACTGACGAAGCCACTGACAAACCGCCGACATCAGCTCCGGCGCAGCCGCAGGGCGAAGAAGGCCAGGCCCAGGCCTGTGAGAGCGAGGCCGGCGCCCATCGGAAGGACTCGCTCGACCGGTGCGTCCGGGGATTCCATGGCGTACGGGCTCGCCGTTGCGGCCGCTTCGCCATCCGCGCTTTCCGGTACAGAGCGCGCCTCCTCCGGGGCGGCAGGGGTCGGGAGCGGCGGCAACGCCTCGTAGGGACGCTGGGTGAATCGGTCGGCGACATCGAAGCGACGCGAGGGCGACGGCCGTGCCGGGGTGCTCTTTGCCGCATGGGATGCGGACGCCGCGGGCTTGGGGTGCTTCGGCTCGGGGGTACGCGGACCGGGGCGGCGGTGCGCACGGTCGGCGTCGGGAGCGCTCGACCCGGCGGTCGGCCCGTGAAGACCGGCCCCCGGGAAGTCCGCACCGCCGTAGTCGGGCCCCGGGAAGGGGTACGACGGGCCGTCCGGCCCGGTGAAGGCAGGGCTGAACGGGTGATGCGGGCGGTGGTGCAACCGTCCATGCACGCGAGGCCCACCGAACTGGTGGTGCGACGGCCGGTGCGGGAAGCGCGGGAAGGCGTCCGGCATCCCGGGGAAGCGAGGTGACAGCTCCGGGAGGCGCGCAGGCGCCCCGGGGTGGCCGGGGTGGCCATGGTGGCCCCAACCATGGCGGCCTCGCCCCGCGCCGTCGCCGTGACCGTCGGCCGGACGACGGTCTGCCGGACGACGGTCAGCCCCAAAGCCGTCGGGCCCGTAGTCGTCGAGCCCGTAGTCGTCAGGTCCGGTTTCCTCCTGCGCATAGTCGTCGGGCTGATCGCCCGGGCGGGCGAGCTGCGGGGGGTGGTCGACCGGTGTGACCCGCCGGTCCGCAGCCGCCGCCGAGGTGGCTCCTATCGGAACGGGCAGGACGACGGCGGCCACCAACAGACCGGTGGCAATGCGCGAACGGAAACCTGGAGCGACCACAGTGCCCCTCCCGTGCCGAGCCGTCGAGTGACCTCCTCAGCGTCACATGTGATGAGATTCACGGCATCTCGGACATATCAGGCGGGTTACCTGACGGGACGCGGGAGGGACAGGCCCGGGCGGCGCGGGTCACGGGAGGGGGTGGCCGGGATGGCTCAGAGCGTCAGCACGACCTTGCCGACATGCGCACTTTCCTCCACGATGCGGTGCGCCTCGGCGGCCTCGGGCATCGGGAGCGTACGGTCCACGATCGGCCGCACCTGTCCGTTACCGATCAGCGGCCAGACATGCTCCCGGACGGCGGCGACGATGGCCGCCTTCTCGTTCAGCGGGCGGGCACGCAGCCCGGCGCCGGTGATCGCGGCGCGCTTCGCCATCAGGGCGGCGAGATTCAGCTCCGCCTTCACCCCGCCCTGCAGCCCGATGATGGCCAGCCGTCCGCTGACCGCCAGCGCCTTGATGTTCCGCTGCAGATATTTCGCACCGATGATGTCGAGGATGACGTCCGCGCCCGTGCCATCGGTGGCCTTGCGGATCTCCTGGACGAAGTCCTGCTCGCGGTAATCGATGAGGATGTCCGCGCCCAACTCGGCACAGCGGGCCAGCTTCTCGGGGCCGCCGGCAGTGACCGCGACCCGCGCGCCGACCGCCTTGGCGAGCTGGATCGCCATGGTGCCGATGCCGCTGGCACCACCGTGGACCAGCAGCGTCTCACCGGGCCGCAGATGCGCGATCATGAAGACGTTCGACCAGACGGTGCAGGTCACCTCGGGCAGCGCGGCGGCCGAGACCAGGTCCAGGCCGTTCGGCACGGGCAGCACCTGCCCGGCCGGGACGGCGACCTTCTCCGCATATCCGCCACCGGCCAGCAGTGCGCACACCTCGTCACCAACGGCCCAGCCGTGCACGCCCGGACCGAGCCCGATGATCCGCCCCGAGCACTCCAGCCCCGGATACAGGGAGGATCCCGGCGGCGGGTCGTAGAAGCCCTGGCGCTGCAGCAGGTCGGCGCGGTTCACGGCACTGGCCACGACCTCGATCAGGACCTCGCCCTCGGCAGGCTGCGGATCGGGCACCTCCGCCCAGACAAGTGCTTCGGGTCCACCGGGCTCCGGGATAGTGATCGCTCGCATGGGCGCGAGGCTACTCGCCGTCCGCGCACAGGGCGACGGTGCGGGGGCCCACGACTACCGCCGGGTCGGCCACCGCCCCCCTGATGACGTGCAGTTATTCCTCCGTCCGGCGCACCGGGGCAACACCGGTCCGAGACAACGGGCGGCTCGGGCGCAGTGGCGGACGGGCCCGGGGCGGCGGTGCCGGGCCATGGGCTCGCCCGGGCGGCGGTGCGGGGCCACGGCGGGGGGGGCCGGGCCACGGCGAGTGGCGCTTGGGTTACAGCGGGGGGCGCCGGGCCACGACGGGGCCGGGCCACGGCGGGGGTCCGGGCCACGGCTGTTTCTTCGCTCCGGTACGGCCTGTCTCCGGTACGACTTGCCACTCCACCGGGTGAGCGCCCCGGCATCACCCCACAACCGCCCCGCTGCCGGCGATATCAACCCTCCGTGATCACCACCACAGCTCACCACCGCCCGCACCTTCCCCGGTGCGGCGGAGTCCTGCCGACGGTCGCCGACTCCCACCGCGGCCAGGCACGCACGGTGCCTGGATCAAGGAGCATGGGAGGCATGTCTCCTTCACAGACCGTTTCGGCTCAGGCCGCTCCGGGAGCGCCGGCCGGATGAGCGACGAGCAGCAACCGCGCCGCGGGACGGGCAGCACCGCCATCCTCCGCTCCCTCTGGTCCCGCACCCGGACCGAGGCCAAGGACGACACCGAGGCCGGCCGCTCCATCGTCATGCCCGCCCAAGGCATGGCGCCGCCCCTTCAACAGGTCCTGCGGCGGCTGGTGATGGCACTCGGCGTGCTGGCCCTCACGACGCTGCTCGTATGGTTCGACCGCGACGGATACCGCGACAGCGCCCACCACAACGTCGATTTCCTCGGCGCGGCCTACTACGCGACGGTCACCCTCTCGACCACGGGTTACGGCGACATCACTCCGGTCAGCGACGGCGCACGGCTGACCAACATCCTGGTCATCACACCGCTCCGCGTACTGTTCCTGATCATCTTGGTCGGCACCACGCTCGAAGTCCTCACCGCGCGCACCCGGCACCAAGTACGTATTCATCGTTGGAGGTCCCGCATGCGAGATCACGTCGTCGTCATCGGGTACGGGACAAAGGGCCGCCACACCATCGAGACGCTGATCGGTCAAGGCGTCCCGAAAGAGAAGATCGTCGTTGTCGACCCGCAGAAGACCGTCGTGGACGCCGCCAGCAGTGACGGCTTCGTGGGCGTTCACGGAGATGCGACCCGCTCCGACACGCTGACCAGAGCCGAGTTGCAGCGTGCCGCGCGCGTGGTCGTGGCAACCCGGCGCGACGACACCGCGGCCCTGGTCACGCTGACGGCACGGCAGCTCAACACACACGCCTCGATCGTGGTGGCGGTCCGGGAGGACGAAAACGTACCGCTGCTGAAGCAGAGCGGCGCCGACATGGTCATCACGAGTTCCAGTGCGGCGGGGCGGCTGCTCGGTATGTCCATGGCCAGCCCGTACGTCGGCACCATCCTGGAGGATCTGCTGACCTACGGGAGCGGACTGGATCTCGATGAGCGACCGGTGACGAAGAGCGAGGCGGGCCGCTCGCCCCGGGAGCTCGGTGATCTGGTGGTGGCGGTCGTACGGGGGCACCGGGTGCTGAACTACAGCGATCCGCAGGCCGCGACGCTGGAACTCACCGACCGCGTGATCACCATCCGGCAGGCGGCGCCGAGCAGCTGACGTATGCGCGGCACCGGTGCGGGCGCGGCAGAGGACGCGCGGCAGAGGGTCCGTTAACGGGGCGGCGGGCCGAGCGGAGGGCCGGGCCGCCGGACCGCCGGGCCCAGCGGACGGCGAGCGACGTCACGGCGACCGGAACAGACGGCAGGGCCCGACAGACGGCAGGGCCCGACAGACGGCAGGGCCCAACAGGCGGCAGGGCCCGACGGACGGCGAGCCACCCACGGAGGGCGGACCAGACGGTCGGCGCCCGTGCCCTACCCGCCCGCCGTGGCGGTCCAGCCCGTCGATGAACCCGGGGACCAGCCCGCCGACGAGCCGGCCGACCAGGGAAGTTCCACGAGTTCGAGCTCGGTGCCGCGCTCCGCGCCACCGGGCGGGACGACGGCCAGCGCATCGGCGGCGGCGATTCCGCGCAGCATGGCCGGGCCGTGGAAGTGCAGCGGCGCCGCCATCAGGCCGTACCGGTCGTCATCGCGGTAGGCCACCGGAACGAGCCGGGTGTCCTGCGGATGCCCGTGAACGGGGGCGGCCAGCGGCGTACGGTACGGCGCGGCAGGAGGGCAGGCGGCGAGCGTACGGAGCAGCGGTTCGGCGAGCGTGACCAGGCCCGAAACGGCGGCGAGGGGGTTGCCGGGCAGGCCCACGAGATGCCGGTGCGGGGCCAGGCGGGCGAGCAGCATGGGGTGCCCGGGACGTACCGCGACGCCGTCGACCAGCACCTCGGCGCCCAGCCGGCGCAGGGTGGGGTGCACATGGTCGCGGGGGCCCGATGCGGTGCCGCCGGTGGTGATCACCACGTCGGCGGTGGACTCCGCGACGGCGGCGTACAGGGTGTCGGCGTCATCGGCGAGGTGGCGTGGCGCGGCCGCTTCGACGCCCAGGGCATGCAGCCACGGCGCGAGCATCGGGCCGAGCGCATCCCGGATCCGGCCTTCCTGCGGCAGACCGTGGTCGAGCAACTCGTCGCCCAGCACGAGGACTTCGGCGCGTGGCCGGCGGTACGCGGTCAGCTCGTCGTAACCGGCCGCGGCGGCCAGGCCGAGCACGGCGGGGGTCACCAGGGCGCCGGCGGGCAGCAGTTGGTCGCCGCGGCGGCACTCCTGACCCCGCGGGCGGATGTCCTGACCGGGCGGCGCGGGCTGCGGTGCGTACAGCCGCCGTCCGCCGTCACTCAGCTCACGGACCTCGCCGTGCTCGCTGCGCAGCACGGCGGTGGCACCGGACGGAACGCGCGCACCGGTGGCGATCGGGATCGCATGTCCGTCGTGGAGCGCCTGGGTCGGGGCGTGGCCTGCGAGGATGCCGGGAGGGGGACCGGCCTCGGATGCGCCGACGGGGTGGTCGAGACGCCAGGGGCCGGGGCCGGACACCGCCCAGCCGTCCATCGCCGAGGTGTCGAACGACGGCAGGTCGGTGAGCGCGGTGAGGGGCGCGGCGAGTGTACGGCCGAGCGCGTCGCCGAGCGCCGAGGTCTCGGGCTCGGGTGTACCGGCTACGGCGCGTTCGGCCATGTCCCGGGCGGTGTGCCAAGGGACGGCGACCGAGGTGGGGCGGGAGTCGTGGCCGGCGGGAGGCGGGGGGTCTTCGGGACCGACGGGGTCGGAGGAGCGGGTGGGCCCGGAGGAGCGGGTGGGCTCGGAGGCGCGCGAGGCGCCGTTGCCGGAGGAGCGGGAGGATCCGGAGGCGCAGGTGGGCTCGGAGGCGCGCGAGGCGCCGTTCCCGGAGGCGGTGGGGTCGTCGAGGGAGAAGGGATCGTCCGGTGTGTAGGGGATGTCGTTGCTGCCCCCGGTGGCGGAGGAGTTGGCCGTCGCGGCCTCGCGGGTGGCATACGGCACCCTGCCGGTCGTGGGCCCGGCCCCGCCGCCCTCGGCCCCGGGCCGCACGCGCGGCGGCGCTGTGGCGTTGGCGAGCGCGAGCGCCTCTTCGAACGGGTCGCCACGCCCCTCGTCCGCCGCCGCGCCCCCTGTCCTGCCCACCGTGCCGCCGGGCTCCCCGCCGAAATCCCAGCCGAAATCGCCCTCGAAGCCCGCGTCGAAGTCCCTGTCGAAGTCCCTGTCGGTCATTCTGCGGGCTTCGCTTCGGCACCCGTGCCGCCGCCGGCCTCCGCCGAACCGGCGGACTCCTCGGCCTCCGCCGCCCAGCGGTTGGCCAGCGCAGCCGCCCGTTCGGTCAGCTCCTGCACGTCCCGGCCCTGTTGGCCCGCCGCGTAACCGATCAGGAAGGTCGTCAGTGGTGCGGCCGGCCGGGCCACACCGTGCGCCGCGTCCCGCGCGAGATCGAGAAGCGACGCCGTGTCGACATCGAGCTCGATGCCCAGTTCGGCCTTGACTGCGGTGATCCATTCATCCAACACGTTTCCATGCTCCCTGATACGGGCGCGTGCCGCGCTGAGGTCTTCCCAGGTGTCGCAGTCGAAGGATGCCGTGGCCGTGACGTCCGGGACCCGTTCGAGCCGCAGCCCGTTCACCAGGGCACGCAGCGGCAGCCCGGCGAGAGTGCCGCGTCCGGCCCGTACCCGCGCCAGCTCACGGCGCAGCGACGCGGCCCGGTACGCGGCCACCAGCGGCTGGTCCCGTCCCGAGGCGTCCCGGAGCATCGCCCCGTCGCAGGTCGCGGCACCGGGTGTTCCCGTCGCCGCCGCCAACAGGCCCTGCACGGTCGCGGCGGTCAGGAACGGGAGATCGGCGGAGAGGACGAGCACCGTCGGGGCGGTGGTGTGCCGCAGACCGGCGTCCAGGGCGGCGAGCGGACCGCCGCCCGGCGGGTCCTCGAGGGCGCGGACGACGGCGCGGGTGGTCGGGCGGTGAGGGCCGACAACGACGGTGATCGCTGCATCGGGGCAGGCGGCGAGCACCCGGTCCAGGAGGGGGCGAGCGCCGACGGAGAGGGCGGGTTTGTCCGCCCCACCGAGCCGTCGGGCCGCGCCTCCGGCCAGCACGATGGCGTCGTGGTCGGTGCGGGTGTTCACCCCTTGAGTATCGCCGGGCGTGCGCGGATCACACCGGTGCGGGCGCTGTGGCAGATGTCAGCTCTGCCACAGCGGACGCGACGGCCACGGGTGGGTCGGCGCGCCCGCCAGACGCTGCGGCTGCCACCCGCCTCGCCGCGGCCACCACCTTCACCACCGGGGCCGCCACCGCCGTGCCTTCACCACCGCCATCGGTCCTGCCGCCGCCGCGCCGCACCGGGGCCACCAACCACACCAAGGTCTCCAAACACACCAGGTTCACCAAACACACCAGGGTCACCAACCACCTCACCGAGGAGGTGACCCCACCGAGGTCACCGGCCCCATCGAGGTCACCGGCCCCACCGCGGTCACCGGCCCCACCGAGATCACAGCCTCCGTAGCAACAGCGCGGGCTGTTCCACGCAGTCCGCCACATGGCGCAGGAAGCCTCCGGCGGTGCCGCCGTCGCACACCCGGTGATCGAAGGTGAGGGAGAGCTGGACGACCTGCCGGACGGCCAGCTCGCCTTCGTGCACCCAGGGTTTGGCGGCTATCCGGCCGACGCCGAGCATCGCCGCTTCGGGGTGATTGATGATCGGCGTGGAACCGTCGACCCCGAAGACACCGTAGTTGTTGAGGGTGAAGGTGCCATGTGTCAGCTCGGCCAGGGAGAGCCCGCCGCCCCTGGCGGATTCGGTGAGCCGGGTGATCTCGGCGGACAGCTCTTCGACCGTACGGGCATGAGCGTCCCGTACGACCGGCACGACCAGACCGCGGTCGGTCTGCGCCGCAAAGCCCAGATGGACTGCGGGCAGCCGGACGATCTCCTGGGCCTTGGTGTCGACAGTGGCATTGAGCTCGGGGAATCGTGCGAGCGCCGCCGTGGTGATCCGGGCCAGCAGCGCGAGCAGCGACACCTTGGAGGCACCCGCCACATTCATCGCCCTACGGGCGGCGAGGAGTTCGGTGGCATCGGCCTCCACCCAGCAGGTCGCCTCCGGGATCTCCCGACGGCTGCGGCTGAACTTCTCGGCGGCCGCACCGAGCATCCCCTTCAGCGGGATCCGCTCCTCACCCGCCGCGGCGCCGGCTCCCATGGATCCGACGGATCCGAGGGCCGTCACGGCTCCGGCGGTGGCAACGGCCCCCACCACGCCTGTCGCACCGGCGCCGACGATTCCTGCGGCACCGCTCGTCGCCCCGGCACCCAGCGAGGTGACCGCGCCGGCCCTACCCGACGGCTCCCTCTCCTGCCGTGCCCGGACCGCGCACTCGACGTCCGTACGGAGAATCAGCCCATCGCGCCCGGACCCCGTCAACTCCCGTAGATCCAGCCCGTTTTCCCGCGCCATCCGACGCACCAGTGGGGAAATGACGGCCACCGTACGACTGTCGGCATCCACCGCACCGGCCACGGCCGCCACGGTCGCCCCGGCCGCCCTGTCCGCCTCAGCCGTCCCTGCCGGACTGTCCTCCCCGGGGGACCCGGGGGCCCCGGTGTCCCTGACAGGCCCGGTGACGCCGACTGCCCCCACGGCCGCCGCCCCGGCATCAGCCGCCCCTGAGGCACCGGGCGCACGATCGGCCGCTGCGGCTCCGGCCGAGCCGTCCGCCACTCCTCCGGGCGCCCGCGGCACTCCCGCCACGGGGCCTGCCCCGCCCCCCGGCCGGATCCGGCGCCGCCGCGCCGCCGCCGCGCTCGTGCCGTACCCGACGAGGACATTCCCGGACCCGGCATCCGCCGCGCCCTCCTCGGCCGGAGCGGCGACACCGGCCGCAGACGGCGCCGAAGCCCCCGCATCGGGTGCACCACCTGCCGCCCCCACCCCGGCATCCGGCGCCGCCCCGGGGCCCACCCCCGCCAGGTCATCGGGCACGGCCCCCACCGCGACCGTCACCAGCGGCGCCCCCACCGGGACTTCCTCTCCCTCCGCACCGAAGCGGGCGGTCACCACGCCCCCATACGGGCACGGCACCTCCACCATCGCCTTGGCGGTCTCGACCTCCACCACCGGCTGGTCGATGGCCACCACCTCGCCGACCTCGACCATCCAGTGCACGATCGTCGCCTCGGTGAGGCCTTCCCCCAGGTCGGGCAACGTGAATTCGCGGACCACGGCCATCACTCACCACGTCCCTCGGTCCAGTCCGACTCCCACTGGAGGCGGGCGACGGTGTCCAGGATCCGGTCCACGCCGGGCAGATGGTGCCGCTCCAGCATGGGTGGCGGGTAGGGGATGTCGAAACCCGCGACCCGCAGGACCGGCGCCTCCAGGTGGTGGAAGCAGCGCTCGGTGATCCGTGCGGCGATCTCCCCTCCGGGACCGCCGAACCCGTTGGACTCATGGACGATCACGGCTCGTCCGGTCCGCCGCACCGACGCGCAGACCGTGTCGTCGTCGAACGGCATCAGTGAGCGCAGATCGACCACTTCCAGGTCCCAGCCCTCGGCGCCGGCGGCCTCGGCGGCCTCCATGCAGACCGGCAGCGACGGGCCGTAGGTGATCAGCGTGGCGCTGCTGCCGCGGCGCCGGACCGCGGCGCGGCCCAGCGGCGCGACCTCGGTGGGCGCATCGGGCGACCAGTCGGCCTTGGACCAGTACAGGCGCTTGGGCTCCAGGAAGACGACCGGGTCGTCGGAGGCGATGGCGGCGCGCAGCAGCCCGTAGGCGTCCTCGACGGTCGCCGGGGTGACGACCTGGAGCCCGGGGGTGGCGAGGTAGTACGCCTCGGAGGAGTCGCTGTGGTGCTCGACCCCGCCGATGCCGCCGCCGTACGGGATGCGGATGGTCAGCGGCATCGTCAGCGCGCCTCGGGTGCGGTTGCGCATCCGGGCGACATGGCTGATCAGCTGCTCGAACGCGGGGTAGGCGAAGGCGTCGAACTGCATCTCGACGACCGGTCGCAGCCCGTACATCGCCATGCCGACGGCGGTGCCCAGGATGCCGGCCTCGGCGAGCGCGGTGTCGGTGCAGCGGTCCTCGCCGAACTCCTTGGCGAGGCCGTCGGTGACCCGGAAGACGCCGCCGAGGGTGCCGACGTCCTCGCCCATGACATGGACGGACGGGTCGTCGGCCATGGCGTCGCGCAGCGCGCGGGTCAGCGCCTGCGCCATGGTGGCGGGCTTGCGCGCGGTTGCCGGCTCGGCGGTGGTCGTCATGGCCTGGCCTCCTCGGCGGAGCCGTTGGCGCCCGCGGTGTCCTCGGTGTGTCCGTTGGCCTCGGCGTCCAGCTCGGCGCGCAACAGCGAGGCTTCGGCGCGCAGTTGGCTGGTCTGCTCGGCGAATACATGGGTGAACAGGTCCATCGGGTCCAGCTGCGGGTCGGCGTTCATCCGCTCCCGGAGGTCGGCCGCCAGTTGCTCGGCGCCGTCCCGGGTGGCGGCGACGAATTCATCGGTGAGCAGATCGCGGGCTGCCAGCTCATGCTCCAGAAGGGCTATCGGGTCGTGAGACCGCCAGGTCTCGACCTCGGCATCGCTGCGGTAGCGGGTGGCGTCGTCGGCGTTGGTGTGCGCCTCGATGCGGTAGGTGACGGCCTCGATCAGGGTGGGACCGCCGCCCCTGCGGGCCCGCTGCACGGCTTCGGCGAGCACCTCGTGCATGGCGGGCGCGTCATTGCCGTCGACCAGACGGCCCGGCATGCCGTATCCGACAGCCTTGTGGGCGAGGGACGGCGCGGCGGTCTGCTTGGCGAGCGGCACGGAGATCGCGAAGCCGTTGTTCTGGACGAGGAAGACCACCGGCGCCTGCCAGACCGCCGCGAAGTTCAGCGCCTCGTGGAAGTCGCCCTCGCTCGTGCCACCGTCACCCACCATGGCCAGCGCCACCACCTCGTCGCCCTTGAGGCGGGCGGCGTGCGCCAGGCCCACGGCATGCGGGAGCTGGGTGGCGAGGGGGGTGCACAGGGGGGCGATGCGGTGTTCGTGCGGGTCGTATCCGTTGTGCCAGTCACCGCGCAGCAGGGTCAGCGCCTGTACGGGGTCGAGGCCGCGGGCCACGGCGGCGAGGGTGTCGCGATAGCTGGGGAAGAGCCAGTCCCGGTCTTCGAGCGCCAGCGCCGCGGCGACCTCGCAGGCCTCCTGTCCCGTGGAGGACGGGTAGACCGCCAGGCGCCCCTGCCGGGTCAGGGCCGTCGCCTGGGCGTTGTACCGGCGGCCGCGCACCAGCTGGGCGTAGAGCCGGGTCAGCAGTCCGGAGTCGAGCCGGGCCGCGGCATCCGTCCCCAGGAGGCGGTACGGCTCCTCGTCGGGCAGGAGGGGCGCGGGATCGACGCGCGGCCGCCAGACGGGCGGGGGGCCGGCCAGGCTGCTCTTCTTCCTGCTGCTGCCGGGCTGCTCAAGGACCGTCATGCCGAGCACCTCCTCGGATCGAAGGGGTGGCGCGATGCGCCTCATGTGGGTGGTGGGCGAGCGGCGGATGGGCAGGATGGAATCGGCCAGGGCGGGTACGCCCTGCCCTACCGATTGTTCGGTCGTTGATGCATTTTGGCTACAGGCGCACTCAGCCTGTGGACAAACGGTTCTCCACAGCTTGAGATGAAGACAGGGCGTCCACAAAGGGGAGGCGGGACCATATGCCGGGCGAACAGATGGCCAATTCCGACGGGCAGCCGCCCGCGGCACCCGCCACCCCGCCGGCACCTGCACCACCGGCCCCCGCACCGCCACCGGCCGCACGCCCGCTGGACACCATCGACCGCTCCATCCTGCGCATGCTGCAGACCGACGGCAGGGCATCGATACGTTCCGTGGCCGAGCGGGTGCACGTCTCGCGCGCCAACGCCTACGCCCGGATCAACCGACTGATCGACGACGGGGTAATCCGCGGCTTCAGTGCCCTCGTCGACCAGGAGCGCGCAGGTCAGGGCGCTTCCGCATATATCACGCTGAAGATCGTGCAGAACTCCTGGCGGACCGTGCGCAAGCAGCTCACCGCGCTGCCCGGGGCCACCCACATCGCGCTGGTCAGCGGGGATTTCGATGTGCTGCTACTCGTCCACACCAAGGACAACCGCGAGCTGCGGGAGCTGGTCCTCACCCGTATCCAGTCGATACCGGAAGTGCTCAGCACCCGCACCCTGCTGGTCTTCGAGGAGACCGACCTCGGGCCCGAGGAGGACTGATCCGCCCAGGGCGCTCGGCACCGGCGCAGACCAGGGTTTACGCAGATCAGCGCTTGCCCAGACCAGGATGTGCGCAGATCGGAGCTTGCGCAGATCAGGGCTTGCGCAGCCCCGCGAACGCCGTACGCACCACGGCCTCGGCCACCTCGTCACGGCTCACCGCACCGCCCCGCCCCGGCCGGTACCACTCCACAATCGAGTTGATCATGCCGAAGAGCAGACGGGTGGCCAGCCGGATGTCCACGTCGTCCCGGAGGTCGCCGTCGGCGGCGGCCTGCTTGAGCAGATCGGAGACCTCGTGGTCGAACTCCCGGCGGCGCTCCATGGCCCACCGCTCGGTGTCCGTATTTCCGCGCACCCGCAACAGCAGTGTCACATAGGGGAGTTCGTCCATCAGCACCTCGGCCACACGCCGGGTGACATGCTCCAGCCGCCCTATCGCCCGCCCCCCAAGGGCGCCCGGCTCCTCCAGCACACCGAACAGCCCGTCCAGGGCACGGCTTATGGCACGGCGCAGCAGCTCTTCCTTGCTGCGGACATGGTGGTAGATCGAGGACTTCGAGATGCCGGCCGCTTTGGAGAGGTGCTCCATGGACGTGCCGTCGTAGCCGCGCTCGATGAACACCTCGACGGCGACCGCGAGCAGCGAATCGGGCGTATAGGTGTCGCGCTTGGCCATGGTCATGATTAGAGCACCTATTCCTCGAGGTCTGCACGGCGCCGTAGCGCCCAGGACGGTACATACCGTCCGCCGGCGTTCTGGTGGTGCATCGAGTCCAGCAGATTCCACACCCACTGGGCGCCGAGCCGTTCGACCCACTCCATGGGGCCGCCGGGATAGTTCACGCCCAGCCGCATGGCCGTGTCGATGTCCTCGGGATTCGCGACCCCGCGGGCCGCGGCATCCACGGCGAAGTCGATGATCATCGCGATCGTCCGGGCGACGATCATCCCCGGTACGTCCTCGATCACGCTGACCTGCTTGCCCAGCGCCTGGAACAGCCCGACCGCCTCGGCGAGGTCCGCCTCGGAGACCGCCGACGAGGCCGCCAGGGCAATACGGGTGGCGGCGCGGTAGTCCAGGGAGAGGTCGAAGCGGATGTCCTTCCCGTGGACGTCCGACGCGGCCGGACAGCCGTTGGTCAGTGCCAGGCAGGCTCCACCGGGCAGCCGCAGGAAACCCTCCGACTCCCCCGGTGTCCGGTCGCGGGTGACCTTGATGCCCGCCTCCTCGATGAGCTCGCACAGCACCGCCGCGGGGCCGGGCAGCTTCGCGTGCAGGCCGACGGACTCGGGCGCCGGACAGAGCTCCGCGGTCCGCGGTTCGGGCCGGCGGGCGCCCTCGGAGTAGTCGAACCACCCCCGGCCTGCCTTACGGCCGTGCAGCCCGGACTCGACCAGCCGGCGCTGCGCCAGGGAGGGGGTGAACTTCGGGTCCTGGAAGAAGGCCTGCCACACGGAGTGGGTGACGGCCTCGTTCACGTCCTGCCCGATGAGGTCGGTCAGTTCGAACGGCCCCATCTTGAAGCCGGCCCCGTCGCGCAGCACCGCATCGATGGTGGCCGGGTCGGCGACCCGCTCCTCGTAGGCACGCAGGGCTTCGGCGTAGAAGGGGCGGGCGATGCGGTTGACGACGAAACCGGGGGTGTCCGTACTGCGCACCGGCTTCTTGCCCCAGGCCGCGGCGGTGTCGTACGCGGTGGTGGCGGCGGCCTCGTCGGTGGCGAAGCCGCTGATCACCTCGACCAGGGGGAGCAGCGGCGCCGGGTTGAAGAAGTGCATGCCCACGCAGCGGCCGGGGTGGCGCAGCCGGCCCGCGACCGCGGTCACGGACAGCGAGGAGGTGTTGGTGGCCAGCAGACAGTCGGCCGTAACGATGCCCTCCAGGGCGGTGAACAGCTCCTGTTTGGCGGGAAGTTGCTCCAGAATCGCCTCGATGACCAGTGCCGCGTCGGCCAGCTCCGCGAGGGCGGTGGCGGGGGAGAGTCGCTCACGGGCGGCATCCCGCTCGTCCGTCGTGATCCGGCCTTTTTCGACGAGCCGGTCCAGCCGCCCTCCGATCGCCTCTGCGGCTTGTCCGGCGCGCCCGGGGGCGGTGTCATAGAGGCGTACGCGATGGCCGGCGACCAGCGCCACCTGCGCGATGCCCTGCCCCATGGTGCCGGTGCCCACCACTGCCACGGTGCTGCTGATTGCGAGAGCCGTCATGCCAGCTGATCCTCCCCGACCGACTTTTCCACAGGCCGGCCGAGCCCTCTTGCCCCGACCGATCGTTCGGTTACTCTAACTCCGTTGCCCTGTCCGCTCCCAGCCCCTATCCACTCTCCGCCCAGCTCGACGAGGAGTTGGTCATCGATGGCCGCCGAAATGACCGCAGCGCAGTTGATCGAGAAGCACCGCCCGACGCTCGAGCAGACGCTGGAGGCGATCCGCACCCGCGCGTACTGGTCCCCGCACCCCGAGCACCCGAAGGCGTACGGCGAGAGCGCCGCGCCCGACGGGCTGGCCGCCTTCGAGGCACTGCGCGGCCGGCGGTTCGAGCTCGACCAGCCCGGCACGGACGACTGGACCGGCGAGGAAGTCTCGCCGTACGGCCTGAAGTTGGACATCAGCTATCCGCACCCTGATGTGGACGTGCTGCTGCCGGCCATGCGCGCCGCGCTCCCCGCCTGGCGGGATGCCGGCCCCGAGACGCGCGCGGCGGTGTGTCTGGAGATCCTGGCCCGGATCAGCGCCCGAACCCATGAGTTCGCGCAGGCCGTGATGCACACCAGCGGCCAGGCCTTCATGATGGCGTTCCAGGCGGGCGGTCCGCATGCTCAGGACCGCGGCCTGGAGGCGGTGGCGTATGCGTACGCCGAGCAGGTCCGCATCCCGGAGCAGGCGCCGTGGTCCAAGCCGCAGGGCAAGCGCGACCCGCTCGAGCTGACCAAGAGCTTCACGGCCGTGCCGCGCGGCGTCGCCCTGATGATCGGGTGCAACACCTTCCCGACGTGGAACGGCTATCCGGGCCTGTTCGCCTCTCTGGCGACCGGCAACCCGGTGCTGGTCAAGCCGCATCCGCGTGCCGTGCTGCCGCTGGCGCTGACCGTCAAGGCGGCCCGCGAGGTGCTCACCGAGGCCGGCTTCCCCGCCGACCTGGTGTGCCTGGCCGTGGACAGGCCGGACGAGGGCCTGGCCAAGACACTGGCCGTCCGCCCCGAGGTCCGCATCATCGACTACACCGGCTCGACCGCCTTCGGCGACTGGCTGGAGACGCACGCCCGGCAGGCGCAGGTCTTCACGGAGAAGGCCGGCGTCAACACCGTCGTCATCGACTCCACCGATGACTACAAGGGCATGCTCGGCAACCTCGCCTTCTCGCTGTCGCTCTACAGCGGCCAGATGTGCACCACTCCGCAGAATCTGCTGATCCCGCGCGACGGCATCACCACGGACGCCGGTCCGAAGTCGTACGACGAGGTGGTCAGCGACCTCGCGGGCGCGGTGAGCGGCCTGCTGGGCGACGACGCACGGGCCAACGCCCTGCTGGGTGCCATCGTCAATCCGCAGGTCAAGGAGCGGATCGACGCGGCTGCCGGGCTCGGCGAGGTGGCCCTGGCCTCCCGTGAGGTGCCCAACCCCGAGTTCCCCGGTGCCACGGTCCGCACGCCGGTGATCGTCAAGCTGGACGGCGCCAAGCCGGACTCCGAGGCCGCCTATCTTTCCGAGTGCTTCGGCCCGGTGTCCTTCGCGGTGGCCGTGGATTCCGCGGCCGACGCGGTGGATCTGCTGCGGCGCACGGTCCGCGAGAAGGGCGCCATGACGGTCGGCGCGTACACCACCTCCGCCGAGGTCGAACAGCTGGTGGAGGAGGCCTGCCTGGAGGAGTGCGCCCAGCTGTCGCTGAATCTGACCGGCGGGGTCTATGTGAACCAGACCGCGGCGTTCTCGGACTTCCATGGCTCGGGCGGCAACCCGGCGGCCAATGCGGCGCTGTGTGACGGTGCCTTCGTGGCCAACCGCTTCCGGACGGTGGAGGTGCGACGACCGGCATGACGGGTGCGGGCGCCGGGCCCCGGGAGGTTCTCCTGGGCCCCGCGCCGGGCGCCCGACGGAGCTCGGGGTCCGTCAGCCGCCGTCCGGCCCCTCGATCCGTGCATGGCGGCCGATCCAGGCATGCATCGCGATGGCGGCGGCGGCCCCCGCATTGATCGAGCGGGTCGAGCCGAACTGCGCGATCGAGCAGACCAGCGAGGCATGCCGGCGCGCCTGTTCGGTCAGCCCCGGCCCCTCCTGGCCGAACAGCAGCACACAGCGCCGCGGCAGCGCGGTCGTCTCCAGCGGCACGGATCCGGGGAGATTGTCGATCCCGATGATCGGCAGTTCCTCGGCCGCCGCCCAGGCGGTGAGGTCCGCGGTGTCCGGGTGGTGGCGGACGTGCTGGTAGCGGTCGGTCACCATCGCGCCGCGGCGGTTCCAGCGGCGCTGCCCGACGATATGGATCTCCTTGGCCAGGAACGCATTCGCGGTCCGTACAACCGAGCCGATGTTGAAGTCGTGGCCCCAGTTCTCGACCGCCACATGGAAGTCATGGCGGCGGGTGTCGAGGTCGGCGACGATCGCCTCCCGCTTCCAGTAGCGGTAGGGGTCGACGACATTGCGGCGGTCGCCGTGCGCGAGCAGCTCGGGGTCCAGGCGGTCGTCCTGGGGCCAGGGCTCCGGATGCGGCCCGACGCCGATCTGGGTCCCGTACCCCTCGTCGTACTGGAGGGGCTCGGCGGGGGTGGTTTTCTCGCTGCTCACCCTACGAGCGTATGGCCACCGTCGCCGTGCCCCGTACGGGCCTCCGGCTCGCCGCCCCCGGTCCCGTCGGCCGGCCGGGCCGCACCGCCACGCGAAAAGAGCCGTTCGCGCAGGCCGGAGAGGCGTGCGGAGACCCAGGTCAGGAAGTTCGTGGGCAGAAAGACCGCATCCGCGGTGATCATCGCGAGCGAGAAGAACGGCAGTCCGAGCAGGAACGCGATCGAGAGATGCTCGCAGATCATCGCGACCAGCAGCACATTCTTCAGCCGGCGGTTGAAGAGCGTGAACGGGAAGGCGACCTGCACGATCACCGTCCCGTAGGTGATCAGCATGACCATCACGCCGTTGCTTCCCAGCAGCTCGGACAGCGCCGGCCAGGGGGAGAAGTAGTCCAGGTGCATCGGGTAGTAGACCGCGGTGCCGTCCTGCCAGCGTGAGCCCTGGATCTTGTACCAGCCGGCGGTGGCGTAGATGAGGCAGACCTCGATCACGATCACCAGCAGTGCGCCGTTGTGGGCGAGCTTGGCGAGGGTCTCCAGGACGATGCGCGGCTCACCGGGGGCGTAGCGCTGCACCGCCCACCACAGACCGTGCGCCAGCCACAGGCCCCACAGCACCAGGCTCCAGCCGATGTGCGGGAACGGGCCGCCCTCGGACCAGCCGAGGCCGTAGCTGCCGTTCAGCTGGGCGACGGCCAGGCCGAGGCCGAGCACGGCCCACAGGATGACGCCGGGCAGATCGCGGGAGGCGGCGGATGCGCCCCCGGCTTCCTCCCCACCGGAGGCGTACGCGGCGGCCGCTGTTCGCTTCGCACGGCGTGCGTCCAGCGACCAGACCTGCCCGCACCGGGTCAGCACGAGATACATCGACATCAGGTGGATGACGTTGTCGCCGCCGTCGCCTATGAAGACGCTGCGGTTCTGCAGCGAGAGCACGCCCACCATGAACAGCACCGACATGGTGCGGGTGCGCCAGCCGAGCATCAGCAGCGCACTGGCCACGACGGCCACGAGGTAGACGCACTCGAACCAGCCGCGGCTGTCGGACCAGGGGAGTACGGAGAAGGCGTGGTTGCCGTCCAGGAGCCGACGGGCCATGTCCAGGTTCCAGGGGCTGTCGGGCCCGTAGAGGACCGCGCGGTGCGGCCACTCGCGCAGCAGGAACAGCAGCCACGTCGCCGAGAAGCCGATCCGGATCAAGGCGGTCTGGTACGGGGCCAATGCACGGCTGGTGACCAGCCCGAGGCCACGTCCGATGGCGCGCTCGATGCGGGTCTCCTGGTAGGGCTCCGGCTCCGGAGGCGCCTGTGGTGCATGGGCTTGCTGCGGTACGCCGGTCGGCTGGGGGGTGTGCGGGGCCTGCTGTGCGCTCGGAGTCTGCTGAGGCTGGTGGGGCGTCGGTGACGTCACTGGCTGTTCGCCCCCTTGGGCAGGTCGTCGGCGGTGACCTGCCACCAGGGCAGCACGCGGTACACGGGCTTCTCGCTGATCTTCTCGGAGCTCCATGGCGGCGGGCGGACCGCCGTCGTCTGCGAGCGGACCTGGACCTGTTCGACCCGGCCGCCGCCCTTCGTCCACTCGCCGTCCATCCGGAGCATCACGATCCGCCGGATATAGCGCTCGGACAGCTCCCCGCGCAGGCCGACGGGGCGGTTCTGTGCGTTGTGGGTGTTGAGGAAGAGCTCCCAGCCGCGGCGCAGTTGGTTCTGCTGGGTGTGGCTGGGCAGCGGGTTGTGGAGGATGCCCCGGCCGTCGCGGGCGGTCAGATCGGTCCAGCCGCTGGTCCGCACGGCGCCGTCCTCGGTGCGCAGCTGCGCACGGACCTGCACCGCGATGTTCTGCTGCAGCGGGTTGGGGGCGAACAGCTTCCAGTTCTGTTCGTACTCGGGGTAGACGTAGTCGCTGATCAGGTCGCCCTGCTGTTTGCTGAGCGTATTCGACGGCGCCACGTGCAAGAACATCATGGCGAGATGAATCGCGACGATGACCGCGAGGGCACAGGCCGCCACCCCTATGACGATCCGCGAGGGCAGCGAGAGCGCGGACAGTGGCCGCGTTTCGTCCCCGTATGACTGCATTCCCGCCCCGTTCCCAGAATCCATGCGGTCAACTCCGCTTCGGAACCGTACCTACGCGGCCGCACCGGGCACACCCTCCCCGGGTTATCCACAGGCTTGACACCCGCGGTCCGCCCGCTCACCATTGAACCGAACGATCGGTCGGTCGGGAGCGAGGGGGCACCACATGACGACGATCGCGCCGGAAGAGACGGCGGCCCGCGAGGCCGTATTCGACGCCACCGTGGCCGCGGACGAACGCATCGAGCCGCGGGACTGGATGCCGGACGCCTACCGCTCGACGCTCGTGCGCCAGATCGCGCAGCACGCCCACTCCGAGATCATCGGCATGCAGCCGGAGGGCAACTGGATCACCCGGGCGCCGTCCCTGCGCCGCAAGGCGATCCTGATGGCCAAGGTGCAGGACGAAGCCGGCCACGGCCTGTATCTCTACAGCGCCGCCGAGACCCTGGGCACCGGCCGCGACGAACTGCTCGACAAGCTGCACTCCGGCCGCCAGAAGTACTCCTCGATCTTCAACTACCCGACCCTGACCTGGGCCGATGTCGGGGCCGTCGGCTGGCTGGTGGACGGCGCGGCGATCACCAACCAAGTCCCGCTCTGCCGCTGTTCGTACGGCCCCTACGCCCGCGCAATGGTCCGTATCTGCAAGGAGGAGTCCTTCCATCAGCGACAGGGCTACGAGGCCCTGCTGGCCCTCAGCCGCGGCACCGAGGCGCAGCACGCCATGGCGCAGGATGCGGTGAACCGCTGGTGGTGGCCGTCACTGATGATGTTCGGCCCGCCGGACGACGAGTCATCGCACTCCGCGCAGTCCATGGCCTGGAAGATCAAGCGGCACTCCAACGACGAGCTGCGCCAGCGCTTCGTGGACATCTGCGTCCCCCAGGCCGAAGCCCTCGGGCTCACGCTCCCCGACCCGGAGCTGACGTGGAACGACGAGCGCGGCCACTGGGACTTCGGCCCGATCGACTGGGCCGAGTTCCGTGAGGTCCTCAAGGGCAACGGCCCCTGCAACGACCAGCGGATAAGCCGCCGCCGGCAGGCTCACGAGGACGGCGCCTGGGTGCGCGAGGCAGCCGCCGCACACGCGGCCAAGCACGGGGAGGTCACCCGATGACGACACCACGCCCTGCCGAAGCCCCCGCGGCCACCGCGGGGACGGCCGCCCGGCCCGCCGACTGGCCCCTGTGGGAGGTCTTCGTCCGCAGCCGCCGCGGACTCTCCCACACCCACGCCGGCAGCCTGCACGCACCGGACGCCGAGATGGCGCTGCGCAACGCCCGCGACCTCTACACCCGCCGCTCGGAAGGCGTCTCCCTCTGGGTGGTGCCCTCCGCGCAGGTCACCGCCTCCTCGCCGGACGAGAAGGACAGCTTCTTCGAGCCGGCCGGTGACAAGCCCTACCGCCACCCGACCTTCTACGAGATCCCGGACGGGGTGCATCACCTTTGATGAACGTCACCGCCACCCCGGCCCTGCCGCTCGGGGACGACGCCCTGATCCTCTCCCACCGCCTGGGCGAGTGGGCCGGGCGCGCCCCGGTCCTGGAGGAGGAGGTCGCACTGGCCAATATCGCGCTGGACCTGCTCGGCCAGGCCCGTGTACTGCTCTCCCTCGCCGGTGACGAGGACGAACTGGCCTATCTGCGCGAGGAGCGGCAATTCCGCAACCTCCAGCTCGTCGAGCAGCCCAACGGCGACTTCGCCCACACCATCGCCCGCCAGCTCTACTTCTCCACCTACCAGGAGCTGCTGTTCGACCATCTCGCCACCACCGAGAGCGAATTGGCACCGCTGGCCGCGAAGGCCGTCAAGGAGGTCGCCTACCACCGCGACCACGCTCATCAGTGGACGCTGCGCCTGGGTGACGGCACCGACGAGAGCCACACCCGGATGCAACGTGCCCTGGACGCCCTCTGGCGCTTCACCGACGAACTGTTCGAGCCGGTGGCAGGACTGGAAACGGTGCCCTGGCCGGCCCTGCACGACAGCTGGACCGCACGCATCACCGCCACTCTGGAGCAAGCCACTCTCACCGTCCCCGAAGGCCCCCGGCACGGCGCCTGGACGGCCGGCGCGGGCCGCCAGGGCCTGCACACCGAATCGTTCGGACGGCTGCTCGCCGAAATGCAGCACCTCCACCGCAGCCACCCGGGGGCGGCATGGTGACCACCACCGCCCTCGAAGAGGAACTGCTTGCCCTGGCGGGCTCCGTTCCCGACCCCGAGCTGCCGGTGCTCACCCTCGCCGAACTGGGCGTGCTGCGCGGGGTCCAGCTGACCGCCCCCGGCCGGGTCGAGGTGCGGCTCACCCCCACCTACACCGGTTGCCCCGCCATCGAGACGATGTCGGCCGATATCGAGCGAGTGCTGCACGACCACGGGATACCCGAGGTCGAGGTCCGAACGGTCCTCAGCCCGCCGTGGACCACGGACGCGATCACCGCCGAGGGCCGCCGCAAGCTCGCCGAATTCGGTATCGCACCCCCGCGCCCCACGGGACCGGCGGGCGGCCCGGTCGCCGTCGACCTCACCCTCCGCTGCCCGCACTGCGGATCGACCGACACCACCCTGCTGAGCCGGTTCTCCTCCACCGCGTGCAAGGCGCTGCGACGCTGTGAGTCCTGCCGCGAACCCTTCGACCACTTCAAGGAGTTGTGATGTTCCACCCGCTCCGGGTCCGGGAGATCGAACGGCTCACGGACGACGCGGTGGCCGTCACCTTCGCGGTCCCGCCCGAGCTGCGCACGACCTTCCGGCACACTCCCGGACAGCACATCGCCCTGCGCAGATCGGTCGACGGCCAGGAGATCCGCCGTACGTACTCCATCTGCACCCCGGCCACCGACCAGCCCGTACTGCGAGTAGGTATCCGCCTCGTCGAGGACGGCGCCTTCTCGACCTACGCGCTCAAGGAACTCACCGTCGGCGACACGGTGGAGGTGATGGCCCCGGCCGGCCGGTTCACCCTCGAACCACGCCCCGGACACTTCGTCGCAATCGTCGGCGGCAGTGGCATCACCCCCGTGCTGTCCATCGTCTCCACCCTGCTCGACCGGCAGCCGGACGCCCACTTCTGCCTCATCCGCAGCGACCGCACGGCGGCGTCGACGATGTTCCTGGAGGAGGTGGCCGACCTCAAGGACCGCTATCCCCAGCGCTTCCAGCTCATCCACACCCTCTCGCGCGAGGAACAACAAGCCGGCCTGCCCTCCGGGCGCCTGGACGAGACCCGGCTCCGCTCCCTCCTGCCCGCGCTCCTGAAGATCGACTCCGTCGACGGCTGGTACCTCTGCGGCCCCTACGGCCTGGTCCAGGGCGCCGAACGCGCCCTCCGCGCCCTCAACGTGCCCCGCACCCGCATCCACGAAGAAATCTTCCACGTCGACAACGGCGCCCCGACCGCCCCCGCCGCCCCCGCGCACAGCACCGTGACCGCCACCCTCGACGGCCGCTCCGGCACCTGGCCGGTCCACGACCGGGAGTCGCTGCTCGAGGCAGTCCTGCGCAACCGCGCGGACGCCCCGTACGCCTGCAAGGGCGGCGTCTGCGGCACCTGCCGCGCCTTCCTGGTCTCGGGCGAGGTCCGCATGGACCGCAACTTCGCCCTGGAGTCCGAAGAAGTCGACGCGGGGTACGTCCTCGCCTGCCAGTCCCACCCGGCCACAGAGAAGGTCGAACTGGACTTCGACCGATGAATCGATGAATCGATGAATCCGATCCGGGCGGGCGCGACCGGACGGACTCAGCAGGCTCCCCACGACTCCGTCCCTCACCCGTCCGCCGCCGTCATCCCTTCCGCCGCTTTCACCGGATCCGCCCCTTCCACGGGATCCGCCATTCCCAATTCCTGGAACATGTTCTACCTTGACGCATCGTCAGTTCGAGGCGCGGCGTGGGAGGACAGAGCAATGGACTTCACCTTCACCGAGGAGCAGCAGGCCGCCGTCGAAGCGGCCAAGGCCGTCTTCGCGGGGGTCGCTCCGGACGGCGTGCCCAGCCCGGCGCTCACCCCCGGTGCGGTCGCCGACGACTTCGACCGCACCCTGTGGCGCAAGCTCGCCGACGCCGACCTGCTGAGCCTGCCGATCGCGCCCGAGCACGGCGGCGCGGGCCTCGACCCGATCGCGCTCTGCCTCGTACTCCGCGAGTCGGCCAAGGTGCTGGCGCGGGTGCCGCTGCTGGAGGCCGGCGCCGCCGCGCTCACCCTCCAGCGTTACGCGGCCGACGAGTTGTGTGCCCAAGTGCTGCCCCGGATTGCTGCCGGGGACCTCGTCGTGACCGTCGCCACCAGCGGCCGCACCGGGCACGAACCGGCCGAACTTGCCGTTGACGCCCGCCAGGAGGGTGCCGACTGGATCTTCGACGGGGTCCAGACAGCCGTTCCCTGGGCCCAGACCGCGGACCGGATCCTGCTCCCCGCCCACGCCCCCGAAGGCCACGCCGTACTCGCCCTCGTCCCCCGCACCCACCAGGGCGTCACACTCGACGACCAGATATCCACCACCGGAGAGCGCCTTGCCGAGGTCCGGCTGGATTCCGTACGCCTCAGCGCCCGGGAAACGATCACTGCCCCGCTCGCCTGGGAGTTGCTGCGCAACGTTCTGACCACCGGTACCTGTGCACTCGCCCTGGGCCTGGGCGAGCGCGTCCTCGCCATGACCAGCGACTACACGAGCAAGCGCGAGCAGTTCGGATTCCCGGTGGCCACCTTCCAGGCCGTCGCCGTCCAGGCCGCCGACCGTTTCATCGACCTGCGCGCCATGGAGGCCACCCTCTGGCAGGCCGCCTGGCGCATCACCACCGACGCGGCCGGCCCGCTCCCGCCCGCCGGGGATATCGCGGTCGCCAAGATCTGGGCCTCGGAGGGCGTACGCCGCGTCGTCCAGACCGCCCAGCACCTTCATGGCGGCTTCGGTGCCGACACCGACTACGCACTGCACCGCTATCACGCCTGGGCCAAACAGCTGGAGCTCTCCCTCGGCCCCGCCGCCGCCCACGAGGAGGCCCTTGGCAACCTGCTCGCAGCACACCCGCTGCGCTGAGGCGGGAGCAGAGAGAAGGCGCACAGCAGGCGTCCGCCACCGCGGCACCGAGTTACCGAGCCTTGACCCGGCAGCCACCACTGCACGCCCCACCGCCCCGGCTCCCGGCTCCCGGCTCCCGGCTCCCGGCTCCCGGCTCCCGGCTCCCGGCTCCCGGCTAGATGACCACGCCGGCGCCGCCCTTGCCATCCGACACGGGGCGACCGGCGGCCTCCCAGGCCTGCATGCCGCCCGCGACGTTCACCGCGTCGACGCCCTGCTGGACCAGATACTGCGTCACCTGCGCCGAGCGCCCACCGACCCGGCACAGCACATACACCCTGCCGTCCGCGGGGGCCGCTTCGGTCAACTCTCCGTAGCGGGCGACGAACGCACTCATCGGAATGTGCAGCGCGCCCTCGGCGTGCCCGGCCTCCCACTCGTCGTCCTCACGCACGTCCAGGAGGAAGTCCTCCGGCGTAAGAGCGTCGACATCGACCGTGGGCACAGAACCAAATTGCATGGTCCCGACGCTACCCGACCAGCTGCGCGAGGTACGTCTCGCGTTCCGCAACATCGGCGAGCAGCTTCTCGGCGATCTCGTCCAGCAGCGCGTCCGGGTCCTCCGGCGCCATCTTGATCATCGAGCCGATCGCGCTCTCTTCCAGCTCGGAGGCCATGGCAGCCAGCAGCTCCTTGCGCTCGGCGAGCCACTCCAGCCGGGCGTAGAGCTCCTCGCTCTCGCTGAGCCGCTCCTCGGCCGGCGCGGGGCCGGCCTCCCATTCCTGCGCCAGCTCCCGCAGCAGGGCCTCGTTACCCTGCCCGTACGCTGCGTTGACCCGCGCGATGAACTCGTCCCGCCGTGTCCGCTCGGCATCGTCCCGCGCCAGGTCCGGATGGGCCTGGCGCACCAGATCGCGATAGACCTTGCGGGCCTCTTCGCTCGGCCGCACCTTCTGTGGCGGCTGCACCGGCTGCTCGGTGAGCATCGCCTGCGCCTCGGAGAACAGCCCGTCCGAGCCCATCCAGCCGTGGAACAGCTCCTCGACTTCCGGCATCGGCAGCACCGACGCACGTGCCTCGTGCGCCTTACGGACGTCCTCCGGAGCCCCCGTACGCGCCGCCACCGCCTCGGCGATCTGCGCATCGAGCTCGTCCAGCCGCGCGTACATGGGGCCGAGCCGCTGGTGGTGCAAGCGGGAGAAGTTCTCCACTTCCACCCGGAAGGTCTCCACCGCGATCTCGAACTCGATCAGCGCCTGCTCCGCGGCCAGGACCGCCTTCGCCAGCCGCCGGGTCGCCTCGTCCTGAGCCGCCTGCTCACCCGGGGCGCCGCCCGGCTCGCCCTCCGCCGCGGCCCGAGCGGTAGGCGAATCGCCCAGAGCTCCTTGGCCGGCGTCCACCTCTTCGGGGGCCCCGGTCCGGTCTCCCGAGCCGCCGTCCTGCCCGACCTGGGCTCTCTGACCGCCGCCGCGGGCGTCCGGTGCCTGCGGCGCGGCCGTGGCGTCCGGGGTGCCCGGTACGTCCGGTCGGTGCTGACCGTCCTGCGTGTTCTCCGCGTGCGAGTTCGTCACCCGGTCAGCGTACGGCCCACGCCGGGCCGGGCCCTCCACGGCCATTCGCTCGCTTCCTACCGGGGCCCTCCCTCCCCTCCCCTCCCCACCCACCCCCTCACCCTGCCCCCACCCCTCAGCCAGCGGGCTCCTCAGCCCACGGGCTCCTCAGCCGACCGGCTCCTCAGCCGACCGGCTCCTCAGCTGCCTCCTCCGTCGACAGCCCCGGCAGTCCTGACAGCCCCGGGCAGGCGCCAGCTGCCCCGACAGGCCCCAGCAACCCCAGGAGCCCGACAGGCCCAGCCCCGACGGGCCCGGGAGCCCCGGCAGCCCCCAGCGCCCCCTCAATCAGCCAACGGATCCCTCGGCAGTCCGCCCACCAGCCCCGTGTCGGCAGCCTTCTCATCAGCCGACCAAGCGGCGCAGACATCCCCCGGCCCGGGCTGGCGGCCGGGGCCTCGCCGGCGTCCGTGGCCACGCGTCAACGGTCCGCGGGCCGTCATGACGACACCGCGACGGCGGAACGCCGCCGACCGCTCCGTTTCCGCGAGCTGCCTAAACCCGGCACACGTGTCCCGGCGGACCGCCGCCCCACAGCTCCCTTCCCGGGCAGAGCTCCCGCCCCCGCTACTCCGCCCCCGGACCCGGCGGTGCCCCCGAACGCTCGCCGCTCCAACCTCCCGAACCCCGGCCGGGAGCCCGAGCGCCGCCTCCCTCACACCCCCGTCTCCGCCGGGATCCGCCCGTTCTTCACCGCTGTGGCCAGCTCCGCATGGTCTGCTTCCGTGCGGTCCGCGTAAGTGACCGCGAAGTTCGCGATCGCCTCGTCCAGTTCCTCGTTCTTGCCGCAGTAGCCCGCCAAAAGGCGTGGGTCGGCGCTGTGCGCATGGGCTCGGGCCAGGAGAGCACCGGTCATACGGGCGTAGTCATCCATCTGATCGCCGGACAGCTGCGCCGGGTCCACGCTGCCCTTGCGGTTTCTGAACTGGCGGACCTGGAAGGCCTTCCCTTCCCGCCGGCCGTTCCCCACGGTCGCGCCGCCGCCCGGCGACGCCGCGTCCTGCACCGTCGCCCAGCCCAGCAGAATGTCGCTGACCACCTGCATCCGGCGCTGCCCGAGCACCACCCGGCGTCCCTCGTGCACCACCTGGGGCACCGGGAAGCCGGCCTTCGCCACGAACGGCACCAGCACCGAGGCGCGGGCCTCCTTCACCTGCAGGACGAGCGGCTCGCCCCGGTGGTCCAGCAGCAGCACCACATACGACCGCAGCCCCACACTGCCGGTGCCGACCACTCGGAAGGCCACGTCGTGTACCGCGTGCCGAGCCATCAAGGGCAGCAGGTCCTCGGGGAGCGTCTCCAGATAGCCGATGAGAGATGCGGCCACGGCGGCCGCTTCCGCATCCGGCACCCGCCGCAACACCGGCTGAGCGTCCACGAACCGGCGGCCACCGTCCGGCGTCTCCTCCGTCGCCTTTGCCGCGAACCGCGCGCTGGTGTTTTTGCGCGCCTTGTCCGCTACCCGCTCCAGCGTCCCCACGAGATCCTTTGCGTCAGCGTGCGAGACCAGCGCCTCGTCGGCGATAGCGTTCCACGCCTCGGTCACCGGCAGCTTCGCCAACAACCGCATCGTGCGCCGGTACGCGCCCGCCGCGTCCTGCGCCGCCTTGCGGCAGTCGTCCTCGCCGGCGCCCGCCTCCCGGCCTGCCAGCACCATCGACGTCGCAAGCCGCTTCACGTCCCACTCCCACGGCCCGTACAAGGTCTCGTCGAAGTCGTTGAGATCGATGACGAGCTGACCGCGGGCGTCGCCGTAGAGTCCGAAGTTGGCGGCGTGGGCGTCTCCGCAGATCTGCGTGCCGATGCCCGTCACGGGGCTGCCCGTCAGGTCGTACGCCATCAGGCCCGCAGAGCCACGGAGGAAGGCGAAGGGGCTCGCGGCCATCCGGCCGACCCGTATCGGTGTCAGTTCAGCCAGTCGGCCGGCATTGGACTGCTCAACCGCCGCGACCGCATCCGGCCGCCCGGCCGTGAGCGACAGCGCGGCCTGCTCGGCACGCGGAACGTGCTCCCGCAGGGCACGCCCGGCGGCCTTGGGCGACGTCCCCTGCTCGTCCGCCTTCGCAAACCCCGGTACATACGGCACACGCGGCATAGCGGGCCACCTCCCCCTTCACGACCTGCGCTCTTGTGTCCTTGTCCGCTGCGTCCATCAGCCCGCCGAGCGAACCCGGCCTGCCGACGAGCAATGACGTTACCGAGATCCCGTCACAACCTGCAGGGCCTGTGGATAACTCTCCGGATCCCCGAACCACGGAATCCCGACCCCCGGATTCTCCGAACATCGGAATCCGAGGACGCCGAGCCCTGGGAACATCGAACTCTCGGAACGTCGGAGCCGCAGAACTCGGGATATCCGGACCTCCATGTCCCCAATCACCCCAAGCACCCCAAGCGCCCGCGCACTCGGGGTGCTTCGAGCCGTGTCCACTTCCTCCTCCTTCTCCTCGCCTCCCAGAGACGACCGTGCCCCTCCCGGCAACGCAGGGCCCGGAGGGGCACGGAACACAGAGGGACACACCACAGCGGCACTCTCAACTGCCGCAAAACCGTCCACCGGCCACGAGGCACCACACGCAGACACCAGCCAGACGGCAGACGGCAGGCACCACCCCATCCCCATCCACCGGCCTCCGCCCCGCCCCGCCCCCAAGCGACCGCTAAACCCCCACTGCCTCCTCCATCTCCACATCCGCCTCGGCAGCCGCAGCCGCAGCCATGTCCACAGCCATAGCCGCATCCACATCGGCCCCAGCGCCCGCTTCCGGCCCTGCTCCCCCTGCCGACCGCTCCATCCGACTTCCCCGCTTCCACGTCGGCTCCGGCTCCGGCACCGTTGCCGCCACAGCGGCCGCCGCCACCGCCGCGGCATTGGCCGCTGCCTCCGCCTCCGCGGTACGCCGCCGCTTCTCGGCCAGCGCCGCCACCCCGACCATCAGCAGGCCGGCGACCAGCCACCACACCAGCGTCCAGACGTGTCCCGACAGGCCGTAATTGTCGAAGTAGACGTGGCTGCGGGTGCCCTCCACGAAGCCCGCGCCGTTCCAGAAGGAGTGCAGGGCCGCGAAAAATCCGTTCTGCATCTCTGGGCGGAAAATCCCGCCGGAGGACGTGAAGTTGAGCATCACGAAGAGAGCCATCACGCCGAGCGTGGTCCAGCGCTTGAGGAAGGTGTGCAGGCCGGTGCCGATCAGCAGAATGCCGGCGGAGTAGAGCCAGGCCATGCCCCACAGACCCCGGAGACCGTGGTCGACGAGGTGGAAGACCGGACCGGCGAACGCCGCCCCGATGAGGCTGACGACGAAGGACGTGCCGATCGCCAGCGCCGCACGCAGGCGGATCGGCAGCACGGCCCCGGCACCGCCGATCACCGCGACCGAGGCGTACGAGCCGATGCTGATCGCGACCAGCAGGAAGAAGATGCCCTGCCCGGTCGGGTCGTCCTCGGCCGTCGGCGCCACGTCCGTGACCTTCAACGGAGCGCCTTGTTGCGCCGCGATCGGGGTGAAGACCTTCTGTACGACGGAAGCGCTGCTGTCGGATCCCGCGGTCGCCACCAGCAGCTCGGGCGCCGCCTTCGCCGAAGCCGCCGCTGTCCCGCCGGCACCGGCACCTCCCGTCGCCCCCTTCGCCGAAAGCCTCTCCGCCCCCTTCGCCGAAGTCTTCCGCGCGACGTTCGCCGAAGCCTTCCCCGCGACGTTCGCCGAAGACTTCGTCGCGCCCTTCACCGAAGCCTTCGTCGCATCCTGCGCATGGATCGCATACGCACCGAAGATCTCCTGGTGCTTGAGCCGGTCGACCGCCGCCGACCGGTCACCGACGGTCCGCACCTCCAGGTCACCGTCCGCCTTGTCGTTGATCGACTGGGCGAGCAACTGCGCGCTCCGGCCCGATCCGACGACCGCCACGGGCAGGTGATGCGGTGCGGGGTTCGCAAAGGCGCCCAGGTACGCCAGCCCCATCCCGATGCACATCAGCAGTGGGGTGATCAGGTGCGTCAGCACATGCCGCAGCCCGGCGGAGTGGGCGGAGCGCGCGGAACGGTGGCCGCCGTATCGCTCGCTTCGGTGGTCGGGACGTCGGACCGTACTCATGGGGCAGGCCTTCTCAGCTCGTCGGCTCAACTGTTGCCACCTACCGACCCGATCAGTAGTTGGCTAATACAACTCTCAATGCACGTTGTACTATACAACTACATCTACGAAAGGCAACCCGTGGCCCACCGCGACGACTCCGTCGAGACCATCCAGCAGGAGATGACCGCGTTCGCCCGCAGGGCCCGCGCGACCGCCGCCCGGATGCACCCCGAGCTGTCACTGGTCTCCTACACCCTGCTGGCACACCTCGACGACCAGCACGGATGCCGCGCCACCGACCTCGCCGCGCACTATCTTCTGGACAAGTCCACGGTCAGCCGGCAGATCGCCGCACTGGAGAAGCTCGACTTCGTCGAGCGCCGCGTCGACCCGGAGGACCACCGGGTCCAGGTGCTGCACCCCACCGAGAAGGGCGCCCAGGTTCTCGCCAACGTCACCGCCAGCCGCCGCAAGGCGTTCCAGGAGCGGCTGGCCGACTGGGACGAGGACGACCTCGACCGCTTCGCCACCTACCTGCTGCGCTACAACGCCGCCCAGGAACGGCTGGGATAGGGAGCCGCTCGCTTCCGGGGCTGCTCACTTCCGGAACCGCGGGCCGCTCACTTCCGGAACCGCTCCGGACACTGCCCGCCATCCGCGAGATAGGTCTCCGCCCAGCGCCCCAGCTCCTTGAGCGCGGGCTCCATCGCGAGACCGGCCTCCGTCAGCCGGTAGGAGACGCGCAACGGCGGGCCCGCATCCACCTCGCGCACGAGCAGACCGGTCGCCGCCAGCTCCACGAGGCGGTCGGAGAGCATCCGCTCACTGATTCCGGGGATGGCCCGCCGCAGATCGGCGAAGTGCACCGGCGCCGGCATCAGGGTGGCGACGATCAGCCCCGTCCAGCGCTTCCCGAACAACTCGAAGACGCGCGTCACACCGTCGTCGACCTGCCTGCACACCGCCTCGCCCTGATCCGCCATACAGCCAGAGTACCGCCCTCTCGTTGGCTACTGCAGAAAAGTAAGCTCCTGTGTTATTAATAGGGACGTACGGAATTCAACCAGTGGCCGCGCACCGCCCGGCCGCGTATCGAAGGACCGATTCCCATGGCCACGCTCCTGCTCATCGACTCCTCCCTCTCCCCCGAGGGCGGCTCCGCCTCCCGCTCGGTCACCGCGGCCTTCCGCAAGGCCTGGGAGGAGCAGCACCCCGACGGCACCGTGATCCACCGCGACCTGGCCGCCGACCCGCTGCCGCACCTCGACGGCATCGGCGCCTCCGCCGGCTTCTCCGACCCGGCCGGCCACACCCCCGAGCAGCAGGCGGCCTTCGCGCTGCGCGTGAAGCTGGCCGAGGAGCTGGAGCAGGCCGACGCGATCGTCATCGGCGCTCCGATGTACAACTTCACGATTCCCTCCACGCTCAAGGCGTGGCTCGACCAGGTGATCATCATGGGCCGCACCTCGGGCGGGCAGCCGTCCGCCAAGGGCACCCCGGTCACCGTCGTCGCCAGCCGCGGCGGTTCGTACGCGCCGGGCACGCCCCGCGAGCCCTTCGAGTACGTCCAGAACTACCTGGAGGCCGTGCTGGGCGGCGGGCTGGGGCTCGAAGTCGACTTCATCGTCCCCGAGCTGACCATGGCCCCCAACAACCCGGCGATGGCCGAGCTCATCCCGCTGTACGAGACCTCCCGCGACAAGGCCCACGAGGACGCGGCGGCCAAGGCCAAGGCCCTCGTCGCCCGCTTCGCCGCCTGAGACCGCCCAGAGCCCCCTCCCGAGGGGAGCCGCTGACGCTGCCTCATACGGCCTGATACGACTCACGGCAGCCGCACGGCCTCACGGCAGCCTCATGCGGTCTCGCACGACATCAACGGCCCCCACCGCCCCACGCGGGGCGGGCGCCCCCACCGCCCCATGCGGGGCGGGCGCCCTCACCGCGGCGCCCGCCCCGCGGCGCAAGCCGACCTCAATCCCCCGGTCTGCGCGGCCCGTTGGCCCGCACTTCCCGTGCGGCCACGCCGGAGTCGAAGAGCCGGAGGCCAAAGAGGAGAACCAGCGCTCGCGGCGCCCCGGGGACACAGCCAGGGCAATCGATCACGAAAGGTGACACCTGAGCCACGAAGTGCAACAGGAGTCACCTCCCCAAGGCCCCAGCAGCCACACATGTGACGCACCCCTCAAGCCGCCCAAGCCGCCCAAGCCGCCCAGCAGCCTCAAGCCGCCGGGCACCACCCCCACCCCGCCCCCGCAGCCCCCCGGTGACATACGCAACAACGTGACGAACACAACGAAAGACCCCCGGTCTCCGGATTTCTCCGGAGACCGGGGGTCTCATCTGTGCGCGAGGGGGGAGTTGAACCCCCACGCCCTTTCGGGCACTGGAACCTGAATCCAGCGCGTCTGCCTATTCCGCCACCCGCGCATGGGTGCTGCCGTTTGATGTTCTCACATGATCCGGGTTGTTCCGTCCGGGTCTTGTGCGAGCGCCTTCCGACATCCAGAACACTAGCACGCTGACGGGGGTGCCTTCACACGCCTTTTCCCCGGTCCGCGCCCTGCGGCGGCCCCGGACCGCACCCCCCTGTGCCTCGGACATTCGCCGAGCACTGCCCAAAGGGTTCACACTCGCGGTAGCCGCAACAGGAGCGGGGCCATCCGGCCCCCTCCGGGCCGGCCGGAACGGGCCGGCGCATGCGTCATGTCCGACTCCGGCACCCGCCCGGCGGGAGTGCCCGGCGGTTGCGGGACACTGTCTACGGGGCACATCTACGATCGCAGTGCACGAGCAGTGGGCAAGGAGCAAGCAAGCACCGGGCAACCCTGTGAGGGGCGACACTCGTCCTCAAGGCGGGAAAGGGGAACCAGCCGATTTCCCTACGCGTGGATACGATCAGTAAGCAGTATCAGGACGACTCGATCAGGACGACCCCGACGAAGACTGAGGAAGGAGGTGCCCCGTGGGAGTACTGAAGCGTTTCGAGCAGCGTCTCGAAGGTCTCGTCAACGGCACCTTCGCCAAGGTGTTCAAGTCCGAGGTGCAGCCCGTTGAGATCGCCGGCGCCCTGCAGCGCGAGTGCGACAACAACGCCACCATCTGGAACCGCGACCGCACGGTCGTCCCCAACGACTTCATCGTCGAGCTGAGCACCCCGGACTACGAGCGGCTGAGCCCCTACAGCGGGCAGCTCGGCGACGAGCTCTCCAGCATGGTCCGCGACTACGCCAAGCAGCAGCGCTACACCTTCATGGGCTCGATCAAGGTCCATCTGGAGAAGGCCGACGATCTCGACACCGGCCTGTACCGCGTCCGCAGCCGTACGCTCGCCTCCAGCTCGTCCCAGGACCAGCCGGGCCCGGCGGCCGCTCAGGGCGCCGCGGCACCCCGCGGCGGCCGTCCCGGCGGCGGCCACGTGAGCCCGCCCCCCATGCCTTCGTCCCCGCCTCCCGGCGGCGCACAGCCCGCACCCCGTGCGGCACCGCCCGGTGCAGGACCGCAGCCCCACGCGCAGACCAGGCGCTGGATCGAGATCAACGGCACCCGCCACCAGATCTCGCGCCCGACGCTCGTGCTGGGCCGCAGCACCGACGCTGACGTACGGATCGACGACCCGGGTGTCTCCCGGCGTCATTGTGAGATCCGGGTCGGAACGCCCCCCACGATCCAGGATCTGGGCTCCACGAACGGCATCGTGGTAGACGGGCAGCACACCACTCACGCTAATCTCCGCGACGGCTCGCGGATTGTCGTGGGCAGTACCACCATCGTTTACCGGCAAGCCGAAGGGTGAAGCGGGGGCAATGTCAGAGCTGACCCTCACGGTCATGCGGTTGGGTTTCCTCGCCGTACTGTGGCTGTTCGTCATCGTGGCCGTTCAGGTCATCCGCAGCGATCTGTTCGGCACGCGCGTCACACAGCGCGGCGCCGCCCGCCGCGGCGGACAGGAAGCACGTACGCAGCGACAGGCGGCCGCACCGCCACCGCAGCAGCAGCGCCGCCAGGAAGGCGGTCGCGGCAACAACCGGCAGCGCCGCGGAGCACCCACCAAGCTGGTGGTCTCCGAGGGCTCGCTGACCGGTACCACCGTCGCCCTCCAAGGCCAGACCATCTCCCTGGGCCGTGCGCACGACTCCACGATCGTGCTGGACGACGACTACGCGTCCAGCAGGCATGCCAGGATCTACCCGGACCGTGACGGCCAGTGGATCGTCGAGGACCTCGGTTCCACCAACGGCACGTACCTGGACCGGACCCGACTGACGACCCCGACACCGATTCCGCTGGGAGCCCCGATCCGCATCGGCAAGACCGTCATCGAGCTGCGGAAGTAGTACGACAATGAGCGAGCGGAGCGAGCGAGCCGCGACGGTCCACTCGGCGGACCCGGGCGTGCTCCCGACCGGAGGGTGGGCAGTGTGGCTCGACGAGACCGGCTGTACCCCGAGCCGACGGGTGAGGTGCACATGAGCTTGTCACTGCGCTTCGCCGCCGGATCGCACAAGGGCATGATCCGTGAGGGCAACGAGGACTCCGGCTATGCCGGGCCACGGCTGCTCGCCATCGCCGACGGCATGGGCGGCCAGGCCGCCGGTGAGGTCGCCTCCTCCGAGGTGATCTCCACGCTCGTCCAGCTCGACGACGACGTCCCCGGCTCCGACCTCCTCACCTCCCTGGGCACGGCCGTCACACGCGCCAATGACCAGCTGCGGGTGATGGTCGAGGAGGACCCCCAGCTGGAGGGCATGGGCACGACCCTGACCGCCCTGCTGTGGACCGGTCAGCGGCTCGGCCTCGTCCACGTCGGTGACTCGCGGGCGTATCTGCTGCGCGACGGCGTGCTGACCCAGATCACCCAGGACCACACCTGGGTGCAGCGGCTGGTCGACGAGGGCCGGATCACCGAAGAGGAAGCCACCACCCATCCGCAGCGGTCGCTGCTGATGCGGGCGCTGGGCAGCGGCGATCATGTCGAGCCCGATCTGTCGATCCGCGAGGTGCGGGCCGGCGACCGGTATCTGATCTGCTCGGACGGACTGTCCGGGGTCGTCAGCCACCAGACGCTGGAGGAGACCCTCGCCAGCTACCACGGGCCGCACGAGACCGTGCAGGAGCTGATCCAGCTCGCCCTGCGCGGTGGCGGACCCGACAACATCACCTGCATCGTCGCCGACGTCCTGGACGTGGACGGCAACGACACGATGGCCGGCCAGCTCAACGACACCCCGGTCATCGTCGGCGCCGTCGCGGAGAACCAGCACCAGCTCAGCGACCCGAGCACGCTGCAGACCCCCGCAGCGCGGGCCGCCGAGCTCGGCCGGCCGGGCGGGCAGCCGTCCGCGCCCGGGGGCGCCTTCGGGCCGCCCGGCAGCGGTGAGCACGAGGTCGGCGGGCCGCCGCAGGGCTCGTTCGGTGCGTTCATCGACGAGGACTTCGTCAAGCCGCGCCGGCGTGGGCGGTGGCTGAAGCGGTCGCTGTTCATCGCGCTGGCGCTGGCCGTCGTGGGCGGCGGGTGCTACGCGGGCTACAACTGGACGCAGACCCAGTACTTCGTCGGAGCCAAGGACGATCACGTCGCGCTCTACCGGGGCATCAGCCAGGACCTCGCGTGGATAAAGCTCAACGACGTGGACGAGGACCATCCCGAGATCGAACTCAAGTACCTGCCGCTGTACCAGCGCAACCAGGTCAAGGAGACGATCGCGGTCGACAGCCGCACGCAGGCCGGCGAAAAAGTCACCGAACTGAACAACCAGGCCACTGCCTGCCGTACTAAGGAGCAGCGGGAGGCAGCCGAACGCGAGGCGGCGCGTCACCCGGGCAGGGGCCAGGCGGGCACACCGTCCAAGCCTGGTACCCCGTCCAAGCCCGGTACCCCGTCGAAGTCCGGTTCACCGAGCACCCGGCCCGGTTCCACCGGCAAGGCGGGCAACGACAGCGGCACCGGCGCGGCCGGCACGCTGGCGGCGACCACGTCTCCGAAACCCACACCCAGCACCAGCCAGGCCGCCCCCTCCGAGGAGCAGATGCAGCTGGAAAAAAATTGCAGCACCCAGCAGTGAGGGCCTAGGGGGCCGTAGATCTCATGAGCAGCAGCACCACCAACACCACCACCATTGGCACCGTCGGAGCTCCGAGCCGCCGCAACACCGAGCTGGCGATGCTCGTTTTCGCGGTGCTGGTTCCGGTATTCGCGTACGTCAACGTCGGTCTGGCGAAGGACGGTTCGGTACCGGCCGGTGTGCTGGGATACAGCCTGGGCCTGGGCCTGCTGGCCGGCGTCGCGCATCTCGTCGTCCGCAAGTGGGCGCCGTACGCGGACCCGCTGATGCTGCCCGTCGCCACCCTGCTCAACGGGCTGGGACTGATCTTCATCTGGCGGCTGGACCAGGAGCCGCAGATCAGCACCCCGCAGCTGGGCGGCGCGATGGCACCAGGGCAGCTGATGTGGTCGACGCTCGGTGTTGCGCTCTTCCTCGGCGTGCTGATCTTCCTCAAGGATCACCGTGTCCTGCAGCGCTACACCTACATCTCGATGGTGTTGGCGCTGGTCCTCCTGGTCTTGCCGGTCTTCTTCCCGGCCCGCTTCGGCGCGCGTATCTGGATCTCCATTCCCGGTGTCGGTTCGCTGCAGCCGGGCGAGTTCGCGAAGATCATCATCGCGATCTTCTTCGCGGGCTACCTGATGGTGAAGCGGGACGCGCTGGCGCTTGCCAGCCGCCGCTTCATGGGCCTGTACCTGCCACGCGGCCGTGACCTCGGTCCGATCCTGGTGATCTGGGCGCTCAGCCTGATGATCCTGGTCTTCGAGACCGACCTGGGTACCTCGCTGCTCTTCTTCGGCCTCTTCGTGATCATGCTGTACGTCGCCACCGAGCGCACCAGCTGGATCGTCTTCGGTCTGCTGCTGAGCGCGGGCGGCGCGGTGGCGGTGGCCACCTTCGAGTCCCACGTGCAGGTTCGTGTCCACAACTGGCTCAACCCGCTGGAGCCGCTCAACGGCGGTGTCACCGAGACCGCCCAGGCCATGTACTCCTTCGGCTCCGGCGGCATCCTCGGGTCGGGCCTCGGCCAGGGCTACTCCCGCCTCATCGGCGGTATCGCGCCGAAGAGCGACTACATCCTCGCCACCGTCGGCGAGGAGATCGGCCTGGCCGGCCTCATGGCCATCCTGATGCTCTACGGCCTGCTGATCGAGCGCGGTATCCGCACGGCGCTGGCCGCCCGCGACCCGTTCGGCAAGCTGCTGGCGATCGGCCTGTCCGGCGCCTTTGCGCTGCAGGTCTTCGTCGTCGCCGGTGGTGTGACGGGCCTGATCCCCCTGACGGGTATGACGATGCCGTTCCTCGCCCAGGGTGGCTCGTCCGTGATCGCCAACTGGGCACTGGTCGCGATCCTGCTCCGGATCAGCGACACCGCGCGTCGTCCGGCGCCGGCTCCCGCCCCGTCCACCGACGCCGAGATGACCCAGGTGGTCCGCCCGTGAACAAGCCCCTGCGCCGGGTCGCGATCTTCTGCGGCCTGCTCGTCCTCGCTCTGCTCGTCCGCGTCAACTGGGTGCAGTTCGTCCAGGGTGATGCGCTCAAGAACGACCCGCACAACCGCCGGGTCGCCATCGAGCGCTACAGCACGCCGCGCGGCAACATCATCGTCGACGGCAAGGCCATCACCGGCTCCACGACCACCGACAGCGGCGACTTCAAGTACAAGCGCACGTACAAGAACGGCAAGATGTGGGCGCCGGTCACCGGCTACGCCTCGCAGGCCTTCGACGCCAACCAGCTCGAGAAGCTGAACGACGGCATCCTGTCCGGCACCGACGACAGGCTCTTCTTCAGCCGCACGGTCGACATGTTCACCGGCGGCAAGCAGAAGGGCGGCAACGTGGTGACCACCCTCGACGCCAAGGCCCAGAAGGCCGCCTACGACGGCCTCGGCAAGCAGAAGGGCGCGGTCGCCGCGATCAACCCGGAGACCGGCGCGATCCTGGCCCTGGCCAGCACCCCGTCGTACGACCCGTCCACCTTCGCGGGGATGAGCAACAAGGACGCCGAGGCGTACGGCGCGCTGCAGAAGAAGAGCGACCCCGACGAGCCGATGCTCAACCGGGCGCTGCGCCAGACCTACCCGCCCGGCTCCACCTTCAAGGTCGTCACGGCCTCGGCGGCACTGCAGAACGGCCTCTACAAGGACGTCGACGCCAAGACCGACTCGCCGCTGCCCTACACGCTCCCCGACACCTCGGGCCTCCCGCTGAACAACGAGGGCAACATCCCCTGCGAGGACGCCACGCTGCGTGAGGCGCTGCGCTGGTCCTGCAACACGGTGTTCGGCAAGATCAGCGCGGACCTCGGCAACAAGAAGATGAAGGCCGAGGCGGAGAAGTTCGGCTTCAACGACCCGGGGATCAACACTCCGGTCCGCGCCTCGGAGAGCATCTACCCCGAGGACAACCGGCCGCAGAACGCCATGGCGGGCATCGGCCAGGCCTCCAACCGCGCCACGCCGCTGCAGATGGCCATGGTCGCCTCGGCGGTCGCCAACGGCGGCAAGCTGATGAAGCCGTACATGGTCGACCAGCTGGTCGCGCCGAACCTCAATGTGGTCCAGAAGCAGACGCCGCAGGAGATGAGCCGGCCGCTCAGCCCGGAGAACGCCCAGAAGGTCCAGAGCATCATGGAGACCGTGGTCCAGCAGGGCACGGGAACCAACGCCCAGATCCCCGGCGTCACAGTCGGCGGTAAGACCGGTACCGCACAGCACGGCGAGAACAACAAGGACAATCCGTACGCCTGGTTCATTTCCTACGCGAAAACCGACAAGGGCAGCCCCGTGGCGGTCGCGGTCGTCATTGAGGGATCCGACACTCTTCGCGACGACATCGCCGGCGGAAAGCTTGCGGCTCCGGTCGCGAAGAGCGTCATGCAGGCAGTACTCGAAGGCCAGAAGTGACTCGGATCATGCCAATACCGGTCACGTATCAGGTTGCGGCTCCGGCCCGGTCCGGTACGGCGTGCCGGGTACGGTATGCCCGGACAGCACACCGCCGGACCACACACCGGTGCGGTCGGGACTGACGGAGAGGGCTGGAGAAGCTTATGGAAGAGCCGCGTCGCCTCGGCGGCCGGTACGAGCTGGGCTCGGTGCTCGGCCGCGGTGGCATGGCCGAGGTGTACCTCGCGCATGACACCCGCCTGGGCCGCACCGTAGCTGTGAAGACGCTGCGGGTGGACCTCGCCCGTGACCCGTCCTTCCAGGCCCGGTTCCGCCGTGAGGCCCAGTCGGCCGCCTCGCTGAACCATCCGTCGATCGTCGCGGTCTACGACACCGGCGAGGACTACGTCGACGGTGTCTCGATCCCGTACATCGTCATGGAGTACGTCGACGGCTCCACGCTGCGTGAGCTTCTGCACTCCGGAAGAAAGCTGCTGCCCGAGCGGTCGCTGGAGATGACCACCGGTGTCCTCCAGGCGCTGGAGTACTCCCACCGGGCCGGCATCGTCCACCGCGACATCAAGCCGGCCAACGTCATGCTGACGCGCACCGGCCAGGTCAAGGTCATGGACTTCGGCATCGCCCGGGCCATGGGCGACGCCGGGATGACGATGACGCAGACCGCGGCGGTCATCGGCACGGCGCAGTACCTCTCTCCCGAGCAGGCCAAGGGCGAGCAGGTCGACGCCCGCTCCGACCTGTACTCCACCGGCTGTCTGCTCTACGAGCTGCTCACGGTCCGGCCGCCGTTCGTCGGTGACTCACCGGTCGCGGTGGCCTATCAGCATGTCCGCGAGGAGCCCCAGAAGCCCAGCAACTTCGACCCCGAGATCACGCCGGAGATGGACGCCATCGTCCTGAAGGCGCTGGTCAAGGACCCGGACTACCGCTACCAGTCGGCCGACGAGATGCGGGCCGACATCGAGGCGGCGCTGGACGGACAGCCGGTGGCGGCGACCTCCGGCATGGGCGCGGGCGGCTACGACCAGGACCAGCCGACCACCATGCTGCGGCCGCAGGACCCGGCCGGCCAGACCTCCATGCTGCCGCCGATGAACGCGGACGACGGGGGCTACGGCTACGACGACCGCGGCGACCGGCGCCGTGGCGGCGGCCAGAAGAAGAGCAACACCTCGACCATCCTGCTGGTGCTGGCGGCCGTCCTCGTCCTGGTCGGTGCGATCTTCATCGGCAAGGCGATGTTCACCGGCAACAACAAGGGCGGCACGACGCCGGTGCCCAACCTCGTCGGCAAGACCCTCAAGGAAGCCAAGGCGTTCGGCAGGAACGGCAGCTTCAAGGTCGCCGAGGGCGGTAGCAAGGCCTGTGACAACGTCAAGAAGGGCCGGGTCACCGAGCAGGACAAGAAGCCCGGGGGGGAGATCGAGAAGAATGACACGATCACCGTGACCCTGTGCACGGGCGCCGTCAAGGTCACCGTTCCGGACGTGGAGGACCTTTCGTTCGACAATGCCGTCGACCGCCTTGAGCGCAAGGGCTTCAAGAACGTCAAAAAGGTCTCTCAGGAGTCCGAGCGGAATCCGGACACCGTGCTCAAGCAGAACCCGGCAGGCCAGAGCGAGGCGACCAAGTCCACGGTCATCGTTCTCACCGTCGCTCAGGAGATCCAGAAGCAGACGGTCCCGTCCGTCACCGGACAGGACTTCGCTGCAGCCCAGAAGCAGCTGCAGTCGCTGGGCTTCCAGGTCAGCAAGACCGAGCAGGAAGTCCCCGACCCGAACCAGGTCGGCAAGGTGCTCAAGCAGAGCCCCGACGGCAACACCCCGGCCAAGCAAGGTTCCACGGTGACCCTCACGGTCGGCAAGGCCGGCGCTCAGACACCGGTTCCGGGTGTGGTCGGCCAGACCCTGAAGGATGCGAAGAAGGCGCTTCAGCAGGCCGGCTTCACCAACATCCAGCTCGCCGGCGGCAGTCCGCAGGACGACAACGCCCGCGTCGCCACCCAGGACCCGCAGCCCAACACACCGTCCGACCCCAAGACCACCACCGTGACGCTGACCACCATCGGCGGTGGCGGCAACGGCGGCGACAACGGCGGTGGCCTCTTCGGCGGAGCGTTCGGAGGCAACCACTAGCGGTCCCTGCGACAACGAAGAAGCCCCGGCCCCCTTCTCAGGGGGCCGGGGCTTCTTCGTTGTCCGCGCCTCGGGCCACGCGCCTCGGGGCGCCGCGACGGAGTGCCCTCAGGGCCGCACAGGCCCCTGGACGGATCCCTGGGCGCGTCCGGCCTGTCCCGCCCGGCTAGCGGAGTTCCTTCGGGGGTGTGCGGTTCGCGTCCACCTTCTCGGTGCGTTCCAGGTCGCCCCAGACGATGAAGCGGTAGTTCGAGGTATAGACCGGGGTGCAGGTCGTGAGGGTGATGAACCGGCCCGCCTTGTGCTTGCCGGATTCCTTCGGGATGTCGTCGAGGACGTCCACGTTGTACTTCGAGGTCTCGGGCAGCGTCGCGAACACCTTGTAGACGTACCAGGTGTCCTTCGTCTCGAAGACGATCGGGTCGCCGTCCTTGAGCTTGTCGATGTTGTGGAACTTCGCGCCGTGGCCGTCACGGTGCGCGGCGAGGGTGAAGTTGCCCTTCTTGTCCTCCGGCAGCCCCGACTTGACCGGCTTGGTGTAGTAACCGGCCACGCCCTCGTTGAGGATCTCGGAGTCGGTGCCCTTCTTGACCAGGACCTCGCCGTTGTCCATCGCCGGTACGTGCAGAAAGCCGATGCCGTCCTTGGTGTCCAGCTTCCCCGGGCCCTTGGGGCCATTGCTCGCCCAGTGCCTGCGGACCTGGTCGCCCTGCTGGTGCGCGGCACGGTCGGCGAGGACATTGGTCCACCACAGCGAGTAGGCGACGAACAGGCCCAGGATCACCCCGGCCGTGATCAGCAGCTCACCGATGACGCTGATGACGGCGGCGATGGCCCTGCGCACACGGCGCGGCTTGGGCGGCGGCGCGGACCGGTCGCATTCCTCGTCGGTTCCGGTTGCAGTCACCGCGCAGCACCCCTCTTATGTTCGCTCAGCCGGCGAGCGCATCCGGTTTGCCCTTGCTCCGCGGCCGCTCGTCGACCATCTTGCCCCAGACGATCATCCGATAGGTACTGGTGAACTCCGGGGTACAGGTCGTCAGGGTGATGTAGCGGCCGGGCCCGGTGAACCCCGACCCGGGCGGCACGGGGCCGATCACGCTGGTGTTGCTCGGAGACGTCTGCGGGAGGATGCTCTCCATCTCGTAGGTGTAATACGAGCTCTGCGTCTCGACGATGATCTTGTCGCCCTTGGTGAGTCTGTTGACGTAGCGGAATGGCTCGCCGTGCGTGTTGCGATGCGCCGCCACCGCGAAGTTGCCCTTCTTGTCCCAGGGCATCGCCGTCTTGATCCCGCTGTTCTTGTCGTAGTGACCGACCATGCCGTGGTCCAGCACACGGTGCTTGTCGATGCCCTCGGCTATCGGGGCCTTCACATCCAGCTTCGGGATATACATGATCCCGAAGCGCTCACCGTCCGCGAGATTCTTCTTCTCGCCGCCGCCCTTGTCCCACTCGTGCTGCAGGTTGTTGGCGGCGCCGCCCGCCTCCTGCTCGGCCATCACATTCGTCCACCACAGCTGATAGGTGACGAACAGCAGCATCAGCACGCCGAGGGTGATGAACACTTCGCCCAGCGCGCGGCTGGCGATCAGGCTGGGGCTGTCTTTGGCTGCTCGCGCGGCCTGCCGTGCCTCCAGCCGGGACATGGGGGCGGGCGCCGCCTCGGAGGCTGTCGCAGCGGCTGTCGTGGCGGCGGCCGCGCCGCTGTGGCGCCCGCGCCGCCCGCCTCGCTTGGCGGCCTCCTGCGCGGCCTTACGCCGGGCCGCTCGCCCGCCGGACGTCGAGGTGGCTGCCGCGGTGGATGCCGTGGTCTCGGTTTCACGTGAAACCGAGGGGTCCGTTTCACGTGAAACGGCCTCAGCGTCGGGTTTCTCCGCCTGACGCAGCGCCATGGTCTCGTTGTCGCCCAGCCACGGCGTGGCGGCGGCCGCGGCCGGAGCGGGGCGCACGGCGGGCGCGGGGCTGACGGCAGGCGTGGAACTGACGGCCGGATCGGGGCGCACGGCCGACGCGGGGGCGGGCGCTACCGGTGTCTCCGGCGTGGCATACGGCGGGGATATCGAGTCGGTCGCCGGGGGGCGGGGCGCGTAGCCGGGCCCGTATCCCTCGCCGTGGGGGGCCGTCTCGACACCGTACGACTGCCCGTCCGGCCGGGACGGCCTTTCCGGCTCCAGGTGCGGGCGGAACCACGGTGAGCCCTGCCGCTCGCCCTCCTGAGCCGCCTTGCCCCGCCGTCGCCCCCGGCCCGGCTGCCCGTGCGGAGCGGGCGCGGGTCCCGGTGGTGCCGCCTGGCCCGGCAGCGGATCGTTCAGCGGGTCGTCGAGCTGCTCCACCGCCGCCTCGAACGCATCGGGGTAACCGTACGGATCCTGTGATCCCTGCGGTTCCTGCGGCCCGTACGACTGCTGCGGCTCGTCCGGCTCGTAGGATCTCCCTTCACGCTCGGGGCGTAGGTCGGTCACGCGCCGGCCTTGCCGACCACCGGGGCCAGCCCCGTAGAGCGCTCCACCGCCCCCTCGTCGCCGCATTCGACGAGCCAGTTGGCCAGCATCCGGTGCCCCCACTCCGTCAGCACCGACTCGGGGTGGAACTGCACACCCTCGACCGGTAGTTCGCGGTGCCGCAGCCCCATCACGATCCGCCCGCCGGGGACGTCCTCGGCCTCCGTCCAGGAGGTGACGACCAGCTCGTCGGGGACGGTGTCGGGTTCGACGGCCAGGGAGTGGTAGCGGGTGGCGGTGAACGGGGAGGGCAGGCCGGCGAAGACCCCGACGCCCTCGTGGTGGACGGGCGAGGTCTTGCCGTGCAGGAGCTCGGGCGCACGGTCCACCACGCCGCCGTACGCGACCGCCATCGACTGCATGCCCAGGCACACGCCGAAGACCGGGACGCCGGTGTCCGCACAGTGCCGGACCATATCGACGCAGACGCCGGCCTGCTCGGGGGTACCGGGACCGGGCGACAGCAGCACTCCGTCGAAGCCGTCCCGGGCATGCCGCGGCTCGACCTCGTCGTTGCGCAGCACCTCACATTCGGCACCCAGTTGGTAGAGGTACTGGACGAGGTTGAAGACGAAGCTGTCGTAGTTGTCGACGACGAGAATCCGTGCGGTCATCGGACGGCTGCCATCCCTTGGTCGACAGTGACGTCATTGAAGGGGAGCAGCGGCTCCGCCCACGGAAAGACGTACTGGAAGAGTACGAAGACGACCGCCAGCGCGAGCACCAGGGAAATCAGTGCCTTCACCCAGGTGTTGCCCGGCAGATGCCGCCAGATCCAGCCGTACATGCTGTCGCTGTCCCCTTGCCGATGCCGATGACGATGACGATTGCGACACCAGAGTAAGGGGCGAGGGCGGGCACAGGTGGGTCAGCCGGTCAAAGCCGATGGCCTTCCCTGGGCCACGGGTTGGGTGGAATCCAGGTGTCCCCAGGCGATCAGCCGGTGGCTGTGGCCCCATTCCGGCTCGCACGTCGTGAGCGTGAGATAGCGGCCGGGGCCGTGGAATCCGGACTTCGGGGGTACCGGGTCGATCACTCCGATGTCGCCGGGCAGCGTCGTGTAGGGCCGGTGGTCGATGCGGTAGGTGAACCAGGTCGCGCCGTCGGTCAGCACGACGGCATCGCCCGGGCGCAGCCGTGGGAAGTCCTTGAAGGGGTCGCCGTACGTGCGGCGGTGGCCGGCGACGGAGAAGTTGCCGGTCTCCCCGAGGTGCGCGGTGCGGGCGTAATGGCCCAGGCCACGCTTGAGGACGTCGGTCGCGGTGCCTTCGAGCACGGGCTTGGCCCAGTCGGCGCCCAGGCGCGGGATGTACATCACGGCGAAGGAAGCGCCCGGTGCGTAGCGGCGGGGCCGCGCGTCGGGGGCGGGCGGGCGGCCGGGGGCCGGTTTCCCTTCCGGGGACGGCGTGCCACCGGGTCCGGCGACCGGGTCCGTGGACCACTGCTGCCGGAGCTTGCCGATCTCGCCGTCCATGGCACTGTCGGCCCGTACGCCGGTCCAGAAGAGGACATAGACCACGAACAGCACGATCAGCGCGCCGACGGTGACGCAGATTTCGCTGAGCGTCCACACGATCCACCGCACCGCCGTCCGGCCCCGCAGCGTCATCCTGCCCCGCCCCTCCCGCCGCCCCGCGGCGTGCGGGCTACGGCTTCACAGGCTGTGCGTAGTGCAGATCCACTGTGCCGGAGTAGCCGGGAAGAGTCATCGCCTCGTGCTGGTCGACTTTCCAGCCCAGGCCGTAGGCGTTGACGTACTGGAGGTAGTTCTGGATGGCGGGGGAGGCGGTCAGCGCGTTGGTGAGGGCCTCGCGGTTGCCGACGGCGGTGACCTTGTACGGCGGGGAGTAGACCCGGCCCTGGAGGATCAGGGTGTTGCCGACGCAGCGCACCGCGCTGGTGGAGATCAGCCGCTGGTCCATGACCTTGATGCCCTTGGCGCCGCCCTGCCACAGGGCGTTCACCACGGCCTGCAGGTCCTGCTGGTGGATGACCAGGTCGTTGGGCTGCGGCTGGGGCACACCGGGGATCTTGGCGGTGGCGTTCGGCGGGGCGTCGGTCAGCGTGACCGTCACGCCCTGGCCCGTCAGCGGCTTGGTGCCGGCGTTCTTCTCCAGCGCCTTGACCTTGGCTTCCTCGGCCTTGGAGTTGCCGTTGTCGCGCCGCGCGAGGGCGTCGACCTCCTTGCGCAGGGTGGCGTTGCGGTCGTCCTGCGCGCCGTTCTTGTGGCTGCGCTCCTGGATGAGGTCGGACAGTCGCAGCATCGAGTCGTCCGAGCGGAGATTGGTGCCCCGTGCGGTGTCGAAGCTCAGCCAGAACAGCAGCCCGGCGAGCGCGAACACCAGGAGAGTGAGAAACCGCACGGGCCGCAGGCGGGGGCGAGGGGGGCGGTGGGGGGAGTCAGCGGAATTGCTCAACGTACCCTTACTCCTTACGGCGCCGCGGAAGCACTACGCTAACGGACGCCCGGGAAAAGGAATCCGCTCCCCACCGCGTCCGTGGCCCGGCACCCCTCGTACCCTCCCCCGCGGATGGGGCACCGCCCGTCGGCGCCGAGCCGAGAGCGGGGGAGCAGCGCATCGACAGGAGAGTTCCTCGTGCCGAAGTCACGGATCCGCAAGAAGAAGGACGACTTCACGCCGCCGCCGGCGAAGACCACCAACCTGAAGATGAGCTCAGGTCGGGGTTGGGTGGCGCCGCTGATGCTGGCGATGTTCCTCATCGGGCTGGTGTGGATCGTGATGTTCTATGTGTCCGAGGGCGATCTGCCGATCGCCGCCATGGGCAACTGGAACATCGTGTGCGGCTTCGGCTTCATCGCGGTGGGCTTCGGCGTATCCACGCAGTGGAAGTAGCGCAAGCCCTGCCCAAGGCCATCCACACGGTTATCCACAGCCGGGGAAAACTTCAGAAGATCTGTGGATAACCTTCCGGAGGTTGACGCCGGTGTGATCGGCGGCACCCTCCCCCGGCCTGCGTCTCCCCGCATCCTTACTGGGGAAACGCAGGTCAGGCGGGCCGGAACAGGGGCTTTCGCACAGCATGCACAAGATCGGCCACGCACTGTGGACAACGTGCCGGGACGGGCTCTTCAGGCCAGCAGCTGAAGGGTCCGTACCCACACCACCGCGACGATCACGAGCAAGGCGGCCACACAGGTCGCGCTGTGCACCAGGGTCCGGCGGTTCCGCGGCGCATGCACCATCCCGAACGCCACCGCGGCGCCCACCACCAGGCCACCGACATGGGCCTGCCAGGAGATGTTCGGCCACAGGAACGTGAAGACCAGGTTGAGGCCGAGCAGGATCAGCACCGGCTTCATGTCGTAATTCAGCCGCCGCAGTAGTACCGCGGTCGCACCGAGCAGCCCGAAGATCGCGCCGGACGCACCCAGCGAGGGCTGGTTCTGCGCGGCGAGGAGGTACGACAGGGCGCTGCCGCCCAGGCCCGCGAGCAGATAGAGCGCGGTGAACCGCAGCCGGCCGAGCGCTGCCTCCAGCGGGGGTCCCAGCCACCACAGCGAGAGCATGTTGAACGCGATGTGGGCGATCTGCTGGTGCAGGAACATCGCGGTCAGCAGGCGGTACCACTGGCCCTCCGCGACCCCGACCAGCTGGAACCGGCCCGGGTCGGCGGCGAGCCCCACCAGGTCGAGACGGCCGAGCAGCCAGCTCGTTTCGCCGCCGGTCGCCTGGACGGCGAGGAACACCGCGAGGTTCAGGCCCAGCAGGATCTTGGTGATCAGCCGCGGATCGGCCGCGATGGTGCTGCCCGCGAGGGTGCGCGGCGCCGTCGCCTGCGGCGCATGGCCGGTGCCGCTGCCGCCGCGGACACAGGCCGGGCACTGGAAGCCGACCGAGGCGCTGACCATGCACTCCGGACATATCGGCTGCTCACAGCGGGTGCAGCGGACGCCGGTCGGGCGGTCCGGGTGGCGAGAGCAGCCGGGCAGGCCGTCGTCGCCCTGCGCGTCCTGCGGCGTGTGCGGGCTGCCTGGCACCTGGGTCATCCGTCCCCTCGTCCTCTTCTGCGTCCGGGCGCATCCACGCTTCACCCCGCCCGGCCCCGTCCCGGACGAGCCGTGCGCCCCGCCTGATGTACGACCGGGCGGGGCGCAATGGTTCCCCGGACCCGGCCGGGGCGTACGACGCGGCTCAGCGGGTCTCGACGACCACCGACTCGATGACGACGTCCTGGACGGGACGGTCGGTGCGCGGGTTGGTCTGGGTGCCGGCGATGGCGTCGACGACCTTCTTGCCCGCCTCGTTGCTGACCTCACCGAAGATGGTGTGCTTGCCGGTCAGCCATGCCGTCGCGCCGACGGTGATGAAGAACTGCGAGCCGTTGGTGCCCGGACCGGCGTTGGCCATGGCCAGCAGGTACGGCTTGTTGAAGGCCAGATCGGGGTGGAACTCGTCCCCGAACTCGTAACCGGGGCCACCGGTGCCGTTGCCCAGCGGGTCGCCGCCCTGGATCATGAAGCCGCTGATCACGCGGTGGAAGACGGTGCCGTCGTACAGCCGGTCCGTGGACTTCTTGCCGGTTGCCGGGTGGGTCCACTCCCGCTCGCCGTTGGCGAGTTCGACGAAGTTCTTGACCGTCTTGGGTGCATGGTTCGGCAGGAGCCGAATCTCGATGTCGCCCTGGTTCGTCTTCAGGGTGGCGTAGAGCTGCTCAGCCACGATCTACCTTCCATAAGTCTTCGCTGACGGTTCCCGATCCTCGCACGGACCGGCCCTCCCAGGGCCCGACCGCGGCCCCTCACCCAGCTGCGCGCCGCGTTTCGCCGTCGCCCGGCCACGGCGCCTCCACGGGCCTCGCGTCGCATCGTGCGCGCCGTCCGGCCGTCGCCGCGTGACGCTCTTCGTACGGATTTCCTGCGCCCGGAGCGGAAATTCGTGGCATTGTCGTCCACAAGGCTCCGGAAGGTCTGCAATGACCCGGATGCCCGCTCGCACATGCCGTACGAAGCATGAGCGGGCATGATCTTCAAACGGGTGGACAGGCGATACAGCAGACACGGGGGACCAGCCCCCAAGCCCCGGATACGCCACCGAGGAGGAGGATCCCGTGACCCGCAAGGACAGCGTGCGCGCCGCGACCGGTACGGCCAAGGACAGCGTGCGGCACGCCGCGGAGGTGGTAGCTCCTTATGCCGGTACGGCCAAGGACGCCGCCGTGCACTTCGCTCACGAGGCGCGGACGCGAGCGGCCCCCAAGGTGGCCGAGGCCGCCCACCAGGCACGTACGCAGTACGACACCCATCTGTACCCGCGTATCGAGCACGCCCGTGGCACGCTGCCGCCCAAGGTGGACGCGGCGGCGACCCGTGCGGCCTGCCGGACCCGCAAGGCGGCCCGCCAGGCGGCCGATTACACGGCGCCGCGGCTGGAGAACGCCGTGACCCACGCGCGTGCCGCGGCCGAACCGGTACGCGACGAGGCCTTCGCCCGCGGCACCGCCGCGCTCGCCGCCCTTCGCGGCCAGGTGACGGCCGCCGAGATCGCCAAGCTCCAGAAGAAGCACAGCCGGCGGGCCAAGTGCGGCAAGCTCGCCAAGCGCCTTGCCGTGCTGGGCATCCTGGCCGGTGGCGCGGTCGCCGCCTGGAAGTGGTGGGACAAGCAGGCCAACCCGGACTGGCTGGTCGAGCCGCCGGCACCCACCGAGGTCAGCGACCGCGAACGGCTGAGCGCGGTCGACGGCAGCGAGGGCGCCTCGCTCGACCCGGAGATCCAGGCCAAGCAGGCCGAGGCCGACGAACACGACGGCGGCGCCACCGCCTGACCCACCCACCACGGGCGCCCCGCCGGGCCGCCCCACCGGGCCGTGCCCCGCCCCGTATGCCCCGTACGAGGGACGGCGGGCACGGCCCGTTCGCGTACGGGGTGCAGGGGGTGCCCGGCCCCCGGTCGCCGCCGGACACCTGCCTTCCGGACGCCCGCGACGCCCGCGACGAGCGTGAAGACCGCGGCTCCCACCTCGCCTTCGCCACGGGCGTCCCGGGCCGTCAGGACAGGTCGCGCATCCGCCGGATGGGGCTGCTCCACAAGGCCAGCGGCGCCAGGAAGGCCAGCGCACACATCACCCAGACGGCACCTCGGTTGCCCAGTGCGGTGGCCGTCCCCCCGGCCACCAGGGCGCCGACGGGGATGGCTCCCCAGGAGATGAAGCGCACCGTGGCCATGACGCGGGGCAGCAGTTCGATAGGGGTCACCGTCTGCCGGTGTGTACGGGTGAGGATGCTCATGACCACCGCCGCGGCCCCGTAGCCCATACTTCCCAGGGCGAAGAGGAGCAGCCCCCATCCCGCGTGCGCCAGCGGCATCAGGAGGGCGCACACCGCCCCGGCGAACGTGCCGTACACCAGGGTGCGGGCGCTGCCCAGCCGGTTCACGATACGGGTGGTGAGCGTCGCCCCGATCAGGCTGCCCAGGCCCTCCGCGGCGATCAGCAGGCCGACGAGGCTCGCGGGGGCGTGCAGCGTCCGTACGAGGAAGACGGGCGTCAGCGCCATGAGGCCGCCGAGGATGAAGTTGACCAGGGTCGCGGCCGCCGCACAGGGGCGGATCACCGTGTGGTGGGCGACGAAACGCCAGCCCTCCTTGATCAGCGCCACGGTCGACTCGCGCTCCGCCGGCGCCGTCGGCGGGGCGGCCCTGGGCAGGCTCCACAGGAGGAGGGCCGAGACGAGGTAGCTGACGGCGTCGACGATGAGGCTGAAGGCCGCGCCGCAGAACTGCACGAGCACGCCGCCGAGCGAGGGGCCGCCGAGCTGGGTCGCCGAGGTGGAGGCGGAGGAGAGACTGTTGCGCGCGGTCAGCTCGTCCTTGCTGACGATCGTGGGGAGGAACGTCGAGTTGCCGACGTCGAAGACCACGGTCGCCAGGCCGATGACCATCGCGACGACGACGAGCTGTGCCAGGTGCAGGACGCCCAGCGCGTAGGCCACCGGCACCGAGACGATGGCGGCCGCCCTGATGAGGTCCATCGCCACCTGGGTGCCGCGCAGCGGGAGGCGCTGCACGATGACGCCGGCCGGCAGGCCGATCGCGATCCAGGCGGCGTACTGGGCGGCCGGCAGCAGGCTCACCTCGAACGCCGAGGCCTGCAGCGCACCAACCGCCAGCAGCGGCAGGGCGACCGTGGTGATCGCGTCACCGGCCTGGCTGACCGTGGACGCGGTCCAGTAGCGCCAGAAGACGGACAGGCCCCTGCCGCGGGAGGCGGCCGCGCCGGTGGACGCGGACCGCGCTGCCGCGTCCGTCCCGGCGTCCTCGTCCTGCGCCGTCATCGGATGCCCGCTTCCGCGGCGGGGGCCTTGCGGCGCGCTTCGCCGGCCTCGTTCGCTCTCATTCCTTCTGCCTCCTGAGGGGGAACGTCCGTGATCTGCTGAACGGGACGGACTGCTGACGGGCTGCTGACGGACCACGACGGACTACCGCCGGACCACCGACGGGCTGCCGACGGACTAGCGGGACCAGCGTTCGGTCTCGCCGAAGAAGTCGGGGATCTCCACTGCTGAAGAGGTTCCCTTCGCGGAGGTGTACACATGCATGCCGACCGCGAGATCGAGAACTCCGAGGCCGAAGGGCGAGAAGATCCTGGGCTTGTCGTGGCCGAGGTGCACCTCACCGGTCAGCACACCGGCGAGGGTGCCGTCGATGAAGTCGTGATGCCCGAACTTCTGCTGTGCCAGGTGCGGAGAGGTATTCGCGGTGAGGCAGTGGTCGATGTCGTCCAGGATGTTGTGGGAGCCCGCGATGATGTCCGGACCGATATCGCGCAGCGAGATGTTGAGCACGTTCTGGCCCGGCGCGAAGGCCGACTCCTCGACGACATAGGGCTCCCCGGCGGTGGTCGCGAAGACCACGATGTCCGCGCCCTCGACGGCCGCGGACAGCTCCGTTTCCACGGACGCCGTCCCACCGAGTTCCCCGATGAAGCCGGCGAGCTTGGCGGCGTACTCCGGAACCGCGTCGTGGAGGGCGAACCGGCCGGTCTTCCAGCCGGCGGCGTGGAAGAACTCGACGATGTTGCGGGCGATGATGCCGGCACCCACCACGGCGATCTTCCCGGCCTCGGTGCCGCCCTGCAGCGCCTCGGCGCCGAGCACGGCCGAGGCCGCCGTCCGCGCGGCGCTGATCTGCGACGCCTCCAGACAGGCGAACGGATAACCGGTCTCGTAGTCGTTCAGCAGCAGTGCGGCGGACGCCCGCGGCACATTGCGGGAGACGTTCTCCGGGAAGCTGGAGATCCATTTGATGCCTGCCACGCCCTGGTCGCCGCCCACGTACGCGGGGAGGGCGATGATCCGGGAGCCCGGCTTCTCCGGGAACCGCAGGAAGTAGCTGTTCGGATTGACCGTCTGGCCTTCATGGTGCATCAGGTAGGTCTGCCGCACCTGCCGGATGATGTCCGTCCGGGAGCGGGCAATGATACGGCGCGCCTCCGCACCGGCCACCACGTGGAACGAGAACACTCGGTTCATCTCCCTGCCTGGCCGACGAGTTCGCCGACCGATAGTGCTTCGGGCCCGAACTTACGGGCCACCCAGTCATCGTTGTAAACGGTCTGTGCATAGCGGTCCCCGAGGTCCGGCGAGATCGCCACCACCCGGGAGTTCTCGGGTACTTCCGGGGCCATGCGCGCCACCGCGGCCAGCACCGAGCCGGTGGAGCCGCCGACGAAGATCCCCCGCCGGGCGAAGGAACGGCAGGCGCGTACGGCCTCGGCCTCGGGCACCAGAATGATCTTGTCGGGGGCGTCGGGGTGGCAGATCTCCGGCCTTCTGCTGGTTCCCAGCCCGGGAATGTGGCGGGGCCCCGCCGGATAGCCGAAGGTCACGGACCCCTCGGAATCGACGGCGATGATCTGCGTGGCCGGCGAATGCTTGCGGAAGTGCGCCAGGCAGCCCATCAGCGTCCCGGAGGTGCCGGCACCGACGAAGAGATAGTCCACGCAGGCGATTTCGCTGAGGATCGCGGTGGCGGTGTGTGTCTCGTGGGCCCGGGGATTGGCCGGATTGGCGTACTGGTTCAGCCAGACCATGTCCGGCTCCGCGGTCAGCCGTTCACGGATGTAGGCGATCCTCGTCCCGAGGAAGCCACCGTTGGCATCGCGGCGGCTCACCTGGACCACATCCGCGCCCAGGGCGCGCATCAGAGCGACGCTGTGGGGGGAGGTATTCGGATCGGTGACACAGGTGAAGGAATACCCCTTGGCAGTGGCCACCAGCGCCAGCGCGATCCCGAGGCTCCCGGACGAGGACTCGATGATCCGGCCGCCCGGCGGCACCCCGCCCGCCCGCTCGGCGTCCTCGACCATGCCGACGGCCGCTTTCAGTTTGATGGACCCGGCAGGGTTTAACCCTTCCAGTTTCAGGAAGACTTCGCTGCCCGGCACCAGATCACCGAGGCGTAGAAAGATGTCATCGGTGATGACTTCATAAGCGTGATCGAGTATCACGGATTACTCCTGCTCCACAGAGTGGGCTGCTCGCACACCGCGCGCCGAACGCGCTCAGGGGCAATCGGTTCACCGGTGTCTCGGCGGCGGACACCCGGGCCGGGTGGGGCGGCGGCGCGGACACGGCAATTCCCGTTGTGCGATATGGATTTGGTGGTGCCACACACTTCCGAACCTCGTTCCGGGCCTCCCCGACCCGGTTCGGGACAGGGTCCGATCCGGGTCAGACCAGGCCCGCTGCCGCGAAGGCGTCCCCGGCTCCGGGCATCTCCAGTACGCCCACCGACTCGAAGAGCCGGACGGGGTGCCGGGCCGAGTTGCGGATCTGCTCGCGGACCTGCCCGGGCGCGTACGCATCGGCGACGACCTGCTCCACACCCTCCTTGTCCAGGCCCGCGAGGCGCAGCGAGTTGCGCACCGGCGCCAGGTCCGGAGCCAGACTGCGCAGGACCAGTTCCGGCAGACAGCGGGCGGAGCGCTCGCGCAGCCCCGGGTCCAGGTCGGTCCACAGCTCCTTGAAGAACCCGGAGAAGTAGGCGTGGTGCCTGCCCTCGTCCTCGGCGTGATCGCGCACCACGTCCCGCACGGTGGTCACGACCCGGGGATCCTTGGGGACGTCCTTGAGGATGGAGGTGACCAGCGTTTCGAAGACGACGACCTGCAGCAGCTGGGTCAGCAGCGGCTCGCCCGGCATGACCTGTTCGCCGATGCCGTCCAGCTGGCCCAGGAAGGGCGTGAAGTCATAGGCGGGCACGTCGATGTCGGTGGCGCCGCGCACCTGTTCAATGATGTCGAGGCTGTACAGGGCGTGGTACGCCTCGTCGCAGTAGATCTTGTACGCGTCCAGCCGCATCCCGGTCGTCACCCCCAGGCCCGAGGTGCCGTTGGCGATGCGCTCGGTGGCGCGGTTCACCACGCTCGTCTCGAAGTGCATGGTGAAGTGGAGGTACTGGTACAGGTGCCGGGCGACGATGCGGAAACGCTCGTCGGGCCCCAGTGCCCGCACCAGCGGATGGTCCACGTACGGGATCATCGCCTCCGGGAAGAGCGTCTTCCCCGACTCCAGGTCCTCGCCTATGACGCGCCGTGGGTCTCTTCGGACCCCTGCCTTCTCGTACCACTGGTTCAGCGGGGACTTCATGGACGTTCCTCTCGTTCCTGTCAGGGGTGGGTGGCGCGCCGTGCAGGGGCAGCCGGCCCGGGGCTGCTGCAGTACTAGGCCACGGCCGAGACCACCAGCCAGGTGCCGATGGCACACAGGGCCCCGCCGCCCACGGTCTCCAGCGTGCGGCGCCAGCCGTCCCGCTTGAAGATGTTCCCGAGCCGCAGCACCAGCAGGGCATAGCCGCACAGGCACAGGAAGCTGAGGGCGATGTGGATACCGGCCAGCGTGAGGGAGACGGGCAGGGAACCGTTTCCGGCCGGGATGAACTGCGGCAGGAACGAGGTGTAGAAGATGCCGACCTTGGGGTTGCCCAGGCTGGTGACCGCCCCTTGACGCCAGTTCAGCTGGGTGGCGGTGTCCAGGTCGCCGAGCGGTCTGCGGGCTGCGGCGATGGCACGGATGCCCAGGAAGACCAGGTAGGCGGCTCCGGCGATCTTGATTGCGGTGAAGAGCGCGGGCGAGGCGGCCAGCACGGCCGAGAGCCCGGCCACCGATGCCACCGCCCAGGCGGCCAGCCCGGTGCACACCCCCGCGGCGGTCTGCACGGCGGCCCTGGCGCCGCCGTGCAGGGCGTTTCTGATGACCACCAGAGTGTCCGCGCCGGGGGACACGACGATCAGCCCGGCGACGGCGATGTATCCGATGAAGTTGGTCATCTGGGACGTTCTTCCTGTTCTCCGTGCTCACGTGCGGTGGTTCTCGGGCGGCCGGCGCCGGGTGGCAGGCGTCACGCCGGGGCAGGCGTCACGCCGGGTGGCAGGTTCCGGTCAGAGCCGGTCCGCCAGCCATTCCAGCGTGGACATGGCGCCGGTGAGCTTCATCCGGGCCTGCCCCCAGGCCACGGACCGGTCGCCGTCGAGCACGCTGCCGGCCACCTCCTCGCCGCGGTGGGCGGGCAGGTCGTGCAGGAAGCGGGCCTGCGGCCAGCGGTCCATCAGGGCGTCGTCGACGTAGAACGGCAGGAATTTCTCCCGCCAGTCGGCGTCCGGCTTGGCGGTTCCCGTGGTCTGCCAGCGGGTGGTGTAGACGAAGTCGGCCTCGTCGGGGAGTTCGTCCGTCGAGTGCACCTGGGTGATCGTGGTGCCGAGCTGGGCCGCCCTCTTGGCGGCGGACTCCAGGGCCGCGGCCGGCAGGCCGTACCCCTCGGGGGTGGCGAAGGTGACCTGGCAGCCGGAGAAATGGGCGATGCCCTGCGCGAGGGCGGTGGCGGTGTTGTTGCCCTCGCCGAGGTAGACGATGCGCGCGCCGTCCACCCCGCCCCGGCACATGCTGATCGTCGCCAGGTCGCAGATCCCCTGCGTCGGGTGCTCTTCCGCCGCCATCGCGTTGACCACGGGTATGCCGCCGTGCCGGGAGATCTCGCGCAGCTCGTCCAGCGGGCCGGCCGTCCTGGCGACCAGCAGGTCCAGCATGCTGCCCAGGATGCGGCCGGTGTCGGTGATCGACTCGCCGGTGTTGGTCTGCAGGTCGTTGGGGCCGAAGGTGACCGGGGAGGCGCCCAGACGGATGGCGGCGGTGGTGAACGCCGTACGGGTGCGGGTGGAGGTCTTGGTGAAGAGGATGCCGGCCACCCGGCCGCTCAGCGGGCTTTGGTGCGCGTCGATGTCCCGGTAGAAGTCGGCGCCCCGGCGCACCAGTTGGTGCACATCGTCCCGGGACAGCTCGCTCAGGGAGAACACCCCCTGCTCCGGGGTCACGGGCGGCAGTCCCGTCATGAGTTCAGTCATCGGTGCTCTTCCTTCGGATGGTCGGGTCCGGCGGGACCGGGGGTTCCCCCCGTGAAGCGGTGCGGGATGCGGGTCAGGGCGCGGCGTACGCCAGGAGTTCCTCGACGTCCTCGGCGCAGTCCCCGCAGCCGGTGTTGGCCGAGGTCTCCTCGCGTACGGCCGCCAGGTCGCGGCAGCCGCGGCCGGCCGCGGCGAGGATCTCGCTCTCCCTGACATGGGCGCACATACAGATCAAGGGGTCCAAGTCGTCGGTCATGGCGTGCCGTTCCCCGGGCCGTCCCCGGTCTCCCGGTCCAGCGCGCCGAAGGCCAGGTCGAGGATCTCCGCGAGCAGGTCGAGCTCGGCCTCGCCGGTCACCAGCGGCGGATGGATGTTGAGGACGTCCGGTGCCATGCCGGTCGAGGCCACGAGCAGGCCGTAGTCGGGGTGGACATGGGTGCCCAGCTCCCTGATCCGGGCGGCGTGGTGGCCGCTCATCACGATCCGCGCGGTGGCTCCCATGGCATCGGTCCGGCTGATGAGCCGGGGGTGCCGGTCCGCGAGCTGCCGCAGCCGGGTGCGCAGACCGTCCTCCAGGGCGAGGACGTCCTTGTCCACGTCCTTCCACGCCTCCCAGCGGTCCAGTACGGTCTCCGCCACGGCGAGCGCGTGCGGGATCCCGACGAAGGTGGAGGAGTGGCTGCCCGGCGGGTAGTGCTCGGGGTCGGCCAGCGGTTCGCGTGCCCAGACGGCGCTCAGCGCGGCCGCGCCGTTGGTGAGTGCCTTGCTCGTCACGATGACGTCCGGCCGGACGCCCGCGCGCTGGAATCCCCAGCGGGGGCCGACCCGGTGCATGCCCGTGAAGATCTCGTCAGCGATGACCACGGCGCCCTGGGCACGGGCGTGCTCGACGGCCGCGCGCAGCAGCGCGGAGTCGGGCGTCACCATGCCGCCCACGTTCTGCACGGATTCGAAGATGAAGGCGGAGACCTTGCGGCCGTGGTGGCGGCCGCCGACCCCGCTGAGCTCCGAGCCCCAGCGGGCGACGGCCTGTGTGCATCCGCCGGAGCAGCCGCCGGCGGGCTGTGCATGCGGGCAGCGCAGACAGTCGGGGCTGGGCAGCCGGACGACCTCCAGGCCCCAGGCGGCCAGCAGTTCGCGGTAGCGCGGGCTGCTGCTGAGCATGCTGGTCACCCCGGAGCGGCCGTGGAAGGCGCCCTCGAAGACCACGACCGTGCCGGGTCCGTTGTTGCTGAAGGCGATGCGCAGCGCGGTCTCCATGCCCTGTGCGCCGCCCAGGTCCAGCTCGACCCGGCCGGGCGTCCCCACGGCCTCGGAGCACAGCCGCTCGATGCGCTCCAGGACGGCCAGGCGCAGCTCCGACTCGCAGAAGGAGGGGAGAGCCGGCAGCTCCATACAGCGGTTCAGCGCCTCGCGCAGCAGCTCGCTGTCGTATCCCCAGGCAAGGGTTCCGTTGGCGGCCTCGGCGTCCAGATACCGTCGCCCGTCGGCCGCTTCGAGGAAGCAGCCCTGGCCGCCGACGAAGCGGGGGACCTGCGCGGACCGGTAGATCAGATTGCCCGCGCCCGCGAAGGGCGGTATGGACGTGCGCTGGGTGTCGGACGTGCGCTGGGTGTCGGTTTTCAGGACAGGCACCGTTCGGCCTCCTTCGCGGTCGGGTTCTCGCCGGGTGCGGCGGACTCCCAGGCGGCGGCCGA
>NZ_JBIBVF010000019.1:0-201679 GCF_043080045.1 Streptomyces sp. NPDC015125
CAGCGGACCCCGCCCGCCGCCAGGCGCAACGGCGAGCAGCCCCCACGGCGGGCCAGCCAAAAACGTGGGCCAGAGGCAAAGCGCAGCGGACCCGCCCCGCGCAGCGGACCCGCCCGCCACCAGGCGCAGGCGCGAAAGCCGAAAACGGGCCGAGGCAAAGCGCAGCGAAACCGTGGGGGCCGAAAGCCTTGTCGGCAGACTGTCGGTGCGCTGTCGGTGGCGGCTGGCACCTTGGGGGCATGACGCGACAGACGATAACCACCAAGGGCGGCAACGCCGTGGAGGTGCGCGGTCTGGTCAAGCACTTCGGCACGGTCAAGGCCGTCGACGGGGTGGACCTGGACGTGAAGGAAGGCACCGTGCTCGGCGTGCTGGGCCCCAATGGCGCCGGCAAGACGACCCTCGTACGGTGCCTGTCCACCCTCCTGGTGCCGGACGCCGGCAGCGCCGTCGTGGCCGGCTTCGATGTGGTGCGCCAGCCCCGCGCGCTGCGCCGCACCATCGGCCTGACCGGGCAGTACGCCTCGGTCGACGAAAAGCTCTCCGGCTGGGAGAACCTCTACATGATCGGGCGGCTGCTCGATCTGTCCCGCAAGGCCGCCCGCCGCCGCGCGGACGAGATGCTGGAACGGTTCTCGCTGACCGAGGCCGCCAAGCGGCCCGCGGCCAAGTACTCCGGCGGTATGCGCCGCCGGCTCGACCTCGCCGCCTCGATGATCGGCCAACCGGCGGTCCTCTACCTGGACGAGCCGACCACCGGCCTCGACCCCCGCACCCGTAACGAGGTGTGGCAGGAGGTCCAGCGGATGGTGCGCGAGGGTGCCACGGTGCTGCTGACCACCCAATACATGGAAGAGGCCGAGCAGTTGGCCAACGAGCTGACGGTCATCGACCGCGGCCGGGTGATCGCCGAGGGGCAGGTGGACGAGCTCAAGGCCAAGGTCGGCGGGCGGACGCTGCAGATCCGGCCGTCGGACCCCGGCGAGCTGGACCGGACGGCGGGGGCCATCGCCCGGGCCGGTCTGGACGGCATCGCGGGTGCCACCGCCGACCACGACGGGGGTGTGGTCAACGTACCGATCATCAGCGATGAGCAGCTGACCGCGGTGGTCAACGTGCTCGGCCGGGAGGGCATCGCGCTCGCCGGGATCAGCACCCATCTGCCCAGCCTGGACGAGGTGTTCCTGGCCATCACCGGTCAGAAGACCTCCGGGCCCGGGTCCGGGTCCCAGGACGCCGAGGACGAGCAGTACGCGGGGGTGTCGGTATGAGTACGGCGACGATGACGGCGCCACGGGTGAAGGCCGGCGCCGATGAGGGCCGGATCGGCCTCCGGGCCAATCTGCGGCACATCGGGGCGCTGGTGCGTCGCAACGTCCTGCAGATCAAGCAGGACCCGGAGTCGATGTTCGATGTCCTGCTGATGCCGATCATCTTCATCCTGCTGTTCACCTATGTCTTCGGCGGCGCGATCGCCGGCAAGGGCAACCAGCACGAATACATCCAGCGCCTGGTACCCGGCATGATGGCGATGATGGGCATGAACATCGCCATGGCGGTGGGCACCGGCGTCAACGAGGACTTCCGCAAGGGCGTGATGGACCGCTTCCGGACGATGCCCATCGCCCGGTCCTCGGTCCTCATCGCCAAGATCGTCGTCGAGATCGGCCGGATGCTGATCGCCACCGCGATCCTGCTCGGCATGGGCTTCCTGCTCGGCATGGAAATCCGCGGCAGCTTCGGGCAGTTCCTCGGCGCGATCGCGCTGTGCACCGCCTTCGGCGCGGCGCTGATGTGGATCTTCATCCTGCTGGGGCTCGCCGTGAAGACCCCTCAGGCGGTCCAGGGCATGGCCATGCTGGTGATGATGCCGCTGCAGTTCGGCTCGTCGATCTTCGCGCCGACGACGTCGATGCCCGGCTGGCTGGAGGGCTTCACCAAGGTCAACCCGATCTCCAACCTGGCGGATGCGGCCCGTGCGCTGATCAACGCCAAGGGGGCGGTGGCCCATCCGACGCTGATGACCCTCGGCTGGGCGGTCGCCATCACGGCCGTCACCATGCCGCTCGCGGTGGCGAAGTTCCGCAAGAAGACCTGACGCGCGTCCCGCAGGGGGTTTCCCTGTGGGACGGCCCTTCGCCCGGCTCGCGTCAGATGAGGGCGGTGGCTTCTCCGAGGGAGAGGCCACCGCCTTCGGCGTACGCCTGCGCATAGGCCGTATCGCCCGACAGCGCCCGCGCGGCCGCCTCGGTACGGGCCCGGTCGTCGCGGATGATCCGCGGCGGGACGTGGCTGGTCGCCCGCAGTGCGTCGTACGCCCCCACCAGGCGGGCCGCGTCCCGCCCCGCGGACGCACCGCGCAGCGCCATCAGCACCCGTGCACCGGTGAGGAGTTGCACCACGGGCAGGTCCGGCGCGACCATCTGCGTCAGGGAGTCCTGCATGGCGTCCATGGCCGTCCGGAACCTCGCCAGCAGCCCCTCGTCGCGGTGGCCCTCGTCCAGGTCCACCGAGATCAGCAACGACTCCAGCATCCCGGAGAACAGGTCCGGGGCGCGCGGGGTGAAGAGCTCACGCACCACATGCAGTTGCGTCCGCGCCTCCCGGAGAGCCCCCTTCGTCGTCAGCCACATCGCGAGGGTCAGCCGGGCGAACGGCTCGGTGTCCCGGCCGCTGTTGCCCTTCACCGCCTCGGCCAGCACCTCGCGCAGCATCCGCTCGCCGGTCTCCGTCTGGCCGTCCTCGATCAGTACGGCACCCAGCCGGCAGCGCAGCAGCAGGGTCTGGCCGTGCGCCCCCAGGTTCTCGGCGTGCACCATCGCCGCCCGGTAGTCGCGGGCCGCCTGCGCGTACGCACCCCGCTTCTCATGGGTTTCGGCGCGTCCCGCCAGCGCCTCGGCCACGCCCCATGCGTCGCCGATCCTCAGGAAGGTGCGCAGCGCCTCGTCGGCATCGCGGGCCGCCTGCGCCAGCCCGCCGGGGCGGTCGTTGAGGATCTTCGAGCGAAACTGCAGGATGTAGGCCAGCTCCCATTCGTAGGTGAAGTCGCGGCAGGCCTGCACCGCGCCTTCGACCAGCTCGGCCAGCTCGTCGAACCGTCCGGTGATCAGCACCGCGTAGTACCACAGTGCGCCGGGCACCTTGCAGGTCTGCGGCATACCGGTGCGGTAGACGGTGAGCATCCCGGCCAGCTCTTCCTGCATCGCCGGATCGTGCAGCGCCTCGATATCGCTGTCCCTGCTGGAGAGCGCGACCAGCCGGACCTCGCGGCGGGCCTCCTGCAGTTGCTCGGGAGCCATCGGCGGGGGGCTGTCGATGGGTCTCTCGTACAGGTCGGGGGCCGGTTCGGCGGGCGGGGCGAAGGGGTTGGGGCCGAGCGCGGCGGCCGCCGTGGCCCAGTGGCGGGCGTCGCTGCGGTGGTCGCGCAGCGACCAGAACCACTGCAGGGACAGCACCAGGCACAACGCCTCGTGCTCGTCACGTGCGGCGAGGGCACGGCGCAGCGCGGTGCGCAGGTTGTCGTGCTCCAGCTCCAGCCGCTCCATGCCCGCGCGCTGGCCGGGGCCGCGCAGCAACGGGTCGGTGGTACGGGCCAGTTCGCGGTAGGCGACGAGGTGGCGGCGCTCGGCACCGGCCCGTTCCCCGGCCTCGTCCAGCCGCTCGCCCGCGTACTCCCCCACCGTCTCCAGCAGCCGGTAGCGCATCTGCCCCCCACCGGAGCGGTTGCCGCCGAGCGCCTGGCCGGCCGGGGCCGCGACCACCAGCGATTTGTCGATCAGCGAGCCGAGCAGCCCGGCCACCTCGCGCCGGTCGACGCCGTCGCCCGCGCACACCTCTTCGGCAGCGGCCAGATCGCAGCCGCCGGCGAAGACGGACAGCCGGCGCAGCACGGCCCGTTCGGGCTCGTCGGTCAGGTCCCAGGACCAGTCCACGACGGCGCGCAGCGTCTGCTGGCGGGGCAGCACGGTCCGGCTGCCGCTGGTCAGCAGCCGGAAACGGTCGTCGAGCCGGTCGGCGAGCTGGCGGGGCGTCAGCAACCGCAGCCGGGCCGCGGCGAGTTCGATGGCGAGCGGCAGTCCGTCCAGCCGGCGGCAGATCTCGGTGCAGGCCGCCGTGGTTTCCTCGTCGGCCTCGATACGGAAGCCGGGCAGGGCGGCGGCCCCGCGGTCGGCCAGCAGCCGCAGCGCGACGGGGGCGGGCAGCGGCTCGACCGGCCGCAGCACCTCGCCCGGTACGGCCAGCGGCTCCCGGCTGGTGGCCAGCACCGTCACACCGGGGCAGTCGGCCAACAGCCGCTCGGCGAGCTCGGCCGCGGCGCCGATCACATGCTCGCAGTTGTCGAGGACGAGCAGCATCCGGCGTCCCGCGCAGTGCTCGGCGAGCCGGCCGAGCGGGTCCAGGGCGGTCGGGTCGGCGGCAGCCCGCAGGCCTTCCGCGGTGGTGCCGCGGACGACGGTCTCGCGGGCACCGAGCGCGGTCAGTACCGCCTCGGGCACGGTCTGCGGATCGTCCACCGGTGCCAGCTCGGCGAGCCATACGCCGTGCGGCCAGGCGTCCGGCAGGGCGGCCGCGGCGGTCTCGGCGCCCTCCTGCGACAGCCGGGTCTTGCCGGCGCCGCCGGGGCCCAGCAGCGTCACCAGGCGGTGCTCGGCCAGATCGGCGCGGATCGCCGCCAGATCGGCGTCCCGCCCGACGAAGGAGGTGAGCCGGGCACGGAGGTTACCGGGGCGGGGGCGGGGCGGGGTGAGGTACGGGGCGGGGACGGCTCCAGGAGCGGGGACGGCTCCAGGGGCGGGGAGGACTGCGGGGGCTACGGCGCCCGGCGGGTGCGCGGTGCCGGGGGTGTGGGTGGCATCGGGGGCGTGAGGGGCACCAGGGGTCTGGGTGACACCGGAGGCCTGGGTGACACCAGGGGCGTGGGGCTGCACAGGCGGCACATCCGTCTCCGCCGGCGGGCGGAGCAGTTCCGCGTGCAGGGCGCGCAGCTCCGGGCCCGGATCCGCGCCGAGGCGGTCGGCGAGGCCGGTGCGTATCTCCTCGTAGGCCGCCAGTGCCTCCGCCGTGCGGCCCGCGGCGCGCAGCGCGCGCAGCCGCAGGGCCTGGAGGGGCTCGTCCAGCGGGTGGTCCTGGCACAGCGCGAGGACGGTCGGCAGCGCCCGGTCGGCCCGGCCGAGGGCGAGGTCGGCGGCGAGGCGGGTGCGCTGGGCGTCCAGCCGGCGGCGTTCGGCGCGGGAGGCCTCGACACCCGCGTCCGGCAGATCGGCGAGGGCCGGGCCGCGCCAGAGCGCCAGGGCGTCGTCGAGCAGGGCGGCGGCGCCGGCCGGGTCCGCGGCGGTCAGCGCCCGACCGCCCTCCGCCGTGAGCCGCTCGAAACGGTGCAGATCGACGGCGTCGGGCTCGGCGCACAGCCGGTAGCCGCCGTCGGCCGAGGCGACCGCGGCATGCCCCAGGGCACGGCGCAGCCGGCCGACCAGCGCCTGCAGTGCCCCGGCCGCGTCGGCGGGCGGGTCCAGGCCCCAGATGTCGGAGATCAGCACGTCCGGGGACAGGGCCCGGCCGGGGCGCAGCGCGAGGGCGGCGAGCAGCGCGCGCAGGCGTGGTCCGCCGATCGCGACGGGGGTGCCGTCGGCCCGGTCGGCCTGGGTGGTGCCGAGAATTCCGTAGCGCACCGGCCCATTGTCGTCGAAGGCCGGAGCGCTCCGGGCACCGAGCGTCGTTTTCGGTGTCACGGGTCCTGGGCAGGGGTCCGTGAACGGGTCCGCCGGCACACCACCGTGCGCCGGCCGCCGTGACACGGTTACGGTCATGGCTGCCCCTCACCAGACATCCGGGAGCCCCGCACCATGACCACAGCAATCCGACGCGCCGACCGCCGCATCAGCCCGGTCTTCCTCGCGCTCGTCGCCGTCATGGCGGTATCCGGCTGGGCGGTGTGGAGCCAAACGCTCGCGGCGAACACCGGGTTCGCGGTGTTCTTGTTCGTGGTGTCCGGCTGGGTGGTGTCGCTGTGCATGCACGAGTACGCCCACGCCCGGACCGCGCTGCACAGCGGCGATATCTCGGTGGAGGCCAAGGGCTATCTGACGCTGAACCCGCTGAAGTACACCCATGCGCTGCTCAGCATCGTGCTGCCGGTGGTCTTCGTGATCATGGGCGGGATCGGACTGCCGGGCGGCGCGGTGTTCATCGAGCGCGGCCGGATCCAGGGGCGCTGGCGGCACAGTCTGATCTCGGCGGCCGGGCCGCTGACCAACATCGTGTTCGCGGCGGTGTGCACGGCGCCGTTCTGGCTGCACGGGCTGGCCGGTGTGCCCGCCCCGTTCCGTTTCGCGCTGGCGTTCCTGGCGCTGCTGCAGGTGACCGCCGCGATCCTGAATTTCGTGCCGGTTCCGGGCCTGGACGGCTACGGGGTGATCGAGCCGTGGCTGTCACACAAGCTGCGGCGGCAGGTGGAACCGTTCGCGCCGTTCGGACTGCTGGCGGTCTTCGGGCTGCTGTGGGTCCCGGAGATCAACCAGGCCTTCTTCGGGCTGGTGAACACGATCCTGCACGGCCTCGGCGTCTCCTCGCTCGACACCTACCTCGGCCAGGAGTTCTTCCGCTTCTGGCAGGGCGAGCCGCAGCTGCCGCAGAGCGGCGGCCTCTTCTGAGCGCCGGGCCCGGCCGGGCGGCTTGAGGGGCCGGGCTCCGCAGGCCGGCTTGAGGGGCCGGGCTCAGCCGGCCTGCTGCGCCCGCTGGAGCTTCGCCCTGCGTACGTAGAACCACGCCATGTTGCTGGAGATGCCCGCCAGCAGGATCCAGACGATGCCGAAGAAGCTGCCCTGGGCGAACGCGACCACGGCCGCGGCGACGGCGAGGACGCACACGGCGAGGGCCATGAGGGCGAGCCGGCGGGCCGGGCCGGGCGGGGGCAAGAGGGGCATGGGGGCGGCTCCTGTCGACAGTGGTGCGGTCCTCCCCAGTGTCCCCCATGCCCCGTGTGCACCGGTCGGCGGTCCGGCGGCGGCCGCTGACCGGTGCCGCTGCCGGCTGCCGCTGCGGGCGGACGGCTCAGACGTCGGTGAGGCGCAGCCCCGCGTGTGCCCTGTAGCGCCGGTTGACCGAGATCAGATTGGCGACCAGCGACTCGACCTGGTGGGCGTTGCGCAGCCGACCGGCGAAGACGCCCCGCATACCGGGGATACGGGCGGCCAGCGCCTGCACCAGGTCGGTGTCGGCGCGGGATTCGCCCAGGACCATCACATCGGTGTCGATCCGCTCGGTCTCCGGGTCCTGCAGCAGCACCGCGGACAGGTGGTGGAAGGCGGCCGTGACCCGGGACTCGGGCAGCAGGGCCGCGGCCTGCTCGGCGGCGCTGCCCTCCTCCGGCTTGAGCGCAAAGGCGCCCTTCTTGTCGAAGCCGAGCGGGTTGACGCAGTCGATGACGAGCTTGCCGGCCAGCTCCTCGCGGAGCGCCTCCAGGGTCTTTGCGTGGCCCTCCCACGGCACGGCGACGATCACCACATCGCTGCGCCGGGCGCATACGGCGTTCTCCGCGCCCTCGATGCCCAGGCCGAGTTCGTCGGCGGCGGTCTGTGCGCGCTCGGCGGCCCGGGAGCCGATGATCACCTTCTGGCCGGCCCGGGCGAGCCGGTAGGCCAGGCCGCGGCCCTGGTCGCCGGTGCCGCCGAGGACGCCGACCACCAGGCCGGAGACGTCGGGGAGGTCCCAGGGGTCACGCTTGAGGGCGGCCTTCGCGCGGGTCGCGGCGTTCGGGGACCGGGCATCGTCAGGAGTAGTCATGACAGCGATCCTGTCACGCGCTGACCGCGAACCGGTCAGGCCGTCGGCACGGAACCGGTCAGACCGTCAGGGCAAGCCGGTGGAGACCGTCACCGCGAGCGGGTCAGGCCGTCACGGCGAACCCGTCGCGACGTCACCGCGGACCGTCACGCCTTCACGCTGCCCTCGGTCAGGCCCGTGCGCCAGTACCGCTGGAGCACCGTCATCAGGACCATCAGCGGCACCACGGACAGCAAGGCTCCGCCCACCGTGTACTGGTAGAGCACCGGTTGGCGGTCGGCGTAGCCGGTCCAGGAGGTCAGGCCCAGCTGGACCGGGTAGAGGTCGGAGTCCGAGAGCATCACCAGCGGCAGGAAGTAGTTGTTCCAGATGTGCACGAACTGGAACAGGAAGACGGTCACCAGCGCCGGGGTCATCAGCCGCAGCCCGAGCCCGCCGAAGATCCTGGCCTCGCCCGCGCCGTCGATCCGGGCCGCTTCCAGGAGCGAGTCGGGGACCGCGGCGGTCGCGTAGATCCGGCACAGATACACGCCGAACGGGCTGACCGTGCTGGGGATCAGCACCGCCCAGTAGGTGTTGGACAGCCCCATCGCGCTGAAGAGGAAGTAGAGCGGCAGGGCCAGCGCGGTGCCGGGGATCAGCACCCCGGCGAGCACCACGTTGAAGATCGCCTCCCGGCCGCGGAACGGGAATTTGGCCAGCGCATAGCCGGCCGCGGCGGACAGCAGGGTGGCGCAGACCGCGCCGGCCCCGGCGTAGAAGAGGGAGTTGGCGAACCAGCGGGCGTAGCTGCCGTGGTCGTAGGTGAGGACGTCGGCAAGGTGGTCGAGGAGGTGCGGATGGTCGGAGAACCAGAAGCCGAAGGTGCCGAAGAGGTCGGCGCTGTTCTTGGTGGCGGAGACCACCAGCCAGTAGACGGGCACCAGGAAGTAGAGCGCGGCGACGGTCAGCAGCGAGGCGGTGATGATCCGGTGGCGGACCGGTGGCCGGGTCATCCGCGCTCCCCGGCGCGCCCGCCGGCCAGCCGCAGAAAGCCGAAGGACACTGCGCACGCCACCAGCGCGAGCAATACCGCCTCGGCCGCCGCCACCTGCTGGTTGTTGCCGACGAACGCCTCGCTGTAGGCGTGCAGGTTGGGGGTGAAGCCGGAGTCGATGGAGGAGGCCAGCGGGCGCAGCACCATGGGTTCGGCGAACAGCTGGAGGGTGCCGATGATGCTGAAGACACCGGTGAGCACGAGCGCAGGCCGGATCAGCGGGATCTTGAGGTGCCGGGCGACCTGCCAGGCGCTCGCCCCGTCGATCCGTGCCGCCTCGTACAGCTCCCCCGGTACGGCCTTGAGCTGGGCGATCAGCACCAGCATGTTGTAGCCGGTGAACTGCCAGGTGACGATATTGGCGAGGGACCACAGGACGGTGCCGCGGGAGAGGAAGTCGACCCTCCAGCCCACGGATTCGGCGATCTTCACCAGCGGGCTGATGCCCGGCACGTAGAGGAATCCCCACAGGATCGAGGCGATCACTCCCGGCACGCCGTACGGCAGGAAGAAGGCGCTGCGGAAGAAGGCGACCCCGCGGGCGCTCGCGCTCTCCAGCAGCAGCGCAAGGGCGGTGGCCAGCACGATCATCAGCGGGATCTGGACGGCGCCGAAGAGCAGCACCCGGCCGAAGCCGGCCAGGAACCGGTCGTCGGAGAGGGCATGGGCGTAGTTGGCGAGGCCGGCGAAGGACTCGTGCTCCCGGCCGCCGAGGCCGAGCGGGCCGGTGCGTTGGGTTTTCTGCAGGCTCTCGTAGAGGGCGTAGCCGATCGGGGCGAGGAAGCAGAGACCGAAGAGGGCGAGGAACGGCAGGACGAAAACGGCGGCGGCGCGGGCGTTGCGGGCCTCGGTGCGGGTGGCGCGGCGCGGGCGGCGCCCGGTGTCCTTGCGGGCCGCGCCGCGGGTGACCGGGTCCGGCCGGCCCAGCGTGACCCGGCTCACCCGCCGCTCTCCACCTTCAGGCCCTTGCCCTTGAGGTCGGCGACGGTCTGGGCCTGCACTTTCGTCAGGACCGAGCGGAAGGAGCTGCCGTCCGCGAGCGCATCGGTGAAGGCGTCGCCGAGCCGCTGGTAGAGGGTGTCCACCCCGGGCCCCCACCGCCAGCTGGTGTCCACATGCGCCCCGGCAGCCGCGAAGACCTTGCTGTACGCCTGACCGCCGAAGAAGTCCTTGTCGACATCGAGATCGGCGGTGGCATAGCCCTTCTTGGCGCTGGGGAAGCCATAGCCGCCGTCGATGAGCAGCGCGATCGACTCGGGGTCGGTGTTGAGCCAGACGGCGAAGTCCAGGGCGTCCTTGGGGTAGCGGGCCTTGGCGAAGACGGCGGTGGTCGAGCCGCCCCAGTTGGCGAAGGCCTGTTCGCCGGCCTTCCACTGCGGCAGCGGTGCGGCCCGCCACGCCCCCTTGGTGCCCGGCGCGTTGCCGGCCAGCAGGGCATCGCCCCAACTGGCGCCCACCCAGGCCGGGATGGCGCCGGTCTGCAGATCCTTGTACCAGGCGTTCTGCCGGTCCGGGATGGTCTTGACGAGCTTCTGCCCGACGAGGGAATCCCAGTAGTCGGCGACCTTGCGGGTGGGTGCGTCGTCGATCTGCACGATCCAGGTGTCGCCGTGCGTCCGGTACCACTTGGCGCCCGCCTGCCAGGCGAGGCCGGCGAAGCGGTTGCCGTTGGTGGGGGCGAAGGTCTCGATCCAGGCGCCCTTCTTCCGGACGGCCTTGGCGGCGGCCTCGTACTCGTCCCAGGTCCGCGGGGTCTGCACGCCCCACTTGTCGAAGAGGTCCTGGCGGAGGAACAGCCCCATCGGTCCGGATGCCTGGGGGATGGCGTAGATGCCCTTGCCGAAGACGGACTGCTGCCACTGCCAGCCGGAGAACTTGTTCCTGTGGCGGGCGGCGCCGAGCGGGGCGAGGTCGAGCAGGCCGTCGTCGAGCAGAAAGCCGGGGACGACGGGGAATTCGAGCTGCCCCAGGTCGGGCGGGTTCCCGGCCTTGATGGCGGCGTGCATCTTCGCGTATTGCTGGCCGTTGACGGCCGACACCTTCTCCACCTTGACCTGCACCTCGGGATTCTTGCGGTTCCAGAGGTCGACGGGCTTGTCGATGCCCGGCACCCAGGACCAGAAGGCCAGCTGGATCTGCTGCCCCTTCTTGCGCTCCCGGGGCGCGTTGCCGTCGCCGTCCCCGCCGTCGCCGCAGCCGGCGAGTGCCCAGCCGGCGGCGACGGCGGCCGCCCCGCCCAGGACCGTTCTGCGGTGCACGGTGCGGTTGCTCATAGCGGCTCCTCCACGGGGATGCGGCGAAAGGGGATCGTCCGGTACGCGCTGAAGTCGCCCGCCCCGTGGAGCGGTCGGGCGCTCCCACGGGCGAGGCGCGGGAGGCCGGAGCCGGCCGCCGGGAGCTCTCGTACGCCATGGGTCACCCCCAACGGGCAAGGACGTAGGATGTCCCTCGTCCTGCGGTGACCATAGGGAGTGCCCAACTTGCCGTCAAGACACCGCACATGGGGCATTCCCGTGTCGGCAAAGACCCCGTCGACGCGGGGTGACATCCCGGCGAACGAGGACGGCAACACCCGCAGCGGCACCTTCACCGCACCTCCGCCGTACCCCTACCGCACCTCTGCCGCGCCCCTACCGCACCTCTGCCGCGCCCTTGTCCCGCTTCACCGGTTGCCGGACGCAGCACGGCCAGGCCGGCCCCTTCCCCCCTGCCCGGCCGGCCGGGCCCCTCACTGCTCCGTCAGCCGGCGCCGGATGCCGTCGAAGTGCCGGTGTATCGCCTCCACTGCCCGGTCGCCGTCACCCGCCTCCAACGCGTCGACGATCTCCTTGTGCTGGCGATGCGTCACGTCCGGGTCGGGACCGTCGTCGAAGAGGTCCTCCCGCACCCGTCGCAGCGCCGCCCAGAACGCGTCCAGCACCTCGCTCAGCAGGTGGTTGCCCATCGAGCGGTACAGGGCGAGATGGAAGGCCCGGTCGGTGGCGCTCTGCACCTGTCCGCCCCGCGCCTCCTCCGCCATCCGCTGCACCAGTCCCTTGAGGACGGCGAGATCCTCGGCGGGCAGGTTCCGGGCGACGGTGCCGATCAGGCCCGCCTCCAGCGCCTCGCGGACCTCCATCAGCTCGTACAGGCTGGCCTCGCCCTGGTGGTGACGGACCGCGGCACGGAAGGCGACGCCCTCGACGAACGGCTCCAGGGTGAGCGGGCCGACGTAGGTGCCGAAGCCGTGCCGGATCTCCACGATGCGCATCGCCTGCAGCGCCTTGAGCGCCTCGCGCACCGAGTTGCGGCTGACGTCGAGCAGACCGACCAGGTCGGCCTCGGTGGGCAGCGGATCACCCGGCGTCAGCCCGCGCTGCAGGATCAACTGTTTGATCTGCGCCTGCACATCCTCGGCCATCGTCCCTCGCGCCATGGAAACTCCCTCTCCCGCTCCCGCGTCTGCCATACCGCCGGCCCGTCCGCCGCCCGCCCCCACCGGGCCGCGGATCCTTGACCGACCGCCTGTGAACAGGTCTATTGTGCTCGACATAGGACATCCCATGTCCTGTGTCGGACTCGGAGACCCCGGAGCCCCCATGGCACTGCCCGCCCCCCTGCACGGCGTCATCCCGCCGGTCTGCACCCCGCTCGGCCCGCGCGGCGAGATCGACACCGCCTCGCTGACCCGCCTGGTGCACCACCTCCTCGACGGCGGCGTCCACGGGCTGTTCGCCCTCGGCTCCACCAGCGAGGTCGCCTACCTCACCGACGCCCAGCGCGGCACCGCGCTGGAGACCGTCCTCAAGGCCGCGGACGGCAGGGTCCCGGTGCTCGCCGGGGTGATCGACACCACCACCCCGCGGGTCCTCGACCACGCCCGGACCGCCGCCGCCCTCGGCGCCGACGCCCTGGTCGCCACCGCCCCCTTCTACACCCGCACCCACCCACGGGAGATCGCCGCGCACTTCCGCCACCTCCGCACGGCCGTGGACCTCCCGCTGTTCGCCTACGACATCCCCGTCGCCGTGCACAGCAAGCTGACCCCGTCGCTGGTGCGGGAGCTGGCCGAGGACGGCACGCTCGCCGGGCTCAAGGACAGCAGCGGCGACGAGGGGTCGCTGCGCCGCCTGCTCGTCGCACTCGGCGGCCGCACCGCCCGGAACACCGGCCCCGCCCCCGGCTTCTCGGTCCTCACCGGCTCCGAACTGACCGTGGATGCGGCCCTGTTGGCAGGGGCGGACGGCGTCGTCCCCGGCATCGGCAATGTCGACCCGGCGGCCTATGTCCGCCTCTACGACGCCGCCCGGGCCGGCGACTGGGAGCGGGCGGCCGCCGAACAGGAGCGGCTGACCACCCTGTTCGCCATGGTCGATGCCGGCCCCGAGCCCGAGATGGGCCGCAGCTCCTCCGCGCTGGGTGCGTTCAAGGCGGCCCTCCACCTCCTCGGCGTGATCGACGGGGGCGCCACCGCCTTTCCGCAGCGCCCGCTCGGCGAAGCGGCCGTGGCGGAGGTAGGACGTCGGCTCACCGCCGCCGGCCTGCAGCCCGTCCGATAAGACCGCAGCACGCAGCGACGGGCCGGGGCAGCCCTCCCGCCTCGCCCCTACCTCCCCCCTGCCCCCTTCTCCGCCGCCCCACATCCCCCACCATCCCGCTACAGACACACCCCACACATCCCGTACGGGTGACACCCGTGGAAACCGCAACCGGACAGCGCCGTGCTGCGGCAGGATGCCGGGCCATGGATGCCGTACGGGTCGCCCTGCTGCGCGAAGTTCTCGCCGGGACCGAGTGGGTCCAGGCCACCCGCCGCTTCGCGGGGACCCTGCGCGGCGCCGTCACCCCGCACGGCGGGGGGCTGCTGCTGGTCGGCAGCGCCTCGTACGAGCCCTGGCACCTGGCCGCCCACCTCGACGACGAGGCCGCCTGGTCGGGCCTGCCCGAGCTGTCACCGACGCTGGTGCGCCACCGCGTCCCCGGCGGGGCACCGGCCCATCTTGCGGTGGGGCTCGGCCGGTTGGCGGCGGCCGGACGCGGCGAGACGCTGCTGGTCGTGACGCCGGAGCAGCCGGGCGCCGGGCTGCTGGAGCGGGTGCACGACGCCCGCCGCAACGGCGCGACGGTGCTCGCCCTGGACGGCGGCGACCGCGATCTGCACGCCCTGGCACATGACGCGCTCGCCGCACCCCCGCCCCTGCCCCCACCCGACGGCAAGGACGGGGCACCGGCCGACCTCGACCTCGACACGGTCCAGCATCTGGTGAGCGCGGCCGCCGGCGAGAACAGCCTGCCCGCGCCCCGCAGACACCGCCGCTTCCGCGACCGCCTGGCCCGCCTCGCGGACGGACTGACCGCCCCGCCGCCGCCTCGCTGGTAGCCCACGAGGCCGGAAAGCGCCGACCGGCTCCCCCGCTCGCGGTCGGGACGCCGGGCGGGCCGACCGGTCTAGTCCTCCCCGCCGCTCTTCTCCCGGCCCGGGCCGTCGTGCCATTTCGGGTCGGTCTCCCACTCCACATTCCGCTCGTGGGCGGTCTCCATGGCGTGCTCGGCCTCCTCGCGGGTGCCGTACGGGCCGAGGCGGTCGGCGGCGCGGCACTGGGGCCCCTCCTCGACCGTCCGGTGTTCGAGGCAGTAGAACCACTCGCCGGGCCTGCCGACCGTACGCCTCTTGAACAGCGCCATTGCCGCCTCCTGTGGATGCTCTGTGCCACCATCCTGCCCGACGGCCCGCGGATACACTCGCTGGCATGTCTGGCCAGTCTCTTCTTGTCCCGGGGAAGATCTCCCCCACCCGCCCCGTCCCCGCCTCGATCCCGCGCCCCGAATATGTCGGCAAGGACGCGCCCACCCCGTATACGGGGCCCGAGGTGCAGGACGCCGAAACGATCGAGCGGATGCGGATCGCCGGCCGGATCGCCGCGCAGGCGATGGCGGAGGCCGCCAAGCTGATCGCACCCGGTGTGACGACCGACGAACTGGACCGGGTCGCCCATGAGTTCATGTGCGACCACGGCGCCTACCCGTCCACGCTCGGCTACCGCGGCTTCCCCAAGTCCCTGTGCTCCTCGCTCAACGAGGTCATCTGCCACGGCATTCCGGACTCGACCGTCCTCAAGGACGGCGACATCGTGAACCTCGACGTCACCGCGTACATCAACGGTGTGCACGGCGACAACAACGCCACCTACCTGTGCGGCGAGGTGGACGAGGAGTCCACGCTCCTGGTGGAGCGCACCCGCGAGGCCCTGAACCGCGCGATCAAGGCCGTCAAGCCGGGCCGTCAGATCAACATCATCGGCCGGGTCATCGAGTCGTACGCCAAGCGCTTCGGCTACGGCGTGGTCCGTGACTTCACCGGTCACGGCATCAACTCCTCCTTCCACTCCGGCCTGATCGTTCCGCACTACGACAGCCCGCACCACACCACCGACATCACGCCCGGTATGACCTTCACGATCGAGCCGATGCTGACGCTGGGGTCCCACGACTACGACACGTGGGACGACGGCTGGACGGTGGTGACGAAGGACCGCAAGCGGACCGCGCAGTTCGAGCACACGCTGGTCGTCACGGACACCGGGGCCGAGATCCTCACGCTGCCCTGACGGGAGCCGGGGGACTTTACCGACAGGGCGTCGGGAACAGGCGTAGGCTCGTTACCGACAGGACGTCGGGAACGGGTTGACTTAGGTAAGCCTAAGTAGTTAGGTGAGCCCGGGTCGGCGGCTCGGTGGAGCCGGCCTGTTCCCGTCCGCTCCCCTCGGCCCCCCGGAGGTCCGTCTTGGAAGCGTCCAGCCCGACCCCGTCCACGCCCTCGGCGCCCTCCGCGCCCTCCGCGCCGTCCGCGCCGTCCGCGCCGTCCGCCGCCTTCACCCCGTTCTCGGCGGTCATCCGCACTGCGTCCCACGAGCAGCACACCGAGGCCGAGAACTCCTCCTTCATGAGCGACCTCCTCGGCGGCAGGCTCGGCGTCGCCGCCTACCGGCGCTACACCGAGCAGCTGTGGTTCGTCTACCGCGCGCTGGAGGACACCTCCGGGCCGCGGCCGCTGGCCGCCGACCCCGTCGCGGGCCCCTTCATCCGCCCCGAGCTGGCCCGCACCGCCGCACTGGAGCGCGACCTCGCCCACCTCGGCGGCCGTTCCTGGCGCACCGGCCTGGAACCGCTCGCGGCCACCGCCGCCTATGCCGACCGGGTGGCCGCCTGCGCCCGCGACTGGCCGGCCGGCTTCGTCGCCCACCACTACACCCGCTACCTCGGCGACCTCTCGGGCGGCCAGATCATCCGCGGGACCGCCGAGAAGACCTGGGGCTTCGCCCGCAAGGGCGACGGGGTGCGGTTCTACGTCTTCGAGGACATCGCCAACCCGGCCGCCTTCAAGCGCGAGTACCGGGCGCTGCTGGACGCCCTTCCGGTGGACGACCTGGAGAAGCAGCGGGTGGTCGACGAGTGCAAGCGTGCGTTCCGGCTGAACAGCGCGGTCTTCCGGGAGCTGGGTGAGCAGTTCCCGTTGAGCGCGTAGGGGCCGCCCTCCGGGCCCTTCCACGACCGCTACCGCATATCGGGGCGCACCCGTCCACCGATGGCGATGGTGCCGTCCGGATACGGGCGGGTGAGGATCCGGGAGCCGGCGCCCTGCCGGATGTCGAGCGGGCGCCCCAGCTCGTGCGTCAGCAGCAGGGCGGCGGCGCCGGTGGCCTCGTCCTCGACGACGCCGTCACCGCGCCGCGGGAAGGCCCGCGCCCGGACCACGCCCGCGGCCTCGTCCTGCCAGGCCCAGGCGTAGAGCCAGCCTTCCCCCGGCGGCGGTGCGGGCAGCGCGTCGACCTCGGCCACCGAGGCGTACCGCCGGGTCGTGCGCGCGGTCACCCACTCCGCGCGCCCGCGCACCCAGACCACGTCCCCCTCGAAGCGGACCGCGACCTCACCGGCCGCCGGGCGCAGGGTGCGCGGCGGCCGCCCCAGGCTCCGCAGCAGCCAGGCCAGACCGACCAACGGATGCCCGGCGAACGGGAGCCGGACGCTCGGGGTGTGGATGTCCACGGTGCCCCGGCTCGCGTCGTCGAGGAACACGGTTTCGCTGAAGCCGAGTTCGGCCGCGAGGGCGGCGCGCTCGGCGGCACCGGGGAGGGCCGCCCCGTCGCGGACGACGCCCAGCAGATTGCCGCCGGCGCCGTCGGGCCCGCAGAACACCCGCAGCACATCGAGTTCGGTCATCCAGACAGTGAACCGCAAGGCCGGTGGACCGGAATTCCGCCGGTCATCATCCGTCGCACGGCGTGACCCTTACCTTGACCGCCGCATGACGGTTCCGTGACCGGGCGTGGGTCAATCCGTGATCCGGCCGTTGTTCATGAGAGCGGGATCACTGGACGGGGCGGGCGAAAACAGGTAAGCCTCAGATAAGTTAGGGCCGCCTTAGTGGCGATCTTCATGACTGTTTATCGTTCGCGTAGTCCTTATCCGTTCCACCCGAGCCGCCTGGAGCCCCCGTATGCGAGCCCATCGCTCCTCCGTCGTCGTCGCCCTCGCGGCGGCCACGGCCGTCACCGCCGTCGCCGGCTGCGCCGCGAAGAACGACGGCAAGGGAGGCGGCGGCAAGGGCGCCATCGAGGTGACCGCGACCGACTCCAGCTGTGAGCTCTCCGCCAAGGAGTTCCCTGCCGGACATGTCCGGTTCGCGGTGCAGAACAAGGGCTCCAAGGTCACCGAGGTGTACGTCTATGCGCCCGGCGACCGGATCGTGACCGAGCGGGAGAACATCGGTCCCGGCACCCACGCGGAGATCACCGCGGAGATCAAGGCCGGTTCGTACGAGGTCGCCTGCAAGCCCGGCATGAAGGGCCACGGCATCCGCCAGAAGGTGACCGCCAGTGGCAAGGGCGCAAGCACCAAGCGCGACCCCAAGCTGGATGCCGCGGTCGCCGCGTACCGCACCTACGTCCAGGAGCAGGCCGACCGGACGCTCCCGGCGGCACAGAAGTTCGCCGACGCGGTCAAGAGCGGCGACGCCGAGGCCGCCAAGAAGGCCTACGCCCTTTCGCGGGTGGGCTGGGAGCGCACCGAGCCGGTCGCCGAGTCGTTCGGTGACATCGACCCCAAGGTCGATGTGCGCGCCGACGGTGTGGAGAAGGGCCAGAAGTGGACCGGCTGGCACAAGCTGGAGAAGTCCCTGTGGGAGGAGAAGAAGATCTCCGGGGACGACAAGAAGCTCGCCGATCAGCTCCTCACCGATCTGAAGGACTGGCAGAAGCGGGTCGGGAAGGCGGAGATCACCCCGACCAGCATGGCCAACGGCGCCAAGGAGCTGCTCGACGAGGTGGCCACCGGCAAGGTCACCGGTGAGGAAGAGCGCTACAGCCACACCGACCTGGTCGATTTCCAGGGCAATGTCGAGGGTGCCGAGAAGGCGTACGAGCTGCTGAAGCCGGTCGTCGCCCAGCACGAGCCGGCGCTCGCCAAGGAGCTGGACAAGCAGTTCAAGGCGATCCGCGCGCTGCTCGACGACCACCGCGACAGCAAGTCCGCCGATGGCTTCGCCTCCTACGACACGGTCGGCAAGAGCGAGCGCAAGAAGCTCTCCGACGGCGTCAACGCGCTGGCCGAGCCGCTGTCCAAGCTGGCCGCCGCCGTGGCCACCACCAAGTAGTCCGACGCGGGCAAAGGATCACGATGACGCAGGACGAGGGCACGACCGGCGAGGACGGCACGAGCGCCGAGGGCCGCACCACCACCGCCAACGGCGAGGCCACCGCCAACGGCACGGCCGGGCAGACCGCCGACGGGCGCGCCCCGTCCCGGCGTTCCCTGCTCGGCTGGGGAGGCGCCGGCCTGGCGCTGGGCGCGGTCGCGGCCGGCGGTACGGCGGCGGCGCTGCGCACCGGCGGCGACGCCCGGCCGGCCGACGCGGACGCGACCTCGCGCTCCGCGGTCGCCTTCCACGGCAGGCACCAGGCGGGCATCGCCAGCGCCGTCCAGGACCGGCTGCACTTCGCCTCGTTCGATGTCACCACCGACGACCGCGACGAGCTGATCGCGCTGCTCAAGGAGTGGACCAAGGCGGCGGCCCGGATGACGGCGGGGGACGCGATCGGTGACGGCGCGGTCGGCGGGCTCGCCGAGGCTCCGCCGGACGACACCGGTGAAGCGCTCGGGCTGCCGCCGTCCCGGCTCACCCTCACCTTCGGCATCGGCCCGACGCTGTTCGAGAAGGACGGCAAGGACCGGTTCGGCATCAAGGCCCGGCGGCCCGATGCCCTGATCGATCTGCCGCAGTTCCCCGGCGACAACCTCGACAAGGCGCGCAGCGACGGCGATCTGTGCGTCCAGGCGTGTGCGGACGACCCGCAGGTGGCGGTGCACGCGATCCGCAACCTGGCCCGGATCGGCTTCGGCAAGGTCGCGATCCGCTGGTCGCAGCTGGGCTTCGGCAAGACGTCCTCGACGACGCCGGACGCGCAGACCCCGCGCAATATGTTCGGCTTCAAGGACGGCACCCACAACCTGGCGGGCACCGACACCGCCGCGCTCGACAAGCACGTCTGGGTCGCGGACGGCGAGGCGAAGGGCAAGGAGAGCTGGATGGCCGGCGGCTCCTACCTCGTCGCGCGCCGGATCCGGATGCACATCGAGACCTGGGACCGCACCTCGCGCAAGGAGCAGGAGGACATCTTCGGCCGGGACAAGGGCGAAGGTGCACCGGTGGGCAAGAAGCACGAGCGGGACACCCCGCATCTGAAGTCGATGCTGCCGACCGCCCATGTCCGCCTGGCGCACCCGGACTCCAACGGCGGGATACGCATCCTGCGCCGCGGCTACTCCTTCACCGACGGGACGGACGGCCTGGGGCGGCTGGACGCGGGGCTGTTCTTCCTCGCCTACCAGCGGGACGTACGCCACGGCTTCGTCCCCCTCCAGCAGAGGCTGGCGGCCGACGACGCGCTCAACGAATACATCCAGCACGTGGGTTCAGCGGTCTTCGCGGTGCCGCCGGGCGTCCGGAACGCGGACGACTGGTGGGGCCGGGAGCTGTTCGCCTGACACCGTCGTCACCGCCGACACCATCGAACACCGCCGACGCCGGGAAGAAGAGCGTCGGCCCCATGAAGGAAGGGAAGGAACCGGCGTGTTCGGCAACTACCTGATCGGTCTGCGCGAGGGCCTGGAAGCCAGCCTCGTCGTCTGCATCCTCATCGCCTATCTGGTCAAGACCGGGCGGCGGGAGGCGCTGCGTCCGGTCTGGCTCGGGATCACGCTCGCCGTGGTGCTGTCGTTCGCGTTCGGTGCGGCGCTGCAGTTCGGGTCACAGACCCTGACCTTCAAGGCCCAGGAGGCACTGGGCGGTTCGCTGTCGATCCTTGCGGTCGGCCTGGTGACGTGGATGGTCTTCTGGATGCGGCGCACCGCGCGGCATCTGAAGAAGGAGCTGCACGGCAAGCTGGACGCGGCGCTGCAGATGGGCACCGTGGCGCTGGTGGTCACCGCGTTCCTGTCGGTGGGCCGCGAGGGCCTGGAGACCGCGCTGTTCGTCTGGACCGCCGCGCAGTCCGCCAACGACGGCGTCCGGCCGCTGGTCGGGGCGCTGCTGGGCCTGCTGACGGCCGTAGCGCTGGGCTGGCTGTTCTACCGCGGTGCGGTGCGGATCAACCTGGCGAAGTTCTTCACCTGGACCGGCGGCATGCTGGTGGTGGTCGCGGCGGGCGTGCTGGCGTACGGCTTCCACGATCTGCAGGAGGCGGACCTCCTGCCGGGGCTGGCCTCGCAGGCGTTCGACATCAGCGCACAGATTCCGGCCGACAGCTGGTACGGCACCCTGCTGAAGGGCATCTTCAACTTCCAGCCGGACCCGACCGTTCTTCAGGTCACGGTGTGGGCTCTGTATCTGGTCCCCACGCTCACGATCTTCTTCGCCCCCGGTAGGGTGGCGCCGAATCGTGCCACCCCGGCGGCCGCCCCGTCCGCCCCGGTCGCCCCGAAGGAGCCCGAGCCCCATGACACGCAGGTCGCCGTTCCGGGTGCCCGCAACACTGACGTCGGCAGTGGCGGCAATGGTGATAGTGAGCGGGTGCATGACGGTGCACGGCGAGAGGGAGATGCTGCCGGCGGTGTCGAAGGCTGAGGGCACCAAGGCGCTCACGCACTTCACCGAGAGCTTCAACAAGGCCAACCGTCAGCTCGATCCGGCGCTGAACCCCGCTTTCGAGGGCGGCGCGCTGCTCGCCATCGACCAGGCCGGGATAAAGGCGGCACACGCCCTGCGGCCGCAGGGCAATCCGGGCTTCGCGGACCTGGCGTTCACGGATCCGCACTTCACCGTGCCCCAGCAGGCGGGCTGGCCGAAGTACTTCATCGCGGACGCGGCCAGCAACCGCAAGAACGCCCGTGGCCAGAACACCCGCTGGTTCCTGGTGTTCAGCCGCAACGACATCGACGAGCAGTGGCGCGCGGTGTATCTGGCGACGTTCGAGGACAACAAGGCCCCGGAGCTGAAGACGGACGAGAAGGGCTACGCGGAGGCGGTGCCCGCCGGCGCGAAGTCCGGTCTGGCGGTCGATCCGGGCGAGCTGAGCCGTACCTACGCGGAGTACCTCAACTCCGGCAAGGGCGGCACCTTCGCGTCCGGACGGGAGACCGACGGCTGGCGGGCCCAGCGGGCCAGGGACGCCAACCGGCCCGGCCAGCGCATCATGTGGGAGGACTCCCCCGCGAACTACCCGCCGGTGGCGCTGCGGACCACGGACGGCGGTGCGCTGGTGTTCTTCTCGACCGTCTACCACCAGCAGCAGACGTTGTTCGCCGGGGCGACGATCTCGGTCGGGAAGCTGAAGGGCCTCGTCGAGGGGCCGCCGAAGAAGACCAACCGGATGCTGTTCACCACGGTCTCCGGTCAGACGGTCAAGGTGCCCGCCAAGAGCGCCGGGGGGAAGGTCGCGGTCCTCAACCGGATCGAGGCGAAGACCGCGGTGAAGCCTCTGTAGCCGGCGGGAATCCGCTCGTGCGCGAAGGGCCGTCGGGGTGACCCGGCGGCCCTTCGGTGTGCGTACGGGGTGAGCGGATCGGTGTGCGTCGGGGTGAGCGGAGGGGTGATGCGGTCCGCTCAGCGGCCGATCGGCCAGGCCGCCGCCTCGTGGTGGTGCGGCTCGCGGTCGTTGAACTCCGCGCAGGCGTCGGTGAGCGATTCCAGCAGCGTCAGCGGGTCGGGCAGGGCCAGCTCGGGGCCGCGCAGCCAGCTCACCGCGGGCTGCTCGCCGGGCAGCGCCGAGGGCGGCAGCAGCACATAGCTGCCGCGGCAGTGCCAGCGCAGCCCCGGGTGCTCGTCCATGGTCTCGGGGTGGCAGTCCAGCTCGCAGGGCCACCACTCGTCCTCGTCGTCCGGGGTGCCGCGGGTGGCGGTGAAGAAGAGCATCCGGCCGGCGTGGAGACCGGCGCCGCTGAGGGTGATCGGCCCGACGTCGATACCCGCCGCGTCCAGCCGTCCCAGGGCGCTGCGGCCCGCCTCGACGGGGACGTCCAGCACATCGTGGGTGATGCCGGTGGCGGTGATGAAGTTGGCCTGCGGGAGGGTGCGGACCCAGGCGGCGACCTTGTCGCGGTCGGTGGTGGCGACGGTCTGCCAGCCGAAGGAGATGGGATGGCGGGCGGGGGTGGGACAGCCGATGCGCTCACAGGAACAGCCGTAGCCGGAGGGGTGCGCCGCCGGAGCCACGGGGAAGCCCGCGTCGGCCGCCGCCAGCAGCAGGTCCTCGCGGCTGCGCGCAGCCGCTGATCCCGTGTCCGTATCGCCGCCGTCCGATCCGCTCTTCGGCCGGCGCAGCCACTGGGAGAACCTGCTCTTGCGTTCCATCTATCCCCTCACTTCGAGCGGTGGTCTGGGATCAATGCTGCCACCATCCTGCGCCTCGGGTGACCGGTGTGGAGATCCGGGGTGAACGAAGGGCGGACCAATACCGGCAATTCAGGTCATCGACGACAGGATGCCGCCACCGGCGCCGGGTGCCCGGTGCGCTCAGTCGCGCGGGCGCAGGCCACTCAGCACCTGGTCGACAAGGGTGTCGACGAAGTCGTGGGTCAATTCGCCGGTACGCATCAGCCAGCGCTGTGAGAAGGGACTCAGCACCATCTCGGCGGCGATCCGCACATCGATACCGGCGGCCACCTCGCCCGCCTCCTGCGCCGCCCGCAGCCGGTCGACGTAGACGCGGATACCGGGCTCCAGCAGCCGGGCCACGAAGGCGCCGGAGAGCTCCGCGTCGTTCGCTCCGGCCGCCGCGAGGGCGCGGTACGGCGCCTGGAAGGCGGGGTCGTTGAATTCGTCGGCGGTCGCCCGCAGCACGTACTTCAGGTCCGCGGCCAGGTCGCCGGTGTCCGGGAGACCCGCCGCGTAGTCCTCGTCCACATCGGTGGTGAAGGCTTCCAGCAGGACGGCGGCCTTGGAGGGCCACCAGCGGTAGATCGTCTGCTTGCCGACCCCGGCCCGGGAGGCGATGCCTTCGATCGTGAGCTTGTCGTAGCCCACCTCGCCGACGAGGGCGAGGGCGGCATCGAAGATCGCCCGGCGGGAGCGTTCGCTGCGGCGGGTGGGGGTCCCCCCGGCGGAGCCAGGGGGAGAGTCGGGGGCTGCTTTGTCGGCCATACGGCGGAGTCTAGCGAGAGGAGGCGAGACGTATCGTCTTGACGAGACGCGACGTCTCGTTCATGGTGGCGATCGAGCGAGACGCTTCGTCTCGCTCTGGTGCAGAGGAAAAACCGGGAAAAACCCGAGAGGGAAAGCGAACAAGAGGAAAGCGAAGAGGAAGGGGAATCCCCTGAGCAAGGGAAATGCCGGCGGGATGCTCGGGGTCGGCGGCACCCGCGCCAAGCTCTCGCGCGGAGCACTGCGCGGCGGCGCTGCCACGGACCGCGGCGGAGCGGGACGGACCGAGGCCCAGGAACGGCGTCGTGAACTGCTGCGCAAGTTCCAGGAGCGGGCGCAGGAGGAGTGAGCCGGGGGGGCCGGGCGCCGACCCGGTGGCGGGCCACTCGAACGGTGCACGGTCCGGGGCGCCGGGGCTCCGTGCGGCGGACGATGTGGGAGCGCGTACGAGATCCCGCACCCGCCCGAGTGCCACCACCGTGAGGAGCCTTCCTTGCGTATCCCCCGGCGCAGCGCCACCCCCCGCCGTTATCTGATGTGCCCGCCGACGCACTTCCGGGTCGGCTACTCCATCAACCCGTGGATGGACCCCGGCAAGCCGGTCGATCTCGCCCTTGCGCAGGCCCAGTGGGAGGAGCTGAGCGACCGCTACCGCGCGCTCGGCCACACCGTCGAAGAGCTGGCGCCGCACCCCGGTCTCCCCGACATGGTCTACGCCGCCAACGGCGCCACCGTCGTGGACGGGCGGGTGCTCGGCGCCCGGTTCGCCTTCGCCGAACGGCACGGCGAGGCCGCGGTGCACGCCCGCTGGTACCGCGACCACGGCTTCGCCGACGTACACACACCGCAGCACATCAACGAGGGCGAGGGCGACTTCGCCGTCACCGCCTCCTGGCTCCTGGCCGGCCGCGGCTTCCGCAGCAGTCCGCTCTCCCATGCGGAGGCCCAGGAGTACTTCGCCCGGCCGGTGATCGGCCTCGATCTGGTCGACCCGCGCTTCTACCACCTCGATACGGCGCTGTGCGTGCTCGACGGCGGCGGCAGCGGGTCGGGCGGCCCCGCGGCGGAGATCATGTACTACCCCGGCGCGTTCTCCGCCGGGAGCCGGGCCGTGCTGGCCCGGCTGTTCCCCGACGCGCTGATCGCCGGCCCGGCCGATGCGGCGGCGTTCGGGCTGAACGCGGTGTCCGACGGTCTGCATGTGCTGCTGCCGCAGGCGGCGGTGGGGCTCTTCGGGCCACTGCGGGAGCGGGGGTACGAGCCGATCGGGATGGATCTGGCCGAGCTGGTGAAGGGCGGGGGAAGCGTGAAGTGTGTGACGGGGGAACTGCGTTTGGCTTGAATCCCACGTGCCGCCTTCGGTGCGAGACGGGGCGTGGGGGCGGGGTGGGCTGTGGCCTCGCGTGGGTGAGTGGTGCGGTGCCGGGGCTGCGGGGTGTCGGAGCCAAGCCCGGTGGGGGTGAGCTCAGGGCCCGTGTGGGGGGTGAAGCCAGGGCCCGTAGGGGCGGCTCAGGGCCCGTGTGGGGGTCGGGTCAGGACCAGTCGTCGCCCCAGGAGGCGTCGCGGGCCTCGCGGTAGTGGGTGCCGTGCCGCTTGGTCACCGTGGTGCGCTGCAGGCCGTCCCGGGTCGTGCACAGGTCCAGGAGGACCTGGCCCTTGCGGAGTTGGGGTTTGCGGATGATGCGGGCGGGGGCGGGGGTGGCGTCGAGGGTGGTCGCGGCCACATAGCTGAACTTTTCGTCCTCGTACGGGAGGGAGCCGCCCTTGACCTGGCGGTGGAGGGAGGAGCGGTTGACCCGGGCGGCGAAGTGGCACCAGTCTCCCCCGGCTGCCGCCGGGGGCGCCCCCTCGCTCCGGACCAGCGGGACGATGGGGCAGGTGTCGCTGTGCGGACAGGGGGCGACGATGCGCAGTCCGGCTTCGGTGAGCTGGGTGCGGGCCTCGCGGATGCGGAGGTAGCCCTCGGGGGTGCCGGGTTCGATCAGGACGACGGTGCAGGCCGCGGCGGCCGCTGCGGCGACGACGGCGCGGCGGTCCTCGGGGCGGAGCTCGCCCAGGACGTAGGAGACGGTGACGAGGTCCGTGCCGGCGGGGACCGACAAGCCCTCGCCGATGGTCGCCCGCTGCCATGTGGTGTCGGGCAGGGTCTCGGCGGCCAGCTCCCGGCCGAGGTCGAGGGCGGGCTGTGCCCAGTCCAGGACGGTGCTGCGGGAGCCCTCCCAGGTGGCCGCGGTGGCCCAGGTGGCGGCGCCGGTGCCGCCGCCGATGTCGACATGGCTGGCCGGGGACCAGTCCGGGACCCGAGCGGCGAACGCGGCCAGCGCCGCGCGTACCGCCTCGAAGGTGGCCGGCATGCGGTAGGCGGCGTACGCGGCCACATCCGCACGGTCGCGCAGGACCGGGGCGTCGGTGGGGGTACGTCCCCGGTAGTTGGCGATCAGCCGCTCGACGGCCTGCGCGGCCTGTTTGGGCGGCAGGCCGTCGAGCAGGCCCGCCAGCGCGGCGCGCAGTTCCTCGTGCATGGGGGGAATTCTACGGGGCCCGGTGGGATGCCCTGCCTGGTCGTGGGATGCCCTGCCTGGTCAGGTGGCGCGGGACACCGCGCGGGCCAGCCGGGTGGCGGCCGCGGCGCGGGGAGCGCTGCCGCCGTTGCGGCGGCGGGGGTGGACGGTGTTGGCGAGGAGGACGAGGAACGTGTCGGTGGCCCGGTCGAGGACCAGGCTGGTGCCGGTGAAGCCGGTGTGTCCGGCCGCGCCGCGGCCCGCCAACTCGCCCATGAAGTACGGCTGGTCGACACCGAAGCCGAGGCCGGGCGGGTCGAGGAGGGCGGCGACGGCGACGGGGCCGAGGATCCGGGCGGTGCCGTACGCGCCGCCGTTGAGCAGGGTGCGGCACAGCACGGCCAGGTCCTGGGCGGTGGAGAAGAGTCCCGCATGACCGGCCACCCCGCCCAGCGCCCAGGCGTTCTCGTCGTGCACCTCGCCGCGGACCAGGCCCCGGTCCGCCTTGGCCCAGGGCCGCCGCTGGTCCTCGGTCGCCGCCACGCCCTGCGGCGCCAGCGGGCCGTAGGTGGTGCTGGACATGCCCAGCGGGCCGGTGATGCCGTCGCGGATCAGGGCGTCGAGCCGGTGCCCGGTGCGCCGCTCCAGGATCAGCTGGAGGGCGATCAGGTTGAGGTCGGAGTAGCGGTGCCCGGCGCCGGGGCGGCCACTGGGGTTTGCCGCCTCCGCCCACAGGAGTGCCAGTTGGGCGGCGCGGGCCCGGTGGTCGTGGAACGGCAGCTCGGGGGCGAGGCCGGAGGTGTGGGTGAGCAGCTGCCGGACGGTGATGCCGGGGGCGAAGGCGGGCAGGTCGGCGCGGACCTCGTCGTCGAGGGCCAGCCGGCCGCGTTCGATCTGCTGGACGGCGGCGACGGCGGTGAAGAGCTTGCTGAGCGAGGCGAGGTCGAAGACCGTGCCGACCCGCATCGGCTCCCACAGGTCGCGGGGCAGATCGAGGCCGCGATCGCGTTCCGGGTCGTAGGCCCGGTAGCGCAGTGCCCAGCCCGCGGCGGCCTCGGCGGCGACGACGGGGCCGCGGCCGGCCAGGACGACGACTCCGGGCGCCCAGGGCGGACGCCCCTCGGGCAGCGCCCGCACGCCGCGGACCAGCCGCTCCATACAGGCGGGGTCCAGTCCCGCCCGGGTCGGCGTGCCGTAGGTGAGTCTCGGTGCCTTCAGAGCCTGGTCCTCTCGCCGGCCGTGCTCCCGTTGCTCTCCCCCCTACGCTGCCACGGGCGGCACATTCCCAGGAAGCTCACGAGCGCCAATATGGCGCAGGAGAGCTGTACGAGAGCCATCGGCAGGGCCGTTCGCTCGCCCGCGATGCCGACGAGCGGCGAGGCCACCGAGCCGAGCAGGAAGGTGGAGGTGCCCAGCAGCGCGGAGGCGGAGCCGGCCGCATGCGGGGTGCGCAGCAGCGCCAGGGTGTTGGTGCTCGGCATGACCAGGCCCATCGCCGACATGAGGACGAAGAGGCCGGCGGCCACCGGGACCAGGCCGGGACGGCCGAAGATGCCGGAGGACATCACCAGCAGCCCGGCGGCGGCGAGCGCGATCACGGCCAGTCCGGTGCCGAGCACCTTGTCGAGGCGGACCCGGCCGACCAGGAACTTGCCGTTGAACTGGCCGACACACACCAGGCCGACCGAGTTGATGCCGAAGAGCAGGCTGAAGGTCTGCGGGGAGGCGCCGTAGATCTCCTGGATGACGAACGGCGAGGCGGAGATATAGGCGAACAGGGCGGCGAAGGCGAAGGCGCCGACGAGGAGGTAGCCGGAGAAGGCCCGGTCGGCGAGGAGATCGCGCATGGTGCGCAGGGTCTGGCGGAGGCCGCCGGAGTGGCGGCGGGCGGGCGGCAGGGTCTCGTCGAGCCTGCGCCACACCAGGAGGGTGAGCGCCACCCCGACGACGGTGAGGACGACGAACACGCCGCGCCAGTCGGTGATCTGGAGGATCTGGCCGCCGATGAGCGGGGCGACGACCGGTGCCGCTCCGGAGATCAGCATCAGGGTGGAGAAGAACCGGGCCATCGCCACGCCGTCGTACAGATCGCGGACCATCGCCCGTGCGATGACGATGCCGGCGGAGCCCGCCAGGCCCTGCAACAGGCGGCAGGCGATGAGGAGTTCGGCGGTGGGGGCGAGCGCGCACAGCGCGGTCGCCAGGATGTAGATCACCATGCCGGCCAGCAGCGGGCGGCGGCGGCCCCACTTGTCGCTCATCGGGCCGACGATCATCTGGCCCAGCGCCATGCCCGCCAGGCAGGTGGTCAAGGTGAGCTGGACGGTGGCGGCCGGGCTGTGCAGGGCCGCGGTGACCTGCGGCAGGGCGGGCAGATACATGTCCATGGAGAGCGGCGGGACCGCCGTGAGGCCGCCGAGGACGAGGGTGACGAGGAGGCCGGTGCGGCGGGACTCGGGCAGCGGGGCCGGTGCAGTCGCTGCTGCTGCCGCGCCCCGCTCGGCTATGGCGGGAAGGTCCTTGGCATCGGCCGCGCCGGGCTCCGTCATCAGTGTCTCCATGGTTCGTCGAGGGCGGCACCATGGTGTCATGCACGGGACGGCTCCCGGCGGGTTCCGGACCGGTCCCTTGGACGGAAACCGGACGTGTGGAGGTCCTAGGTCGCAGGTCCCGGTCAGGCGGGCTTCAGCCCCGGATCACCCGCCTCGGAGACGAAGGAGGCGGCGGTGTGTACCGGGGCCCCGGGGGTGGTGACGGCGGGCACCGTGCGGTAGTCGCCGCGGGCGGTGTCCTGGCCGAGGGTGACGGTGACATAGCCGCGCCGGCCGTTGTAGAACTTCAGGTGCGGGTTGGCGGCCAGGTACGTGGCCCAGTTGGCGGGCTTGTCCGCGCCGTCCTTGCCGCTGGCGATCGAGCTGGTGACGAACTCCACCCCCGCGGTGCGCGAGCCGGGGTCCTTGAAGTCCTTCTTGATGTCGAAGGCGTAGTGGACGTGTACATCGCCGGTGAGGACGACGAGGTTGTCCACGCCTGCCGACTCCGCGCCCGAAAGGACCCGGTCGCGGGAGGCCGCATAGCCGTCCCAGGCGTCCATGCTCAGCTGGTAGCCGGCGCCGGTGGCGTTGCGCCGCTCGGAGAAGGTGACCTGCTGCGGCAGGACGTTCCAGCGCGCGGAGGACTGCCGCCAGCCGTCGATCAGCCAGCGCTCCTGGGCGGCGCCGGTCAGGGTGCGCTCGGGGTCCAGGGACTCGGGGCCCGGGGCGTGCCAGCCGTCGCCGTAGGCCTGGTCGGAGCGGTACTGGCGGGTGTCGAGGATGTCGAACTGGGCGAGCTGCCCGTACTGGACGCGTCGGTAGAGCTGGGCGTGGGAGCCCTGGGGCCGCTGGGGGCGGCGCAGCGGCTGGTTCTCCCAGTACGCCCGGTAGGCGGCAGCCCGACGGACGAGGAATTCGGCGGGCGGGAGGTTGTCCTCGCTGATGTCGGAGGCGTAGTTGTTCTCCACCTCGTGGTCGTCCCAGGTGACGATGAAGGGGTGCGCGGCGTGCGCCGCCTGCAGGTCCGGGTCGGACTTGTAGAGGGCGTAGCGCAGCCGGTAGTCGTCCAGTGTGACCGTCTCGTGGTTGAAGAGCGCGGGCAGCTTGCGGTCGGTGTAGTTGCGGACGCCGCCGGCCGCGCTGACCGGGTACTCGTAGAGGTAGTCGCCGAGGTGGAAGACGACGTCGAGGTCCTCTTCGGCCAGGTGCTTGTAGGCCGTGAAGTAGCCGTCGTGGTAGGCCTGGCAGGAGACGGCGGCGAGCTTCAGCTCGGAGAGCCGGGCGGAGCGGGCGGGCGCGGTGCGGGTGCGGCCGACCGGGCTGATCCAGCTGCCGGCGCGGAAGCGGTAGTAGTAGACGCGGTCGGGTGCGAGGCCGGTGGGTTCGATGTGCACGGAGTGGTTGAACTCCGGGTGTGCGTCGGCGCGGCCCTGGCCGGCCAGCCGCTTGAAGCGCTCGTCGTAGGCGACTTCCCAGCGGACGGTGACTCTGGCGTCCGGCATGCCGTTGCCTACCTCGTACGGCCGCGGTGCGAGCCGGGTCCACAGCACGACGGAGCCGGGCTGGGGGTCCCCGGAGGCGACGCCGAGGGTGAAGGGGTTCTCGGTGATCTTCCGCGCATCGGCCTCGGCGGCGTAGGCGCCGGCGCCCGGGAGGTTGGTCGTGAAGGCGAGCGCGGCGGCGGCTCCGGTGACGGTGAGAAAGCGGCGGCGGCCGAAGTGTGCGGCAGCGGCCCGGATCTCCTGCTCGTGCGGTGCGTGGTGCGTCATCTGGCCCTCCCCTGGCGGTGGTTGTCCCCAGTGATTGGAGGGCCGCGGGACGGCGCGGCGCTGTCCCGTGCACGACACATGCATGACAGGTGGATGAGGACCGGTCCCGCAACGGACGCGACCGGACAATCGCGGCACCCTACGTGCCTCGCGCCTGCGTGAACTGGGCGAGCTGCGCCGGGAGGGCATCCTCACCGAGGAGGAGTGCACCGCCGCGAAGGCCGCGGCCCTGGAGCGCTTCCACACCACGGGCTGAGTCGCGGCGGCTGCGGCCCGTCCGCCCGCCGTACGCCGTTTACGCTGCCGCCATGGCAGAGAACACAGAGCCGGCACGGGCAGCGCGGACGACGCCGATGGCACGGGCCGGGCAGGTGGGCGGCACGGCGACCGCGGACCGGCCCACGCTGCCGGCCCCCACCTCACGGGGCGGACAGAGCACACAGACGGCACCCGTGCCGCAGGAGGCACGGCAGGACGGGGCGGCGCCCCGGAAGGTCGCCGTGGTGACCGGCGCCGGCTCCGGCATCGGGCGGGCGGTCGCCCATGCGCTGTTCGCCGCCCACTGGACGGTGGTGCTGGCCGGGCGGCGCGCGGAGGCACTGGCCGAAACCTCCCGGCTGGCGGGCCCGGTGGACGCCGGCGGCCCCACGATCATGACGGTGCCGACCGATGTCACCCGCCCCGACCAGGTCGACGCCCTCTTCGCCGCCGTCCGCGACCGCTTCAGCCGGGTCGATCTGCTCTTCAACAACGCGGGCACGTTCGGCCGGGCGGCGCCGCTGGAGGATCTTGCCTACGACGACTGGCGCGCGGTCGTCGACGTCAACCTCACCGGCTCCTTCCTCTGCGCCCAGGCCGCGTTCCGTGCCATGAAGTCCCAGGAGCCGCAGGGCGGACGCATCATCAACAACGGCTCGGTCTCCGCGCACACGCCCCGGCCGCACTCCGTCGCGTACACCGCCACCAAGCACGCGATGACCGGCCTGACCAAGTCGCTCTCCCTGGACGGCCGTCCGTACGGCATCGCCTGCGGCCAGATCGACATCGGCAATGCGGCAACCGAGATGACCGGCCGGATGCAGACCGGCATTCTGCAGGCGGACGGCCAACTGGCGGTCGAGCCGGTGATGGACGCGGCGGATGTGGCCGGCACGGTGGTGCACATGGCGGCGCTGCCGCTGACCGCCAATGTGCAGTTCGCGACGGTGATGGCGACCACCATGCCCTACATCGGGCGGGGTTGAGGGCTGGACTGAGGGCTGGGCTGAGGGCTGGACTGGGGGCTGGGTTGGGAGCGAGGTAGCGGGCGGGGCTGAAGGCGGGCCGAGGAAGGCGCCGGGGAGAATCCGCTGCCGGGCCGGATTGCGGCGCTCGCCCGGCCGGGGAGGGGAGCCGCCGCACCGGCCCAGCGCACCGGCCCAGCGCATCGGCCCGCCGCACCGGCGCGTCGAATCCCCGTACGACCCCTGCCCTCCTGTCGCTTCCGGTGGCACCCTTACCTCGGATCCGCACCACTCATCTGCCGGGACCGCCCGCGCGCGGCCCCGTTCCCCCGCGGCCGTGCGCGCCCCGTCGCGCGCGGCCCCCGCAGAAGGAGTTACGCGTGAGACGAACCGTTCGTGGCATACCGGCAGTTCACGGCATACCCGCGCCACGCCGCGTGCCCAGGTCCCGGGCCGCCCTCGGCACCCTGACCGCCGCCGGTACGCTGCTCGCCCTGCTGCTCCCCACCGGCTCGGCCGCCGCCACCCCGCAGAACTCCCACCGCTCCCCCGCCCCGCAGACCGCCCCCGGTGCCTTCTGGACCGCGGACCGGATGCGCAGCGCCGTTCCCCTGGACCTCTCCGCACCCGCGAAGGGCTCCCCCGCCACCGCGGTCCCGCGCAGCGCCCCGCTGAAGGTGGCCCCCACGCTCCCGCAGCTCCCGCAGCTCCCGCAGCTCCCGCGGCTCCGGCAGGCCCCGAAGGCGCCCTCCGCCACCCCGCCGCTCCCCGGCGTGCTCCCCCAGGCCGGCGGGCCCTGGACCGGCGGCGGCGCGGTCACCAAGACCACCGGCCGGGTGTTCTTCACCTACCAGGGCCGCACGGCCGCCTGCTCCGGCGACGCGGTGACCAGCGGCAACAAGAGCACGGTGATCACCGCGGGGCACTGTGTGAAGCTGGGCGGCGTCTGGCACACCGACTGGGTCTTCGTCCCCGGCTACCACGACGGCGAGGCACCGTACGGCAAGTGGGCGGCCACCAAGACGTTCTCCACTCCGCAGTGGACGGCGAGCGAGGACATCAACTACGACGTCGGTGCCGCGGTCGTGGCCCCGCTCGACGGCAAGAAGCTGACCGATGTCGTCGGCGGCCAGGGCCTGTCGTTCAACTCCGGCTACAGCAAGACGATGTACGCCTTCGGCTTCCCCGCGGCCGCCCCCTACGACGGCAGCAAGCTGATCTACTGCAGCGGCACCACCTTCAAGGACCCGCTGTTCTCCGGTGACCACGGTCTGGCCTGCAACATGACCGGCGGCTCCAGCGGCGGCCCCTGGTTCACCTCGTTCGACGAGAAGACCGGCACGGGTCTGCAGTCCTCGGTGAACAGCTTCGGCTACCAGTTCTGGGCCAACACCATGTTCGGCCCGTACTTCGGCGACGACGCCAAGAACCTCTACACCACGGCCCAGTCGTCCTGACCTCCCACCCGCGCCCCGGGGGCCGTACGGCCGGACCGTGTGCGGCCCCCCTCACCCGCCATCCCTTTCCGGAACGACCGGCAGCAGCAGAAAGGACGGCTGCTGCCCCCCGCTGATCAGCGTCGTCCGGCCCGCGTAGACCTCCGACCCCCGGTCCTCGGCATCCGTGTGCCCGAACGTGCCGTTGCCCCGCATCGCGACCCCGAACGCCGACGGCCACGGCCCCGCACCCGGAAACGCGAAGTCCCGGCCCTGCACCGAGACGCCGAGGCGGTAGCCGGCCGGGATGACCACCGACGTCGGCCAGATCTCGATCTGCAGGTCGACCGGCTCACCAGGGGTGAGCGGCTGCCGCTCGTCGAAGGTGTGCCACGGCCGGTACGGCTCGCTGCGCGCGGGGTCCAGCTTGCGGAGTGAGGCCCGCAGCCAGCCCAGTCCGATCGCCCCGTGCGGGTCCATCGCGCTGACGAAGGTGACATCGCGGCCGCCGGGGTCCTGCACCCGGAGGGTGAGGAACAGATCGGCGTCCGTGGTCGACGAGGCCACCCGCAGCGACGCGGACGCGGGCCCGGTCAGCTCCAGCTCCGCCGTCAGCGGCTCGGTCCAGAACGTCAGACCGTCGCCGAGCGCATCGAAAGCGGCGCTCCGCTCTCCGGAAGCCGCGGCCGGCGCGAGCGCCAGGCGGTCGAGATCGAGATGGAACGCCGTCCACTCGGTCCGCGCCAACGGCCATTCCCCTTCCGGCCGTTGCGCAAAGCTGCCGTCGGCCCGCCGGACGTGGAGGAGGACCGGCGGCTGGTCGTCCCAACCGGTGTCGCGGCCCTGGAGGAAGTGCCCGAAGAACCGCTTCTGCAGGCCGACCCCGTAGTCCGTGTAGAACTCCACCCAGTGCTGCAGCCCATGCACTTCCAGCCACTTCCGGTCACTCGCGACCTCCGCGTACCCCTCGAACCCGCCCCGTGTGTGCAGGTGATGCGCCCAGTTGACCGCGGACAGCACGGGGACGGTGATCCGCGGCAGATCCGCGGTCCGCTCCCGGTAGTAGGCGTCGAGCAGCGCATGATCGTGCACCGCGCCGACCGTGTCGGCCGCGTTCTTCGCCCGTTCTTCGTCGCTCAGCACCCCGGGACCGGTGACCGCAACGCCCGTGATCCGGTGCCAGGGACTGCCGGCCACCCCGTGCTGCACCGAGGCGACCTGCACCGGGTACCACTGCTGCAGAAAGGTGTGCAGGATCCCGCCGTGATGGGTGAGTTCACGGTAGAAGTCGGTGCCCCCCTCCCAGGGACAGATGGCCGCGAGGTGCGGCGGCCGCAGCGCAGCGACCTGCCATTGGTTGACCGCGTAGTACGAGATGCCGAGCAGCCCCACCTTGCCGTTGCTCCAGGGCTGGGCCCCCGCCCACTCGATGCACTCGTAGTAGTCCCGCGTCTCGCGCGGCGAGAAGATGTCCAGGTAGCCCGGGGACCGGCCGGCACCGCGCGAGTCGACCCGGATCACCACGTACCCGTCGGGCACCCACTTCTCCGGATCGGCCGTCTCCCAGTTCTGGTACCGGTTCGAGGACCCGGCGACCGCATCCGGGTGCTCGTCCTCCAAAGTGCGCCACATGGGCGCGAACCCCTCCTGGAAGGCGAGCCCCTTGGCGTACGGCCCATGACTCATGATCACGGGGTGGGTCTCACCGTCGTCCGGCAGGAACACATCGGCGCGGAGCTCGACCCCGTCGTCCATTGTGATCGGCGCATCCCAGTCGACGAGCATCACACCGTCCTCGGAGCAGTCCCCCGAAGCACTGAGCACTACCGCGGCGCCCACCGTCCGGGCCGACGGGCCGGCACCGCTCCCCACTCCCCACTCCCATTGTCCGCGGGGATCCGCGGGGGCGCCACGGCATGAGGGCAGGACGCCGGGGCGGCGGGGCGCCGGGGCATGCCGAGGGAACGCCTGGGGGCAGGGACGGCCACGACGTACGGACGAGTCGGCAGGGACGGCAGGGACGGCCGCGACGTGCGGACGACGAGTCGGCAGCGACGGCCACGACGTACGGACGAGTCGGCCGGTCCGCCGGATTCTTCCCGATGCACCGCTCTGACCAGCAGGTTCCCGGGTATCCCGCCCGCAGGGCCACCCGGGAGCAGCCGGTAACTTGTCCCTCACGAAGGGCAGGGGCTGCACTACACTCTCGCCAGTCGAAATGGGTTGGACATGCAGCGAATTGCGGGGCGGTGCGGGCGTTCCGGCGGGCAGGGGGGGCGTCCTCGAAGCGCCGGCGGGGAGGACGGACCGTGTCCGGACCAACACCATCTTTGGCCGGGTAAGGGCTTCCTCCGTCTCGTCCCGCCGGAAACATGCCGTGCGGTATCCCTCGGTAGCCCTACAGTCACTCTGGCTGAGATCGGTACACCCACCCGCACGACGCCCCAGCAGAGGAGGGACCGTGGCGCGCCCGGTTCTCGTCACCGCGACCGTCACCGCGAGCGTCATCGCGACCGTCACCGCGACCGTCACCGCAGAGGCAGCCCACCGGCGGCACCGCCGGCCCTGAAGACCGGCCTCGCCACGACCCCACGACCGCACGACCCCACGACCCCACGACCGCACGCCTTCCGACGCCCACCGGGCCCGGCGTCGTCCCGGGCCCCGTACCGCCCCCTTCACCCCGAGCGCAGCAACAGCCGTAGGAGTATCCGTTCATGTGGTGGCCCCGCCGTCATGGTCCAGCGCAGCGAGCAGCGCTGCCGCAGCCCCCTCGCCACCGGCCTCGCAGCTCCCCGTGGACCTCACTCCGAGAGCAGTTGGCGGTCTTCTTCGCCACCTGGTCCGTCACCCGTCTCGTCCATCGCGATCTCCGGCTTTCCGGTGTACGGGACATGCAGGGCCTCGTCGACGCGGTGGCCGTGCGGCGCAATAAGCCGATCACGATCACTGAAGTGCCGCTTCCTGCGCAGGTGTCCGGATTCTGCGCCCGGGGCAAGGACCGGGACTTCATCGTGGTGGATTCCACCGCGAACGAACTGACCCGCCTCCATGCCAGCCTTCACGAGCTGTTCCATCTGTGGGAGGAGCATCCGGCCGACGACGACTCCTCCGGCCGGCTCATGACCGAGGAAACCGTGCGGCAACTCCTCCCCGGGCTCAAGACGGGCCCGGTGCTGCAGGTACTGAACCGGTCGCACTACGACAGCGTCCATGAACGACGGGCAGAGGCGTTCGCCACCGTGATGCTTCAGCGCCACCTCGAACTGCGGCGCGATCAGAGCACCAACGGGTTCCTCTCCTCGGCTCTCTCCCACCGGAGGTCCGGTGTCTGAGAGCGCCTCGAACGTCGTCTACCTGGCCATTGCGATCCTCGACTTCGTGATTGCCGGGTGGAAGTGCCTGGCGCTGCTGCGCGATCCCACCCCCACGCTGTCCTTGATCACGGTGAACTTCGTGACGTCCGGCCTGGTGTTCACGATGGCCGCTCCAGCGGGGTACCGGAGGCTGGGGGAACTCACCGGCGTCCCCAGCTTCGCCACCCTTCCCGTCTACATCGGCATCCTGACCTGCTTCTCCCTTCTCCACCTGCTCACGATGCTGTGGGATCCCCGCTTGCGGCAGCGTCCGCCGGTGCTGCGCCGCAGGGTCACGATGTGGTCCGCGGCGTACGTCGCGGCGCCGGCCGTCATGGTCGTGGCGTTCTGTTCCGCCGACCTGTCCGGTCCGCCGGACCCCCTGAAATTCAATACCAACTTCGCGACCGACCCGCTGATCCAGGTGTTCCTGGGGGTCTTCCTTGCCACGCTGGCCTGCGGAACCCTGAGCACCTACCGGCAGTGCCGCATGGTGAAGCTCGAAGACCCCCGGTTCCAGCGCGCACTGCGCTCCTTCGGCATCGCCATGCTGTTCGTCTTCGGCTATGTGGTGTGCTGCGCCCCGGCCATCACGCTGGCCGCCCTGGGCAACCACACCCTGGACACGGTAGGGGTACTCGGCTCCACCTTCGGCTCGATCGGCGCCCTGATCACCAGCTACGGCCTCTCGGGAGCCGCGGTGGGCGCATGGCTGCGCGAACGGCGTGACATCAAAGCCCTGCAGCCGTTGTGGGATCTCGTCGTCGAAGGGGTCGACGAGGACCTCGCCTTCAGCGTGGACAGCGCACGCAGCCATCGTCTGGCATGGAACGTGGGCTTCAATCTGCACCGCCGCGTGATCGAGATCCTGGACGGGATGCGCGCGCTGCGCCCCTGGGTGTCGCCCCTGCCCGCGGCCGCGGTGTACGCCGCGCACGAACACCGGACATCCCGGGGGAAGGCTGACGCCCGCCGCCTCTCGGCGCGGGAACTGGAAGCGGCCGCCACGGCTGCTGCCCTGCGGGACGCGGCCCAGCGCCTGCAAACCGCTCGGCGCGAAGCGGCGCTGCAGGGATTTTCCGGTCATCCCCCGGCACCCGGGGGCCCGCAGGTGGCGCTGCCCGGTGAGGACACTCCCGCCTCCGACGAACGCCAACGGCTGTTGCGCGTCGCCCAGGCGCTCACCGCCCCGCTGGTCGCCACGGCACTGCAGGCCGTGCGCGTTCAGCGTTCCGCCGCCGAGGTGACCGAGCGGCCGTAGCGACGCGGCGTCCCGGCACGCGGGGGGAGCCTGGCGCCCGCCTGTCCCGCCGGACGGCTGCGGCAGAATTGGCCCGCTCCCGTGCCGGCCCCGGGCACCCGACCATGCCCGGCGCCCGGTGGCGGGGCGTCATCGCATCACATGGATCAAATGGGGGGATTCTTATGAGACGAGCTGTGGTCCTGGGCGGGAGCGTTGCCGGCCTGTACGCCGCTCGCGTGCTGAGCGATCACGCCGACGACGTGGTCATCCTCGAAGCGGATGCCCTGGGGGAAGACGGCACGGGGCACGGCGCTCCGCATCGACACCAACTGCATGCGCTGCTGTCCATGGGGCACACCCACCTCGAACGCTGGTTCCCGGGCATCACCGGCGAACTCGTCGCCGGCGGGGCACGCTTGGGAACCGGACCGGAGGTGCAGTTCTACGTCGACGGAGCGCTCAAGGCTCCGGTTCCCGGCCTTCGGATGCTGGGTGCCACCCGGCCGTTCATCGAAAGCCGGGTCCGCCGGCGGGTGACGGCCCTGCCGAATGTCCGTGTCCTGCAGGGGCGCGCCGACGATCTGCGCTTCAGCGCCGGCCGGGTCAGCGGTGTGCGGTACTCGACCGCTGAGGAAACGTCACCTCCTGCCGGTCGGCAGGGCGAACTGGATGCCGACCTGGTGGTCGACGCCATGGGGCGGTCCAGCCGCCTCGGCACCTGGCTGCTCCGCAGTGGGTGGGACCACGCCCCGCTGCACCGGATGCGGATCGACCTCGGCTACGCCACGGCCGTCTTCCGGCGCGGGGACGAACTGCCCGCAACGGTCGTCGCGCACGCGTCGCCGGGCCCTGCCAGTGGATACCAGCCCACGCTCAGCGAACCAGGGGCGATGGTGGCGGTGGAGGACAACCGCTGGATGGTGGTACTGGCCGGATACACCGATCACCGCCCGGGGCGGGATCCGGCCGATTTCCTGGCCCGGATGCGGCGCTGTGTCACTCCCCTGCACGAGGTGGCGGACCGGTGCACCCTGCTCGGCGACGTCCGGACCTTCCCCTTCCCGGAGAGCCGGCGACGCGACTTCACCCGGCTGAGGCGGTTCCCCGGTGGGCTGGTGGCGGTGGGAGACTCCGTTGCCTCGGTCAACCCGGTATACGGGCAGGGCCTGACGCTTGCCGCGCTGCAAGCCTCGTGTCTGTCCGCGTATCTGCGCGCCGGGACTCCTCCGCACGATCCGGCCTGGGAGTACTTCCGGCGGGCCGCCGTGGTGGTCGATGCGGCCTGGCAGGTGTCGGCGACCGCGGACCTCGCCCAGCCTCATGTGAAGGGCCCGTACCCCCGTGGCTACCGGCTCGCCCGCTGGGCCGGTGACAAGATCATGGAAGCGTCCGTCCTCGACCCCGGCGTCAACCAGGCATTCATGGACGTCGTGCACATGCGCCGGCATCCGAAATCGCTGACCCACCCCCGAGTGCTGGCCCGAGCCGCACGGGTACTGACCACACGCTGAAGCCCCTCCGCACACCGTCCCTCCGCACACCGCCCCTCCTCGCACCGCCCCTCCTCACACCGCCCCTCCTGCGCAGGGCGTCCCGGCCGATAGCGGCAACTCCCGCCCGGCCGGGGTGCCTTGCCGCTGCGTCCGGAGGCCGGCGCACCACGCGGCGCGGTCCGCCGATGCCGGGACGGACCAGGTCGGGCCCCTCGGTCGCGATCACCTAAGGTGAGGCTGCACCGTCGACAAGGAGGGGAGCTGACGATGGCCACGTGGCCGAAGACGCTCGACCTGGCAGAGATCACGGACCCCTCGCTGCGTCGCGACTACAGCCAGCAGCGCCGGCTGGTGGCCCGGTACGCCCGCGCCGAGTACACCGCCGTGCGCCTGCTGCTTCCCGCCCGGCTCGTGCCCGACGTCATCGCCGCGACCGCGTTCATGCACCACAGCGACAACCTCATCGACCAAGGGCCGGTCGGTGAACGTATCGCTGCGCTCACCGACTGGGAGGGCCGGGTGCACGCCGCCCTCAAGAGCGGCGAAGCCGACCAGCCCGTGTTGCGGACGCTGCTCGACACCATCGCCAGGCATCCCCGGCTCCGGCAGTACGTCGAAGACTTCCTCGCCGGCGCGCCCTTGGAGGTGCAGGGGCAGGGTTTTGCCTCGGAGAGCGACTTCCAGCACTACATCGACGGCTATTCGCTGCCCGCCTTCATGCTCATCGCCTGCCTGCTCGACGCGGGGGCGCCCGCGGACGCGTACCTGGCCGGCTGCCGGAGCTTCATCGAGGCGAGTCAGCGTCTCGACTTCCTCAACGACCTCGCCGAGGACCTGGGCAACGGGCGCCTGGGAATCCCGGAAGAACTCCTCGCCCGGCACGGCCTGACCCGCACCAGCCTGACCCGCACCGGCCTGACCCGCGAGGGCGGCGCCCCCGAGGGCTTCCGGGGGCTGGTCGGTGACCAGGCGCGGCAGATCCGTGCGGGGCTGAAGGCGTCGTACGGGCTCGTGGATCTGGTGCACGCCCGAAGCCGGCCGTTCGTCCGCGCTCTCATCGGCATCCAGGGCCTCACCCTGCGGGCAGTGGCAAGGAAGGGAACCGCGCTGCTCGACGGGTCCGCCCGGCCGGATGCCGCTGCGGCGCTCCGGCTTCTGGGCCGGGAGTACGTGGCAGCACGTCGCCGTCGTGACGCGGGTCCGGCAGCCGCCGGCACCTCACCGGGAGCGGTCGGCGGGAGCTGAGCCCCACCGCATCGAGACCGTGCAGACCGCGGACATCCCGTGCCGCTCAGGTGCCGCGCCGGCCGGGCGGCGGACCCTCGTCGCTCTCGGGCCGCGCCAGCCCCAGCAGCCCCTGGATCAGCGGAAAGACCCGCCTTCTGCTCCTGGTGGGCAGGGAACACATACGGTCCGTCAGCTCCCGCACTTCGGGGTCCTCGCGCTCCGGCCGGCTCAGGGCCTCGGAAAGCGCCTCCCGCAGCTCCCGGTCGATTTTGCTGTCGCCACTGGTGCCGCTGCGCATCGCCAGCCGGTCGATGCCCTTGCCCCTGAGCAGCGCAAGATGGGTCAGCTGCTCGTGCGTCGACCGCAGTGCCCGGTAGAGCGCCTGGCGCTCGGTGGCGGTGAAGAAGCCGGGCTCGACATCGAAGAACTTCTCCAGCTTCCGGGTGACGTCCAGCCCGGGGCTCTTCCGCTTTCCGTTCAGGAGGTAGCCGACCTGACCGTGGGAGATACCGGCCCCCGCACCGATCTCGTCGAGGGTGTACCTCTTCCCGTCGGGCTTGCGACGGGTGTCCCGCAGGAAGACGAGGCGGTCCTGGAAGGAGTCCTGCACGTTCTCGGATTCCTTGCCGGTGTGATCGAGCAACGCCTGGACGCGAGGGACCGTGATGCCCGTCCGGTGGGAGAGGTGGTCGATGTCGATGACGTCGCGTCCGAGGCCCAGGTCCCGGAGAAGCTCGTCGATCGCTGCGACGACGGCCGGGAGACCATCCGCCGGGTGCACGTGGGAGGCATCCATGGCGAGGGGCGGTCTCCTGGTCGGGTAGACAGGCGGGGGGGGGACGGCGGCGCACTCGCAGCCACTCCGAGATTAGCGGTCGCAAGCACCGTACGCCATGAACGGCACCACAATTGTGTCAGGTTTGCCCCCTCCGCGGCCCGGGAGGCCGCCATCAACGCTCCCGAGTTAAACGATTGTTGACAACGCGGTGTTGTTGAAGGATCCTCGCCAGGGCGGTGCCGCTGTGCGACCTGGGTTCACCTTGCACGGGGGGCCGATCGCACGGTTTTCGTGCCGCGCAACTGCCGCCTTCCGAGCGGTGGTGCCGGGCTCCACAGGGGAGAGCCCGGCGCCACGACCGCCTGTCGAGGCCGCGGTCCACGACACCGCGCAGGACCGGCAACTACCGACGTCGGCGGCAGACATCTCTGCGGGCCCCCGGGAGACATCGGGGCGTCAGGCCGTCCGGTCGTCGGGACATCGAGGCGTCGGGACATACGGTCCTCCGCCGTCGATCCGAGAGGGAGCGATGACAGCGGGAACAGCGAGCAGATGGCGGAGGCTCTTACCGAGCAGGCGTACGGTGACCGTCGTCGTGGTGGTGATGGCCGTGCTTGCCGGCGGGGCGTATGCGCTCAAGCCGTTGTGGCAGCCGTGGTGGTACGCGGCGACGATCTGCGGGGGAAGCCTGTCGGCGGACGATCTGGCCGACGTTCTGCCGCATGAGCGCCTGCAGGCGGCCGAGGAGCGCATGGATCCCGCCTTGGACCGGATGTCCTGCGGGGTGAATGTCGACGACGACCAATTCTCGTTGTCCGTGAGCGTCACCACCGATACCTGGAAGGCCGATCGGGAGCTGTCCCGTGCGTTCGACACCATCTTGGAACCGGACTTTCCCTTCCCCGCGGGCATCCCGGGGTTCAAGGTCGGCATGGGCCACTACATCGTGCAGGCCTGCCCGGACCTGCCACGTGACGTTGACGGCCGGGAGAAGCATCTGCTGACCAAGGTGATGGGCTTCTGGAACGGTCGGCAAGGCACCCCTGCCGCCCTGCGGATTGCGGTCTCCGCCGCCAACTCGGCATCGAAGAGCACCGGTTGCGGAGCCGATCCGCTGCCCCTGCCCCGACATCCCCAGATCCACCCCCACCCGGTGGCGCTGGACAAGACCGCCGGCACACCCTGCAGTTGGCTGGACAAGACCCGGCTGCCGCGGAGCCCCTCCGGCAAACCCTGGCAGGCCGTTCTGCGCACCGACACCCACACACCCGTCACCAGCTGCTCACTGCACGACCCGGGGTTCGGGGAAGACTACGCCGACTTCGGCGGCTGGTACGGAACCTGGAGCCATACCTCTTTCGCGAAGGGCCCCCTGATGAGCGAAGGATTCGGCCGTGCCACCGCCCGTTGCGACGGCGAAGCCGCCAATTTCCACATCAGAAGCTCCCCGTCCCACGGCCGCACTCCGATGACGGGCGGCGACATGCGCGGCCTGCTCATCGCGTTCGCCCGCGACCAGGCACAGCGCCACGGCTGCACCGACCTCGCCCTGCCGGGGAAGGACATCCACCCCGAACGCAGTGGCTGACCCGGCCGGCACCGCCCCGAAGACAAGGAAACCAAGGAAGCCAAGGAAGCCAAGGACAAAGGAGCGGGCCCGGGGGCGTAGCCTGCCCCCGAGCCCTGTGGTGCCACCCCTTGCGCACGCCGGCACGGTGAAGAGCGCGGGTCAGTCATCATGTCGTCGTGTTCTGCCTTTGAACTACCGCGCATCGAAAAAAGAGCTGCACGGGCCGGACTTGAACCGGCATCCGACGACCCAGGCCCGGCCCGGTCGATCCGGCGATCGGTGGCGAATACTGAGACTGGAGCAAGAGTCTGAGATTGATGCGGTCTGCCTCTGCCGAGTTGGGCTACCGCGACCCGGAAGTGCCGCGGGGAGGGCTTGAACCTCCACTGGAAACCGCGTTCGTCACGACAAGCTTCAGTTTCAGCTTGCGCTCCTCGCGCACCCCGGCCGCACGGAGGCGCCCGGGGAGTTGTAGACGCTACCCGAACAGGTAGCCGAAGACGACCTCACCCACCCGTTCGTCAGTGACCTCGACCCCATTCGCCTCTTCACGGGCGAACTTCACCGCCTGCTGCAACTTCTCGACCCTGTCGAGCAGTTCATTCACACGGCGGGCAGGCAGCGCGCCGGAGAACTTCACAGTCGTCCAATAACCGACCGGCACGTCCTCGTAGTACACATCGACCTGCGCCGGATGCTTTTCGGTGGCCTCCGCCTTCACATGGTTACGGGGCACCTTCTTGGTCCGTACGGTCCTGACCGGCTCGGTCTTCCAGGCGTCCGTAGAGGGGTCCTGCACCCACGACTCGGACGCGTCGAGTACCGGCAGTTTCCGTATGAAGGTGTTCAGGTCCGTGAGCTGCTTCTCCAGGAACAGCAGGTACGACACGGGCACCCGGCCGAGCAGGGTCCGCCCCTCCACCGTCACATCGGCCCGCGCCGTGCAGTTGGCCCAGTCCTTGGTGGCGGTCACATCAAACAGCCGGGTCAGCGTCGTGGCCGTCTCCCGGAGCACGTCCTCGGCCTTCACCTGCACCCGTGTCGCCTCGGGCGGCAATTGCTCGCCCTCTTCGTCCTTGGGCTGATACGTACGGGAGATCCCGGCCAGCAACGCGGGCTTCTGCAAACCGTGATGAGCAGACGTCAGGTCCTGGTGGGACTTGGACTTGACGCCCTTCTCCACGGCAATGATCTGGTTGAGTTTCGCCACAGCCGCACGGTAGCAGCGACCGCCACCCCCTATCGAATAATTTTTCGAGACGGGGCGGCTGCTGCCCTCGGTGCGGCCCTCGTGCGTTCCCCGCAACCGCTCCACCGCGCCCCCCTCGTCCGCACTGCGACCGCAGGGGCCACGGCGGCGGTTCTTACTGCCGGCCGGGGGGGGCAGAACCGCAGCCGCCACCCCGGCGGTCCGCGTCCTTGTGCCGCAGGTGAACCGGGTGGCCGCCGACGAGCCCTACGGGCCCGGCCCTCATGCCTTCGTGCCTGTGCGCGCTCCCGCAGCGTCGATCCAGTAGGTCTCGGCGGCGCGGTCGACACCGCGGCGCAGGGGGTCGCGCCCCAGGCTGGCCACGATCCCCGCCGGGACGACGATCAGGCAGTAGAGGAGGAGGAGTGCGAGGTTCCGCATGGTCATGGGCAGTTCTCCTTGGTCCGGCAGATGATCGGTCGGGGGCCTCGTCCGATCAGTCGAGGGGGATCTCGTCGCGCCAGTCGCCGTCCTCGCTCCAGGCCGGCTGGTCCTCTTTGAGCAGCAGGAAGCTGCCGAGCACGAGGACGTCGATCCGGGTCCGCATGAAGCACCTGTAGGCCTCTTCGGGCGAGCGGACGATGGGCTCTCCCCGCACGTTGAAGGAGGTGTTCACCAGGACCGGGCAGCCGGTTTCGGCCTTGAAGGCGGTCAGCAGCCGGTGGAAGGCCGGGTTGGTCTCCTGGCTCACGGTCTGCACGCGGGCCGACATGTCCACATGGGTGACGGCCGGGATGGTAGAGCGGTGGACCTTCAGCCGCTCCAGTCCGCGGGCGCCGGAGTCCTCGGCGGGCAGCCGCTGGGCGGCGGCCACGTCCGCGACCACCAGCATGTAGGGGCTCTCCTGCTTGAGTTCGAAGTAGTCCTCGGCGTCGCCGTCCAGGACGGCCGGTGCGAAGGGGCGGAAGGACTCCCGGAATTTGATCTTCTGGTTCATCGCGGACTGCATCTCGGTGTCGCGGGGGTCGCCCAGGATCGACCGGGCGCCCAGGGCGCGCGGCCCGAACTCCATCCTGTCCTGGAACCAGCCGACCACCTTGCCCCGCGCCAGCTCCGCGGCCGCCCTGGCCGCGAGCGCGTCCGTCTCGAACCGGGTGTACGGCGCACCGGCGCGGTCCAGGTACGCCTGGATCTCCTCGTCCCGGTAGGCGGGGCCCAGCAGGGCTCCGGACATGGCGTCCCCGCCGCTCCCGAGGTGGGTGCGCTCGGCGCCGCCCTCCATCGCGACGGCGAGCGCCGCGCCCAGGGCACCGCCCGCGTCACCGGCCGCCGGCTGCACCCACACGCCGTCGAAGATCTCCTCGCGGATCACCCGGCCGTTGGCAACGCAGTTGAGCGCCACCCCGCCCGCCAGGCACAGCCGGGTCTCCCCGGTGCGCCGCTGCGCGGTCCTGGCCAGGCGCAGGACCGCTTCCTCGGTCACCTGCTGCACCGAGGCGGCCAGGTCGAACTCGCGCTCCGTCAGGGGGCTTTCGGGGCGGCGGCGCGGCCCGTCGAAGAGTTCCTCGAAGCGACGGCCGGTCATCACCCGGCCGCGCAGGTACGCGAAGTAGCGCATGTCCAAGTGGAAGGAACCGTCGGGTTTGAGATCGATCAGCCGTTCGCGGATCAGGTCGGCGTAGCGGGGCGTGCCGTAGGGAGCCAGACCCATGAGCTTGTACTCGCCGGAGTCCACCTTGAATCCGCAGAAGTAGGTGAACGCGGAGTACAGCATGCCGAGTGAATGGGGGAATCGCAGCTCGGCCAGTGGTGCGAGCCGGTCTGCGCGTCCGTGCCAGAGCGAGGTGGTCGCCCACTCGCCCACCCCGTCGATACAGAGCACGGCCGCTGACTCGTAGGGGCTCGGGAAGAACGCGGAGGCCGCGTGTGACTCGTGGTGGCGGCGGCAGACGATGTCCGGCACCGCTCCCCGGCCGAGTGCCGCCAGCTCCCGCCGGACGGTCTGTTCGGCCCGCCGTTTCCAGCGCAGCCATTCCGGCAGGGTGTCCCGGAACGAGCGGAAGCCGAACGGCGCGGCGCCTGCGTACGAGGCCAGCACGCGACGGAACTTGAGCGCTGGATCCTCGTAATAGGCCACTGCGCGGACGTCCCGCAGTGTCGCGCCCGCCTCGGCCAGGCAGTACGACACCGCGCGGGCCGGGAAGGACGGATCGTGGCGCCGCCGGGTGAAGCGCTCCTCCTGCGCGGCGGCGATGATGGTCGTGCCGTCCACGAGGGCTGCCGCGCTGTCGTGGTAGTAGGCGGAGATACCCAGAACGAGGTCAGTCATGGTGAGCGTCCACTCCTGGGGTCCGGGTGCCGGGCTTGGCGGGCCGTGGGCCGAACAGTGCCGTCCCGAGCCTCACCTGGGTCGATCCGGCGGCGATCGCGGCCTCGAAGTCGCCGCTCATCCCCATGGAGAGGGTGTCCCACCGGTGCCCTGCCGCGACCTGCTTGGCGAACAGCTCGGCCAGTACCTCGAAGGCGTGCGGGCCGGTCACGGGGGTGGCGGGCGTGGTGGGCGTGGCAGGTGAGGCGGGCACCGCCTTGCGCGGAATGGTCATCAGGCCGCGTACGGTCAGGCGCCTCAGGCCCTGGACCGACTCCAGGAACGGGTCGAGCTGATCAGGGGCGAGGCCCGCCTTGGCGGGATCGCCGTCGGCGTTGACCTGGATGCACACCTGGAGCGGCGGCAGGTCGTCGGGGCGCTGCGCGTCGAGGCGCCGGGCCGCCTTCTGCGAGCAGAGCCCCAGCACCCAGGAGAAATTCTCCGCCAGAAGTCTGGTCTTGTTGCTCTGGATCGGCCCCAGGAACACCCATTGGACACCCGAGCCGCGGAGTTCGGCCGTCTTCGGGAGGGCTTCGCCGGCGTAGCTCTCGCCGAAGCGGTCCAGGCCGAGCGTGCGGGCCTCGCGGATCGCGGAGGCCGGGTGCCCCTTGGACACGGCGAGCAGTTCCACTGCCTCGGGGCGCCGGCCCGCTGCCGTGGCAGCGGCGTCTATTCGGGCCCGCAAGGCCTCCAGCCGTTCTCGCATCACATGATCACACTCCACAGCGCGGCCGCGGTGAGGGCGAGGAACACCGCGGGAGGAATCCAGGGCAGGACGTTGCGCACCGGGCCGAGCCGGTCGGTGGCCGGGGCGAGCTGGTGGCCGAGCAGGCCCGCCAGGGTGTTGACGGTGAATCCGGAGAGGTTGAAACCCAGGCCGAAGGCGAGGAGCTGCCAGGAGCTTGCTCCGGAGGGCACCAGTTGGGGAAGGATGGTCAGGAAGAACAGGGCGATCTTCGGATTGGACACATTGAGCAGGAAGCCCTTGACGAACGGGCGGCCACCGGAAGCCCGCTGGGCGACACCGTCCTCCCCGTCGCCCTGCTTGCCGCGCGGGATGCTCGTCCAGGCCATGTAGGCCAGGAAGCAGATACCGATGAGCTGCACCATGGTGTAGGCCGTAGGGGCCGAGACCAGGAGCGCGGCGAGCCCGGTCACGGTCGCCACGACGTAGACGAACACCCCGAGTTCCACGCCCAGAGCTGCCCTGATACCGGCCCGCGGCCCCCTGCTGACGCTGCTCGCGACGCAGTGGAGCATCGCCGGCCCCGGTGTCAGATTCACCACCAGGGCGATGGCGATGAAGGCGAGGACGTGACTCAATGCAGCTCTCCCTTGTTCTCGTATGCGCGCGTGGCATGGCGGGCGGCCCTTCTGGCGCGCAGTCCGCCCGGCGGGTTCAACGACCGGTAGCCCGTCCTGACGCGCTCCCAGATCCCCGGTTCGCAGCCCGGGCCCAGCACGGAGGGCACGGTGGCCATATAGGCGTCCACCGCGTCGGCGGCCCAGGCGGAGTGGCCCGTGGCGACGTTGTCGATGGTGTTGTGGATGTCGACGAAGCGGGTGCTGAAACCGTACTTCTCCAGGGCGATACGGGCGCGCCGGTAGCTGCCGCCGACGCCGGACAGCTCCATCGCCACGTTCAGCCCCAGCACTTCCGGCAGGAAGGTGCGTGGCAGCCGGCCGATGCACAGCCAGTACACCGGCAGCTCGAACGACTCCTCGCGGAATCCCGGCCACTGCGCGAACTCGCGGGAGGCGGTGGGCGGCAGTTCGACGTCCATCTCCCGTAGGACCTCGCGGTAGATCAGGGGGTGGTTGAGGCCGAGGTCCCCGTTGCCGAGTTCGTCCCAGTAGGTGGAGAACAGCAGATGGCCCACGTCCGAGGAGGCATGGCCGTAGTCCGTGAAGCCTTGCAGCCAGCTACCGTCTATCAGGGTCAGGGGAGCGAGCTGCACGGTGGAGTCGACCAGCGCCTCCTTGGTGGGCAGGGGTGCGCCCGCCCCTTGCTCGAATTCCCGGCCGTGCCGGTCGTGCTGCTCCTGGAGCCACGGGCGCAGCCCCCGCGGATTCCACTGTTGCGGAGGCAGCTGCCCGGCCGTGTCCCAGCCGACGCGGGAGCGCGCCAGCCAGCCGTGCACGTACCCCGTGGCGTACCGGCGCAACGCGGGTGTGTCATCGCGGCCCAGCAGGCGGTGGTACGCCTCGCGCAGGGTGCCGGGTGCCCGGTCGGGCCGCGCTGCCTCGCGTCGTACCGCCGCCACCGGGGCGGGGAGGGCCGGCGTTGCGTCCGTGTCCGTGCCCGTGCCCGTGCCCGTGTCCGTGTCCGTGTCCGTGTCCGTGTCCGTGTCAGCGACCGTGACTGTGACCGTGTCCTGTCCGTTGCGGTCCGCGCCCTCGGGCAGTGAACGGATCCAGCGCCGGATCACGGCCTCGTCCGCAGGTGAGAAGATCCGGAACATCGGGCCGTTCTCGGAGATCAGGCCGCGCAGCAGCGGGCTGCGCTCGGGGCTCCCCGGCCTGACCAGGCGACTGGCCGCGAGTGCCCGGAGCAGTCCGTGGGGTGCGGTGCGGGCCTCGGTGAACCAGTCGCCGAGCGAGCGGCCCTCGATCTCGAACTCCTGGTGGTACAGAGCCGCTTCGCGGGCCCTGAGCCTCAGCAGCTCCGCCATGTCACAGGCCGGGTCCAGGGCTGCCGACACCTCCTGGTACAGGCCGCTGCTCCATCGCTGCAGCATGTCCAGGGCCCAGCGGAAACCGGCGATCAGCCCCGGCGAGTCCGGGGTCCTCGCCGGCAGCGCGGCGGCAGCCGCACGTGCGAGCGCAAGTCCGGTCGGCGTATCCGCCCGACGGGCGGCCCCCGGGTCCAGGGCGGTCCAGTCGGCCGCCGCCGGGAGCAGCTCACGCACCGCGGCAAGGGGCGGAAGCAGCCCGACTGCCCGCAGACACAGATCGGCGCCCACCAGCTCCGTGCGATGCTCGTCGGGCCGCCGGCTCATGGCCAGCAGCGGCCCGGGCAAGGCGAAGGCCAGGTCGGAGACCTGCGGGACCTGGGTCAGCCGGGCGGCGGGTAGCGTGCGCTCCGCGAGCCGCAGGTGGTGCAGCAGCGCCCGGTACGCGCTGCCCCGGTCGGCTCCGGGATGCCCGGCGCCCAGGTCCTGGGCGTAGAGCGAGAGCGTGCGCATCGTCAGCTCGCTGTCACCGTTGCCGGGACTGCTCAGCCACTGCAGCCAGGCACCCGAGACCAGCGCGAGCGGAGCCGCGCCGAGGGCTGCCCGGCGGACCAGGGCGTCGCGCGACTCCTGGTCGGCGGCCCGGGCCGCGAGTGCCCGATAGCCGTCGGCGGCCCGGGCCGACCATGCGCCGGCCCGGTGCTCCCAGTCCTCCAGGGCCCCTGCGGATGCCGTCAGCGCACGGGAGTACTCGTCGGGGATCGCCACCGGCGGGGGGAACCCCTCCGGGTCCGCGGCCTGTACGTACAGCGTGCGGAAGTCCTCCGCGACGGCCCGGGAACGAAGGCCGGCGGTGTCGGCCGCCGCCTGCTGGCGTTGCATCGACGCTCCTCCTGTGGTTCCGGTTCCGGTTCCGGGGTGTCAGAACATCGGGTAGATGGAGGCGTCGTCCTTGGTCTTGGCCTTGCGCTTGCGCTGGAAGAAGCCGAGCACTTTACGCAGCAGTGCCATGGGAGGTTCCCTTCAGGAGTGACGGGTGTGATGCGGGGCTCGACGGCGCGGTCAGGACAGACCCGGGCCCGTGGCCAGGACCGGCCCAGGCCCGTGGCCAGGACAGACCCGGGCCCGCGGTCAGGACAGACCCAGGCCCGTGGCCAGCAGACCGGACACCAGGTCGTAGCCCTCGTCGGTGAAGTGCGCGCGGTCCACGAACAGCCACTGCCCGGGATCTGCAGCATCCGCCACGAGCGGGTTGAGATCCAGGAACGCCACATCGTGTTTCGCGCACGCCTGCGCGATGCCCTCGGCGTAACGGCGGCCGACCTCGGCGGGGGCGATCTCTCCGAAGAGCTGCCAGAACGTCGACTGCTTGCGGTCCAGTTCGTGGAAGAGCTCGGCTTCCTCGCGCGAGGGGGTATCCCGCACCCAGGTGGCGAGCGGCTGAAGAGCGAACGAGATCCGGGTGCCGGATGCGCCGGCCAGCAGCCGGAAGCGCTCCAGGTCGAGCGCCGTGCGCTCGACGGCGGTCGCCAGCCGTTCGTCGAGCGTCAACGGCGCCTCATCGGCGGGTGCCGGCGGCGCGGCGGACCGGCGTTCGCCGCGCCCGAGCCGGCCGGTGCGCTTGGCCTTGCGGTGGCGCGAGCGCAGCTCCTCCATCTGCTGGTAGTACTCGCCGGAGAAGAAGAAGGCCCCGTAATCGCCCTGCAGGGCCCGGGGGAGGCCGGCCAGCGCAAGGTTGTTCAGCCCGGAGAGGATGACGAGCTGGTCGACCGGCGGCAGCATCTCGCGGTGCAGCAGGTAGAGCATCATCTCCTGGGTGGAGCAGTATCCGCGGGCACCGAGGTTCAGCCAGGGGGCGGAGGGCGCGTGCCGGGTCCACAGGCGCGACGGGATCGAGGCGGCGTCGCCGGTGGTGCCCACACCGAATGCCGTGGAGCTGCCTGCCAGTACGTTGACCGTGCCGTCGGCGGGAGCGTCGGCGACGGAGGCGGAGCCGGACGCGCCATGGGAGACGCGGAATCCGAGACGATCGGTGTTCACCACGCCGGAGCGGTAGTCCGCCCGGTGGAAGTACATCAGGTAGGGCACCCAGCGGGTCTCCCCGCGATCGACGAAGTCGTCGTACTGGGCCATCTGCGGGGTCAGCGAATAGCGCCTTGCGTTCACGGACGAAACTCCTGTCAGCGGACGGTTGCCGGGGAGGAGGAACGCTCAGTCTCCCCAGCCGAGGTCGGCGGTCATGCCAAGGCCGAGAGCCGACGGGCCGCTGGTCAGGGCGTCGCATACGGGTACAGCCGGACATCGTGCGGTGAGCGCCATGGCAACTCCGTGTCGTCATCCGTGTGTTCATCCGTGTGTTCATCCGGGTCTTCAAGGGACCGGCACCGTATTGAGCCTGCGGGACAACGGGCGGTGCGTACACACACACGGGGTGTCGTGTCTGCGTCTGGCGCAGATGCGTCACGGGGCGGGGCCGACGCCCCACCGGGAACCGCAGGGGGAGAAACCAGCCAATTGTGGTGAATGTCGAAGCCATCGCCGAGCATTCCCCAACTCGGCATAACGTAAGAGTGATTGGGTGAACGAGGCCGTTTCCCGGGTGCTCTGCCTCCGGAGTCGGCCTCCGGCGTGCCAGGTATCGATGTGCCGCGCGGCTCAGACACACCGGGGGTGTGCAACGTGGAGGTATCCGGCCTTCATGCCACAGGGGAATGGCCTGTTCTGGGGGAGGAAGCCCGGGCTGTGTACCGGTTCCTGGCCGAAGTCCCCGAAGGCATCTCGACCCACGAAGTGCGCACGCGGACACGGCTGTCCGACGAGTCCCTGGACCAGGCGATCGACAAGCTGATGACGCTCAGGCTGCTGTGCACGTCCTCCTGGGAGAAGGGCGTCCTGCGGGCCCTCTCGCCCGAATGCGCCAGGGTGCAGCTCGTCTGGCCGATCGTCAGGGAGCTCAACCGTCGTCAGCGCGAGGTGGACGCCATCCGTGAGGTGTACTCCGAACTCGCGCAGGTCTACGAGAACGCCACGCTGCACGGGGCCGGGACGAGCCCGTTGGAGGTCATACCGGATCTTCCCTCGGTCCGCCGGGCCCTCACCCAGCTCGCCGCCGAGGCCACCGAGGAAGTGATCACCGCTCAGCCGGGTGGGGCCCGGCCCGCCGAGGCGCTCAAGGAATCACTGGAGCGCACCGACGAATTACTGGGCCGCGGCGTCCGGCTGCGGACCCTCTACCAGCACACGGCGCGATTCAGCCCCGCGACCGCGGAGTTCGTCCAGCACGTCACCGGGCGGGGAGCAGAAGTCCGTACCCGGAGCGACGGATTCATGAAGCTGCTCCTCTTCGACGGCAAGGTGGCGGTGACCCCTTTGCGCGACGACCGGTACGGCGCATTGATCGTCCGGGATCCACATGTGGTCGATGTCATGCGGACCGCATTCGAACCGGCCTGGAGCACGGCCCTTCCCTTCCCCTTGCGATACGACCCGGTGACCGCCGGCCAAGTCCTGGACGACATCAAGACGACGATTGCCCATCTGCTGACAGAGGGGCTCGAGGACAAGGTCATCGCCCGTCGGCTGGGGATGTCACTGCGGACCTGCCAGCGTCACGTCTCGGACCTCATGCGGAGGCTGGGAGCAAGGAACAGGCTGCATCTCGGATACCTTCTGCACTCCCACCACCTACGGGAACAAGGCATGGCGCCCCGGATCTCCTCGCATATCGACACGGGAAGTTGATCCGGCTCGGCAGGCAGTCACCGACGGACCTGGATCCCTTTACCGGCGATCTCTTCTTTCCGAGGGGCAGGTGCAGCTGCTCCTCCGGGCATACGCGGAGACAGCGATGCCTCGCAGCTTTGGGGCTTCGGAACGGGCGCCCGAACCGGACGTGCGGAATCAACAGCGTGTCGTGCCCCTGGGCTTGCTTGAGTCGTGGGAATCCAGAGGGCCCGTGGACGGCAATCCCCGCGTGCGGGGGCTCAGGAGTCGCTCAGTGCGACCACGATGCCGAACCCGAGGATCACGACTCCGGTGACCCGGTCGAGAAGGCGACGGGCAACGGGGCGTTGGATCCAGCGGCGCGCCGACCGGGCAAAGAAGACCAGCATCGCCGACCACAGCGTCCCCAGAACCACATGCACGCAGGTAAGCAGCACACCCATCGGAAGGTGCGGTGCAGATACCGGAATGAACTGAGGAAGCATGGCGACGTAGAAGACGCCCACCTTGGGGTTGAGAACGTTCGTGAGAGTTCCCCGCCGCCAACCGGCCAGCAGTCTGCCCGTTTCATTGGGAATCTCATCGGCTTCGGTGGTCTCGGTGTTCTCCCCTTCGTCCTTGGGCTTCCGCATGCTGTCCCGAAGCATGCGGAAGCCCATCCAGAGCAGATAGGCAGCGCCTGCCCAGCGCACCACGTTATAGGCGACCTGCGACGCGGTGAGGAGCGCGGTGATCCCGAGAGACGTACATGTTCCCCAGAACAATGTGCCGCTCTGGATTCCCAGCACGACCCCCCAGGCACGGCGATAATTCCCCAGTACGGAGGTCCGGACGATAATCGCGGTGTCGAGTCCTGGAATAACGGTGAGGAGCCCGACGACGAGTGTGAAGGACCAGATGGATGCGAGGATACTCATGAATGTTCACCATTGAATTGTTGCTTCGCTTGATCTGGCCGGTTCGGACAACCGGCCAAGTCGGGGGCGGAGTGGGAGTGGTGGCTACTACGCAGTCGCCCGAAGTCGCAGTCCAGACCCGTGATGCCCGAGCGGAACTCCAGTTGCTGCTGAACGTCGAGACTGTACAGAGAGCGGTAGCCCCCATCCACAACGAGCTTGTAGGCGTCCATACGGGGCGCGTCGGCTAGGGAGAGCCCGGTGCTGCCGTCGGCACTGCGCCGCGTCGCCCGGCATTCGACCCCCGCTTCGGGGTCGAGCACGGGCCGGGGCGGCACCGCTCGGGTCTCGGGTGCCACCCCGGAGGCATGCGGTCGCGTCCGTCAGGCGAGGGGGGTCTCGCGCGGGTGGCCCTCCGGCAGGGATGTCCTGCCGGGCTTGCTGACCAGCAAGCCTTCCAGGTAGAGGAAGTCCAGATCGGTCCGGAAGAACGTGCGCAGGGCGTCCTCGGGAGTTTCGACGATCGGTTCGCCGTTGTCGTTGTAGGAGGTGTTGAGCAGCATCGGCACGCCGGTCCGCGCCCGGAAGGCACTGATCAACGCGTGGTACTCGGGGTCGAGTTCCTCATGGACGGTCTGCACTCGTGCTGTCCCGTCCACATGAGTGATCGCCGGCACCTGAGCCCGCTTCGCCTCGCGGACCGCGGGGACCAGCAGCATGAAGGGGCTCTCCCCGGTGAAGTCGAACCAGTCCGAGACGTTCTCGGCCAGGACGGAGGGAGCGTAGGGCCGGAAGACCTCGCGGTGCTTGATCGTGGTGTTGAGATAGTCGCGCGTACGGGGGTGCCGGGGATCGGCGAGCATGCTGCGGTGGCCCAGCGCCCGCGGTCCCATTTCGGAGGCTCCCTGGTACCAGCCCACGAAGTAGTGCTCGGCAAGGAGACCCGCGACCTCGTCAGTCGTCGTCTCTCGCCAGTCGAGCTTGCTCTCGTACGGTTGCAGCGCCTGCTCGACGCGCTCGCGCGCGTACCTGCGTCCCAGGGCAGCGGTACGAAGCGGGCTGCGCTCCTTGCCGCCGAGGATCTCGTGCCAGCCGTACAGGGCCGTGCCGATCGCGTTGCCCGAATCGCCGGCCGGTGCGGGGATGAAGACCTTCTCGAACGGCCCCTCCGCCCTGATGCGCTGGTTGGCCACCGAGTTGAGCGTGATGCCGCCGGCCAGGCAGAGATTGCGCTTGCCGGTCAGCTCATGGGTGGTGCGGGCCAGATGGAGCATCGCCTTCTCGAGCTCGTCCTGCACCTTGAAGGCCACGTCCTTGGCGAACTGGTGCTGCCAGGAATCAGGGGCCTTCGACTCGTAGCCGTCGCTCTCCGCGGTGAATATTTCCTTCCAGATCTTCTCCAGGCCGGATTGCGAGACCTTGATGTCAAAACCGTCCAGCGTCAGCCAGTCGCCCCATTCGGGCCGTGGCCGACCGTACGGAGCCAGGCCCATGGTCTTCCCGGCCTCGGGGTAGCCGCCGCACTCGAACAGGCCGAAGTCGGGGGTTCCGTACCGGGTGATGAAGTTCAGCTTCGTCGTGAAGAAGTCATAGAAACACCCCAAGCTCAGGTCCGAATAGTCGGCCGGATAGTTGGTGGCGGCGACGGAACGCAGAGTGGTCCCCTCGCCGACGAAAGCGGTGTGCTTCTCGATCATCTGGTCAGGACCGCGGCTGCCTGCCTGGTCCACGATCAGTACGGCGGCGTCCTCGAACGGGGACGTGTAGTAGGTGGTCGCGGCATGGGCAAGGTGGTGAGAGGGGAACGGGATCGCGTGGACCTTGCTCTTGTCCTTGATGGGGAGTTCCCGAAGGATGCGCCATACCGCGCCGTCGCCGAGCGGACGGTTTCCCACGACGAGATCGAGGTCGTCGATGCCTATGCCTGCCGTGTCGAGGCAGTAGGCCACGGCCCTCATGGGCAGGACCTTCGTCAGCCGTTCGAAGTATCCCTGGACGAGGAAGCCTTCGGAGTGCTTGATCCGGTCCAGGCGCTCTTCCTCGATGGCGACCACGACCTTGCCGTCCTTGACGAGGGCAGCGGATCGGTCATGGCTGAGGTTCAGGCCGAGGATGTAGGTCATGTCATCCCTTTCTGGTCGTGATGGAGCACGGCGGTCGGCAGCCGGAAGCGGTGTGCCCGCGGGTCGACCGTGGGACTGCAGCTGCTGTTTCGGGGGAGGCTTCCGCTCACCCGAGGGGCGGGACGGAGCGGCGAGTTGTCCTCGACGGTGAGCGATGCGGTACGCGGGCGGCGGTCATGCCGTGACCTGGTGGGCCGGCCCTGGTGCCGGCGATTCGGCCCGCTCTGCTGTCCGGGCGGTTGCGGCGTCCACCAGTGCGCACATGACCCGCAGGTCGTCACCCATCTCGGGGTGCCATTCCACGCCGATCGCGAATGCGCCGCATGCGCTCTCGACGGCCTCCACGGTGCCGTCCTCGGCATGGGCACTGACCCGCAGCCCGCTGCCCACCTCGTCGACCGCCTGGTGGTGGTAGCTCGGGACAGCGACCTTGCCAGAGATCACGGTGGCGAGTCGTGAGCCGTCCACGATCCGGATTTCGTGCTCGGAGAAGGTCCCGGGCTGGACTGCGTGCCCGTCATGACCCACCACATCCGGCAGATGCTGAACCAGCGTGCCCCCGCAGGCGATGTTCATCAGCTGCATGCCTCTGCAGATGCCCAGCAACGGGATACCGCAGCGCAACGCCGCCTGAATCAGGGCGAGTTCCCATGCGTCCCGCTCCGGGGCCGGCGGCCCCGTCCGCGGATGCCGCGGCTGGCCGTAGCGTTCGGGATCGACGTCCGGGCCGCCCGCGATCACCAGACCATCGAGCCGGGCGACCGCCGCGTCGGCCATCGCGGGTTCGTCCGGCGGCAGCATCGCCGCCAGACCGCCGGCCCGTTGCACCAGGCGTGGGTACTCCGCCGGCAGCAGTACGGCGTCCATGTCCCAGTCCCTCCACCGAGCTTGGTCGAGGTAGGTGGTGATCCCGATGAGCGGCTTCTGCACGAGGTCCTCGCTTTTCATCGCGATGCCGGATGCATCCGGACACCGCTTCCAGCGCACCGACTTCTAGGCCCGATGACACTGGGAGGCAGGGGGCGTTCGGTCCCGACTTCTGGGAAGTAGCTGGCATCGACTGATGAAGTTCTCCGCTGAACAGCAGAGTTTGATGCAAGCACCCTTGACGGAGGTCTTTAAGGTATGAATCTAGACCTTTAGAAGTCAAGGGTTTGGCTTTCTTTTGACCTCATCAACACTCCCGAGCCGGCTCGCCACCGGTCACGCCGTACCGGCGGCAGGTAGCGGGCGTGGCGCCTGCGCGCACGACGGGCGTGGCAGCGGACGCGCGCGTCGAAGTCGGCGAGGGCGGTCAGGATCGCAGGGATGCGGACGTCTGCCTGCACCTGCCGGGAACGATCACCGACCAGAGCGAGGCGGGTCGTGAGGGCCCTCCGTCCCGATGACATGCCGTCATCATGGCAACCCCGCCGAGTCGTTGACCAACAACGATCTCTTGATCATCATTAGCTATCTTGATGCAGATGGATGTTCATCTGCTCCGGACCTTCGTTGCGGTCGCCCAACGCTCGTCCTTCTCGGATGCCGCCCGCGAGTTGGGGTACACCCAGTCCGCGGTCTCGCAGCACGTGGCCTCCCTGGAGAACGATCTCGGGGTGGCTCTGCTGACCCGGCGACCTGTCTCGTTGACTCCCGCCGGGGCGCGCTTGCTGGAGCACGCCCGGCCGCTCCTCCTTCGGATGGAGGCCGCACGCGTCGATGTCTCACGGCCGGTCACCTCACCCGCCGACCATCTGCATTGGGGGGCTTCGCCGCTTGCGGTGACCTCACGCCTCCTGGAAATACTTGCCCGGTTACGCCAGGACCACCCGGGAACGAGAATCACCCTGCGGGTGCTCGAGCGTGCGGCGGTAGCCGCGCAGATCGTGACGGGGGTACTCGACTTCGGGGTCATCGAGGGAGTGGTGGCCTCCAACGATCCACTGCAGCTTCCCGACATCGGTCCGCTGAAGGCCACCGTGGTCCACGAGGAGGAGGTAGCGGTGCTCCTGCCCGCGGGACACCCCCTGGAGGGGCGCGGACACGTCCACCTCGCCGATCTGTCGGACGCGCAATGGATCGATGCGCCGGAGGCAGCGACCCCGCTCACCCACCTGCGAAACGTCTGCGGAAGCCATCCGTTCCCGGGCGCCTTCTCCTATGAAGGGATGGATGTGCAGACCGTCCTCGAACTCGCCGCCGCAGGCCACGGCCTGGTCGTTCTTCCACAGTCCGTGGCCGCACGGGACCCCCGTATCACCTCGGTCGCCCTGGCATCCCCGAAGCTGGTCCACCGCACCGAACTCCTGTACAGCCACACGCCGCAGGGGCCGGCCGAGGTGCTGGTGAAAGCGTTTCTCGGCGACGGCTGACCTTGCCGTCGATCATGGTGGCGCCAGTGGCTGCGAACACCGTGCCGGGTAGCCCGGGCGAGGGCTCGATGACTTCCACGGTGTGGCCGAGGGACTGGCACAGCTCGTACAGGTGCTCCCCCTTGTGAGCGCGAGGCTGCTGTCGCAGGGTTCTTCCGGATGCATCCAGGGACTGATCGAGCAGGTGACGTCGAAGTGGCTGGGACGGCACATCAGGAGCCGGCGCGGAGTGGCCACGCGTCGCGTCGCGGGGCGCAACTCGTGCGGTGCCGAAGGAATTGCGTCAGTGAGAGGCGAAGCGGCCCTCTTTGGTGGGCTGGGACTGTGCCGTTGCAGGCTCGGGAGAACACCGTCGTCGGGCGAAGTCGATTGCCGTGCGGCTTTCCTCCGTCACCGCTCCGGGCGTCGAGGTGCTTCCTTGTTTCGCGTCGTGTCGCTCCTGCGCACTTGCGGGAGGGCGGCCTCCATGGCGAGTCAGCGATTCGAGGAAGACCACGATCGCAGCGCCAACCGCCTCTCCGGTAGCGGATGTGACGGGCGTCGTCCGCGCGGCGCTTTGACAGGCAAGCCCCCGAAAGACCGGAACGGGCCTCCGACGCAGGTCAGAGGCCCTTTCCGAGGCAAAGTCCCAGCTAAGGGCGGACGAGTCGGCCTGTACGCCGGGGAGTGTCGCCGCAACGCTGTCACCTGCATGAACGTGGAGGATCGCCACCCCGATGGCTACTTAAGTGGCTACGTAACTTTTTGACCTTGAGCCACGGCCGCGCTGCTGCTTCACCTCGACCGGCACGCCCCCGATGGCTCTCTCTCCAGACGGCGGGCAGGCACCCTCTTCGCGATGCCGCCGCGATGGAACCTTCCATGAACCTCAGCCCGCACGATCAGCTTGAACAGGCGCCGCGCGGTGCAAGGGCTCGCGAACCGACGTACCTGAGAACTCGCGGTACTCATCCACGAGCCGAAAGAAGGCATCCAGCGGAGGTTCGCCAGGCAGGTTTTCCGCGATCGCGGCGTCCCACCCTGCCGCCATCGACCACCCGCGGGTCCTGCTGAGCCAAGAGGCGAACTCTCCACTCCCACGGTGAAATGCGAACGGCTCATCGACATCGTGGACCTGAAGCGCGAGGTGATACCCGGACATCAGTACCGCCAGCTCCTCCAACGAGCCGTTGCACACCCATGCGTTCGACCGTTGCCGAACAGCCTCTAGCAGGCCATAGACGTCCTGCCACTCCTCGACGCCCCTCACCTTGGGCCCTCCATCTGACGTCCCCACCACTTCCCCCTCCAGCCTGCCGGCGCCACCGGCAACCCAACCCGCCACCTTGACGAACTACACAGGGCCCCACGAGGAGTCCAATATGCGGACACGACCTGTGACGTGCGCCACACTGTCATTACTCGTACCGGCGCCCGGCGTGCACCTCTCTGAAATTTCAGAGGCCCCGGATCGAACCAGGCGCCAGGTCGCTACAAACGCGATGCTGCAGGGGGCGACTCGCATGCCCCAAACAGACAGCCGAATTAACCCCGGACAGCCTCCCGATAGCGAGGCCGACAGCCCCCTTAAAGCCTGCCGACAGGCAGCGCGCGGGGTACCCCACCCCGAGCCCATGGCCTTCGGCAGGCGCCACAGAATGGAGACCCATTTCGAGCCTGCACCCCCACAAATTTCGCCCCGCGAACCCAGGTGCGCTTTAGTGGCCAACTTTTTATGCGGTGGTCGCAGGCGGCCGTCGACATAGTCGACGGGCGGCGGAAACGGGGCTCCGGCTGGACCTTCAGGGGCAGGATGCGGAGCGAACCGGAGGAGCTACTGAGCCTTCGGCGGGATCGGCACGGCCGCCCAGGTCACGTACCCAGCCTCGTCGCCTCGGTACTGGCCGATGTCGTCGACCGTGCGATGCACGATGAACAGGCCCGGCTCAGTCTCCGGTTCCGGTAGGGGGCGGTCCATCTCCCCGACGGTGAGCAGGGCATGGGTTCCGTCGCACGAGATTCGGCCTGCCAGGTCCACGCTTGCGCGATGCCGCGCGGTGACGTCGACCAGCTCCGTGAGGACCCCGAGCACCGACTCGGCGACGACTGCCGCGTTCGGCACCGGGCCGAGTAGGGCTGGCAGCACCATTGCGGCGAACCGGCGTGAGCGGCGCAGGGCTTCGGCGGGCGCACGTTCGGGGCCGAGCCGAAATTCAAGGCTGTTCGACAGGAGAACCTGTGGCACGTCGGCGTTCCGCCTGGCCGCGGCGTTCCGGAGGCTGGAGGCCCAGAGCAGGGGCTCTGCGTCGGAGATCGTCACTCTTCCATCACTCCATCGCATCGAGTGGGCGCACGGGGCTGCCCGCTCCCCCGAGCCGGGCAGTCCCGTGCGCAGCTTCAGGGCACGGCGAAATCCGGCCGCACTGCCTCTCAGGCGACCCTGTGTGTCATCGAGTTAACAGTGACGTAGAGTGTTTACGCAAGCCGGATGAGAGTCGCACGGATCACGAGGTCGGAGCGTAGACAGGACGCGAACTCCCGTACGACGGCGTGGTCTAGAGTGACGAAGCCATTTTGAAGCAAACCACGCAAAAGTGGACATGAGCAGCCTGGGGGCGGAGATGAGTGCTGGCGAGAGAGATGAGCCACGCACCTTGCAGGAGAAGATCAACTACCTGCTGAAGGAGTCGTACCCCGAAGGCGCCCCGAGCGACCGGGAGTTCTGTCGAATCGTGGAGCGCCGCGGGGGCGCCTTGTCGCACAGCTACTTCGGCAAGCTCCGCAAGGGGCAGCTCACTGAGGTTCGGGACGAGACGCTGCAGGCCCTGGGTTTGGGCTTCGACTGCGACTGGCGCTTCTTCAAGCCGGAATCGGAGGTTGAGGCAGAAGTGTTCGCCGGGCTCCGTTTCCTGGTCGACAAGCGCGCGGGCGGCATCAGCGGGATCGCCGGGCGAGGGATCGCCGAGGGGGGACTCTCGCCCGACTTGCTCAACTTCGCGCTGGACCTGGTGGAAAAGGCGCGCCAGGAAGCGCAGGAGCGTCCGGCGGAACCGCAGGCATGACGGACACGCCCTCCTCCGAGCTGTCTTTGAGCGAGGTACGGGAGCTGTGTGAGATCGGGCTGAAGGGCCTTCCGATCCCCAACCCGTTCTCCGTAGAGCAGTTGCGGATCAACATGGAGATTGCCCGCGGCCGCCGGATCATCATGCAGCCCATCCCCGAGTCGATGATCACCGCGAGCACGGCGTGCGGGCTGAGAATCAAGGACGCCGGCTTCAGCGTGATCCTCCACCGTCAGCGGCCGTCGGCCTACTTGACCGAGCACGTGAAGCTGCATGAGCTGGTCCACGAGTGGCTGGACCACGGCACTCAGCTCAGCGCCGACGAACTCAGGGCGCTGCTGCCTGTCTTCGGGCCGGACCTGGTCGAGCGCGTCATGGCGGGCAAGGTCACCGTGCAGGCCCGCTCCAACTACCGCACGTTGGAAGAGCGGATCGCTGAAGTGGGTGCTTCCCTCATTCCCCGCATGGCCCGCGATGTGCCGACGGACGACATGCTCGGCCGCCTGGGCGACACCCTCTCTCGGCCCGCCGGCGGCAGCTCCCGAACAGGGCGCCGTCTTCGCAGCCTCTTCCGCCGCTCGTAACTGAAGGACCACCCTCGTGCTCGACATAGCCGGCTACCTCGTAGCCGCTCTGATGACCGCCGTCGCCGTCTGGCGTGCGCTTGGCGGTTCCGACGCCCGCCGAAGATCCCTCTGGGGCTGCTTCGTGGGCTTTTCCATCGCCCTGTGGACCAAGACGGAGATCGTCCGAATCGGGCTCAACAACAGCTCGATCGTGGACGCCTCGATCCTGCTCAAGCACTACTCGGCCGGCGCGGCAATCTTGTCGATCATGTACTACATCGTCGCGGTCTACGGGCAGTACCCCGCCGACGGCGAGATGGCCCGTGCCGTGCGCGTGGCCCGCCTCATCCAGCGCGTGGCGACCAAGACGGCCCTCGCCTCCTTCGCCCTGATGACCGTCATGTTCTTCACGATCGTCGACCGTTCGGTGCCGAGTGACCACTTCGTCAGCGATCACGCCGGGCAGTGGGGTGCCACCGCCTATATGAGCGTCTTCTACATCTACCTGGGCTCTGCGTCCGCCATCTGTCTTTACCAGTGGGCCGGGGCGTTCCGCCGTGAGAGGCGCGGGCTGCTGCGCGTCGGACTGGGCATGATGGCCTTCGCCATGGTGCTCGGCGTCGTGTACGCCTTCGGCCGCATGCTGGCCATGTGGGTCTGGCTCGCCGACCAGCCGAGCTATGCCGTGGCCCACAAGATCGAGTCCTCCACCGAGGCGATGCAGCTCCTCCTCTTTGTGCTGTTCGCGCTCGGCGTGTCGGTCCCGGCCTCGGAGGCGGGCCTCCGCCGTGCCCGCGCCTGGTGGGCCCTCGCGCGCCTGTACCCCATGTGGCGGGAGCTGATGGCAGCCTTCCCCGGCATCCCGATGGAGCCGCCGCGCTCCCGGTACAGAGAGCTGACACGCCGCGACATGGACGCCGAGCTCCAGCTCGACCGGTGGGTCCACGATGTCGCCGACGCGATCGAGAAACTGCGGCATCACGTCCCCGACGACCTGATGGCGGCCGCCAGGGAGAAGGCCGCTCACGGTGCCGTCGCCCAGGCTTACTGGATCAAGGCAGCGCTCGCGGCCAAGGCGGCAGGAGCGCCCCCGGGCCCGGTCGCGGCGTTCGAGCAGCCCGCGGCCGTCGACCAGGACGGAGAGGTCGCATGGCTGCGCCAAGTGGCCAGGGCATACCGGAAGAGCAGCACGGCGCAGGCGCAGAGCCTGCTCACGACCGCGGAGGAAGCCGCATGAGCGAAACCACAACGGCCCGGACCGTCACCGACATTCTCCAGCCCCGCAACGTCCTGGTGGCCGGCATGGTCGGCATCGGCCTGGCTGCTGCAGGCGACTGGACCGGTATCCTCTGGGGGCTGCTCGGCGCGTTCTGCGCCGGACTGATACCGGCCGGGTACATCGAGTGGGAGCGGGCGCGGGGTACTTGGGGTGACCGGCACGTGGTGGACCGTAAGAAGAGGGCGCCGATCTTCTTCGTCATCTTGGGGTCGATCGGCTGCGGCTCGCTGGTCATGGTCCTCGGTGGCGCACCGGCCGGCATCCTCGTCGCCATGCTCGCCCTGTGGGCGATGACTGTCGTCCTCCTGACGGTGAACACGGTCTGGAAGATCAGCGTCGACTCTGCGGTGGCGTCCGCGGTCCCCGCGCTGCTCGCCGTCGTCCACTCGCCCTGGTGGTTGCTCGCCTATCTGCTGACCATCGCGGTGTGCTGGTCCCGGGTGGCGCTGACGTACCACACCGTCGCTCAGACCGTGGCAGGCGCTTCTCTGGGCGCGGCGACCGCGGCCGCCTTCTTGGCGGTGTGAACCGGCCTCTCTCGACATGGATGTGGGCCCGGACCGACGAACGGTCCGGGCCCACATCCATGTCCAATGGCGTCAGCGGCGCGGCAGCCGGACGTCCATCCCGTACAAGCGCGTGATCGCGGCCGGGCTCTGGTCGTCGTCAGCAACGAGCGTCAGACGCAGAACTCCGTGGCGCCGGCCGGTAATCGCCATCCCCTCGATATTGCCGACGAGCGGATTGGCCTGGACGGGGAACCGCGTTGGCGCGTCGAGAGAGGGGCACTCCTCCAGCTTGGCGACCAATGTCTTCGATGCGAAGCGCACCCGCTGGTCCTGGTCGGCCAAGTCCGTCACGCTGCTGACGTCTGTGGCCCGCCGCGGGTCGGCGACGTAGAGGTGCGCCGTCCAACCGACGGTGGTGTTGAAGGACCGTTCCAGGACCAGGAGGCGGCCGTCGCCGGTCGCCGCGATCTCCGAGATGCCGTAGCCGGTGTCGCCCATGTACGCGAACTGACGGTCGGTCCGGAACTCGGCGTGGCGCCCGCGCTGCCACGTCTGGAAGCGACGGGTGTCGGTGCCGTCCGTCGTCAGCCACCCCTCCATGCTGGCGGTGAGCTTGTGGCCGCGGTCGTCGAGCGTCAGGCCCTCGAAGGCCCGGTTGGTGACCTTGTACGTCTTGAGGTTTTCGGGGACGGGGAGCTGTCCGAGGAGCTGGCCCTGGCGGTCGTATCGCCGCACGGACGGCTCGTATTCGGACGTCACCAGCCGCGTACCGTCACGCTCGATGGCCAGCCCCTCGGAGTCGAGTTGCTGGCCGTTTTCGTCGACGAGGGGCAGTACGCCGTTTGGGCGGTTGTGCCGGTCGAGGGAGAAGAGCTGCGAGCGGTCGGACAGCGCGGTGAGGCGGCCGTTGGTGTCTACCGCGAGGGAGGACAGGTTGCCGACGTAGACACCGTCAACGGTGGTCTTGTCCAGCGCATCGGAGAACCCGTTCAGGCTCGCGGAGGACGAGCAGGCACGGGTGCGGGAAACGGCCTGAGCGGGCGCTGCCGCGGTCGTGAGGGTCGCGGCGGTCACCACCGCGGCGAGGGTGGCACACAGGCCGGAACGAATCGTCATGACTGGAAAATACGTCATGCCACTGACAACTGCGGATTCGCATTCCCCGAAGGCGAGACGGACGTATGGTCACCACAGACCGGCTTGGCCGGAGTCCTCCAGGGCCCGCCGCTCCGCTGCTGCTTTGGCGGCGGCATCCTGCTTGCGCAGCAGGGCGAGGAGCGGGGCCTGCTGCTGGGCCTGAGCACGCTTGCGGGCCTGCAGTTCCTTGGACGTCGCCCACCAGGCCAGAACCTCATGGTCTCCGAGGCCCGAAGCATCGCCGTCGACGGTGCACTTCACGTACGGCTGCTCCAGCCGGTGACGGACCTCGCGCATGGTGGTGAACCAGTCCGGGCCGTACGCGCCGACGAGGACGATCAGCGTGCCGGCGGCGTTGACGTGCTGTCGGGCGGCGAACCCGTCGGTCTCGTGCTCGGTGGGGTGGCTGGCCTTCTGCGTGGCCTCGTCGAGTTCGAGGTCGACGAGCCCACCTTGTGCGAGGTGACGGCGGATCGTGCTGACACGGGTGGCGCGGGGCATGGGGCGGTTCCTTCCTTTGGGACGGGGCCGGTGCTCTCCGGCCCCGGGTGCGAACGGGCGCGCCGTCCATGGCGCCGCTCCCGGGCTGGGGCGGGCCATGGACGGCGGGGTGGTGCCTACTGGGAGTCGCGTGCCTGGAGGATGCCGGGGGCTCGTCGTACGGCCTCCTGTGCCATCGCCCGCACCATGCGGATGCCGATGACGTCAGCCACTCGGCGAACGGTGTCGTCGGCGAACATGCCCAGCTCCGGCCAGTCGGCCTTGACGTTCGCCAGGTCCTCGTCGGTGAGCGCGTCGACGCTCCACGATGCCGGGGCGGCATTGCCGATGCCGTGGTGCGACGACATCACCTCGTCGAGCGCGGTGAAGTCGTCCACGATCTGCTTGGCGAGATCGTCGCGCTCCTCCATGCGTGCGATCGGCCAGGCGTAGGTGTCCTGTTTCATCCCCTCGGGGCTGGTGAGGCGGGCGAGATTGGCCTTCCACGCCGCGGCGTTCTCGCGGAGCCGGATGAGCGGGCCGTTCAGGTCGGGCTTCTTGTACATGGTGGTGTCCCTTCGTTCGGGTCGGGGGCGGGGTGCTCACCCGCCGGTGGTACCGGGGCGCCCGGTGATGGACGCCCCGGAAATCTGGTGGATCAGGCGGTCAGGGTGAGGAGCTGCCGGTGATCGGGGAGGGAGTTCAGGAGACGGTTCCGCCACGCCAGGGCGTACCGTGGGCAGTTCCCGCAGTGCTTGTGCGTGCACCCGGGCAAGGGGGCCCGCTTGGTGGCGTTCAGACTCCACGCGAGGGAGTCTGAGGAGTAGAGCAGGTGCGCCGTCTCGCGAAGGCCGGTGACTTTGAAGCCGAACCCGTGGAGCCGGATGCCCATGGACCACAGGGTCTCGATGATGCGGACGGCTTCGTTCGTGGCCTGCCGACGGCATACGGACCCGATGCCGACGACCGGCTCAAGGGTGAGGTCTACACCGGCCTGCTCGTACAGGTCCACGCAGCGTAGGTAGTCGTCGAGGGTGAATCCCTGGAGGACGGGCATCCATGGCAGATCCGCGTCCAGCGTCATGAGGTTGAGGAAGGACGCCACGGTCTTGTACTGGTGGCGTTCCACCGTCAGCCCGGTCGTCGCCAGGATCTCGTCCTCGCACATCCAGTCCTGGATGGCGCAGGCGTCCATCATGGAGATCTCGTCGTAGTACCGGCGCGCCGCCGCGGCGTATTCGTACGGGGTGAGGGTCCACTGCCCGTACTTCGACAGTTCCGTGAAGCCGCCGCTGTCGAGCATCCACGGGGTTATGGCGCGCGGCAGGGTCTTGCGGCCCGAGAGACGGTGGTTCGCGACGCACAGCGGGACGCAGTCCTCGCCGAACTCCGGCCGGGCGAGCCACGACGGCTGATGCGTGCCCAGGTACGTCACGCGGTCGATGTCGTCGTACGAGCGGCGGCCAGGGTTCTGCGGGGCGGCTGGACGTATGGCTGCACTGTTCTCAGCGGATGCCGGAAGGTCGAAGAGGACGGCAGAAAGCACGCGAAAATTCCTTCGTTCGGGACTCGTTGGCGGCGCTCTCCACCAACACCACAGATAGTACAGCAATGAGACTCACGGGAAAGGGGGAGTCCATGAAAAGCGGGGACCGCCCGACCGGACGGCCCCCGCCACGCTTCCGCGGCGCTCAGCTCTCGTCGGCGCCGGCCTGGTGGTTTGCCTGCACCGTGCGGACCAGGTTGGCCATCTGCCACGGCGCCATCCCCAGCTTGGCCAGGGTCGCCACGAACCCCCCGAGGGCTCGCAGCTCAGGCCGCTGCTCCAGCTCGGCCGCGATCCGCTCCTCGGACAGCTCCCGGCCGATCCCCCACTCCTTCGGCGCACGACGGTCGGCCGTTGCCCGCTGGTCGAACTCGGTGAACCGCGCCGCCAGTTCGTAACCCGTGGTGGCGCGCGCCTCGAGGGCCTTGACCTGCTCCCAGGTCTCCGCGCGGGGCGTCATCGGCTTCATCGCCGCAGCGGCAAGCCCGCGCAGCGCCTCAAGGTCGTCGTCCAGGGTCGGCTCGGGCGTCCTGTCGGTCATCGTCTTCCTTCGGTCGTCGGATCGGTTGGTCACGGTGGTCGTGGGGGCCTGGGGCGCAGGGTGAATCTGCCCGGCCGGCACGGGTCGTTCCGTCCTCTGCGAGTAGCTCAGACGGGCACCCTCCGGCAGTACGCGCACGGTGCCGTCTGTGAGCGGCCAGCCGAGGATCTGTACGAGCCGTGCGGGTTCCCCCTCTCGCTTCCACATCGCCCGGGAGTACACGGGGAAGCGCTCGGCGAACTCGGGAGCTGTCAGCGGCATGCCGACCAGTCTCCGGCCACGCTCGGTTATGCGCAGGGAGATTCCGCGCTCCCAGCGGTCCGCGACGGGCACGGGACGGCCCTCACTGTCCTGGAGGACGGCAAGACCGTCGCGGACCAGGGCGAGCGTGTCACTGTGCCCGGTCGTGCCCGACAGAGACCCCGTCAGGGGGTTGGCCCGCGCCAGGAGGGAGAAGCGGCCCAGCGGTGCAAGCGCGGCGCGCCCCTCGGCGGTGAGGAACCGACCCCCGGCCGCCGCGTCCGTGCGGGCCCAGGACTCCGTGATGTTGTTGAGGACGCGCTGATTGGCGCCGTCGGGCAGTCGGCCGTCCGCGTCGACGGCGGCGAGCATGACGCGACGCTGCCCCCGGGTGAGCTTGTCGGTGGTGTAGGCGGTGGTGAACACAGACACGGGTCTTCTCCGGAATTTGGTGGGGTGGTTCAGGGGTCAGGACGCGAGGGTCAGTCGCTCGCGGAGGAGGTCACGGCGGCCCAGGTACATGGCGGTCGTCGACTTGCCGACGAACCCGGCCATCGCTGTCCCGGCCGGCGGCCGCCGCACAGGGCCGAGTTCCTTCTCCAGCTCGGCGGCGCGGCGGATGATCTCGGCCATGGACAAGCCATGCTTGAAGTCGGCGCCGACCTGGACCTCCATGTCCGCGTACTCGGCGGCCTTGTCCGGGCGCAGCCGCGCGGCGAGCACCACGTCGGCCTCACACCCGAGGACACAGAAACTGCAGCTCAGGCGGCGCATGCCCCAGTCGTATGCCTCGTGGTACGGCAGACCGGATCGGGCGATCTCCCGCCACACCTCGGCGTCGCTCCACCCGTGGATCGGGCGCCATACGGTGACGTGCCGCTTGCCGTTGCTCGCGGAGCGGTCGATCTCCACCTCGGCGAGCTTCGCCCGCGGCGCGGACTCGGCGGCCCGTTGCCCCATGCAGTTGAGGATGCGGACCGGGCGGCCCAGGTGGGACAGCTCCGCGGCGAGCTTGGTGAACAGGGTCCAGATCGGCCCTCGCTTCACGTCACTCGTACACCAGCGTGCTGAACTCGAAGGCCAAGCCGGGGGGACCTTCACCGCGGTCGGGTCGAGGCCCGCCTCGATCGCCTCGCGCTCCGCCTTCGCCTTGAGCTTGCCGAAGCGGATCAGGACACGCCCGAGGAGATCAGCGCCCTTCGCCTTCACCACCTCGAACCGGCGGACCCCGGCGAGACGGGCCTGCTCCTCAGCGAGGGCCTTCGTGCCGGCCCATTCGATGTCCCCCAGGTCCGCGTGGACGACGACCACCTTGTCCAGCATCCCGAGGGCCTTCGCGCGACGGACGACGTACGACAGCATCGCCTGACTGTCCTTACCGCCACTGGAGTTCACGACCACCCAGTCCGATTCGGCTATCAGCTCGTCGGGGACGGTCGTGGACGGCTTGAGCGGCACGGACGCGTGCACCTTGCGCGGGCGGCGCGCCCTCTTCGCCGGAGCGGCCACAGGGGCGACCTGCCGGCCGGTCTGGATGGCGGGGAGATCGAAGAGGGTCGCGGTCTGCATGGCGGGTGTCCTGGGGGTGAGGTGGGCGGAGAGGGGCAGTGCGGCCGGGGTGGTGCGGGCGCCCCGGCCGGGCGGGCGGCTACCGTCGCCGCGGGCGGCCCATGCGCTCCTCGCGCGGGAGCATCGAGCGGTCGACCGGCGGGAAGGGCACGGGGCGGCCGTATGCCCCGGAGCGCCACGCAGTCGCAGCCGCCATACCTCCGTGCTGGATCGCAGCCCGCTGGACGCTGTGGCGCCACTCGCCCCGCGTCACCTGCGTCTTGAGCCACGGGATGGTGTGGCGCTCCCCGTACCGGTACGAGCGGGCGAGGCAGGCGCGGGCGGCACCGACGGTGGTGCTCGTCGACCGGACGCTGGCGGGGCGCGGGCAGCGGTCCGTCCAGAGGGGAGAGCGGGCCTTGCGGGCACGGTGGGCGCGGATCGTTGCATGCATGGTGAAGTCCTCGAGGTCAGTGGAGCGGGCGGAACGGGGCGGCGTACGGCCGGGGCACGGGTGGGGGACGCGCCCCGGCCGGAGGGAGCTGCTACGCGGCGCGGGCCTGCCGGGCGGCGTGCGACTTCCCGCACCCTCCGCAGTCGGGGAGTTCGCGGATCATCCAGCCGTCGGGGCGCTGGATCTTCCCGTTGTGGCGGTACCAGGAGGCGAGCTGCCACGCCTGCCCGCACAGGGTGCGGCGGCCGCGCCTGTCGGGGTTGGGCAGGTGCCGGGTCGTCGCGGAGTGCGTACGGACATAGACCGGCTCACCCGTCTCCGGGTCGGCCCCGGGGTGCTCACCCTCGTCCCACGCCAGCGCCTCAGTCCAGCACTCGGCTACGGTGCGCGTGCCGTGGTGCACGTCCGCGGCCTCACGGGCGGTGGCGTTCCGGCGGTCGGTGGGCAGCGCGAGGAACACGGCGCGCTCCTCGGCGTCCTCGGGGGCCTTGGCGCCGGCGGGGCCGTCCTCGGCGTACAGGTCGGCGATTGCCTCGGCCGCCTCCTCCTTCGACGGGTAGAAGCCGACGATGCCGCCGCGGTTGCGGCACTTCGAGGACCAGGCAGCGAACCCGCCGCGCGCCAGCTTGGCCGGGGACTCGTCGAAGACGACGCCGATCATCTCGCCGTCCAGTTCCACGTTCAGCTTCATCTCGCCGGGCCGGGGCGAGTCGGGGGTGACGGTGAGACCGGCACGCATGGGGCGCTCCCCGGCCTTCTCGGCGGCCGCGGCACCGGTGGGGGTCTCGTCCTCGACGACCGTCGCCGGAGTCGCCTCGTACCGCTTGGCGTACGGGTTGGTTGACCGGGGGGCCTTTACTGCCTTCTCGTATGTCTCCTGGGAGCTGTAGCCGAAGTGCACGAACCCGTCGCCGAAGTCGCCCCAGGTGATCCAACGGATGGGGCGGCCGCCCTTGGTGAAGGTGACTTCCTCGTTGGTGCCCGGGTGGGTGGTGCGGTACGTGGTCTTGGTGCTGGCCATGGTTCGGACTCCTGGTGTGCGGAAGAAGGTTGGGGGAGGGTGCCGGAGCGCGGCGGTGAACGTCGCGCCCCGGCGAGAGGAGACCGGACCGGTCAGAAGACGTCGGTGAGGTCGTAGAAGCTGGCCACGCCATGCGTGAACCGCTCCGGGGCGAGCTGGAGCCGGGTGTACCGGACTTCGTCGCGCACGGCCTTCTCGTACGACAGCTCCGCCACGGCGCCCGCCTGGTGGTCGCTGGCCCAGTACCGCAGGACCGACCAGTAGTCGACGCCATACCGCGTCTTCTGGGTTACGGGGTCGATGTACTCGACGAACCGGATAATCAGCACCGGCTTGCCGTCCGCGCCGTTGACGACGGATTCCCGCTTGCCCTTCCCGCCCAGCAGGTTGAAGCGGAAGACGTCGGCCTGTTCGGCAGGGACGTCGGCGGGGGCATCGGAGTTCAGCACGGTACGCATCGGCCCGTACTGCGCGGAGAGCTGTTCCATGGGCTTCACAGCCAGGACAGCATTCATCAGCGGCGTTCCTTCCTTCGGGACGTTGGTGGTGCTCTCCACCAACAAGCAAAACAGTACAGCAATAAGACTCTGGTGTGTAGCACCTCTTCAGAAAATGGCGCAGTGCACCCCGCGAGTCTTCTTGCTGAGTCATTTGAGACTCACGGGGGGCGCGGCGGGGGTCAGGCTGCGGGGGCGTACCGCCGGCGGTCCCCGCTCACCTCCGGCCACACGGCGGCCGCGATGGCAGGCGAGACGCACTCCACCTGCTCCCGGCTGATCGCAACGTGCCTGATCCCGGCGGGGAACCGAGCCACCATGGCCACGCGTTTGCGGGGCGCGCAGCGCGGCTTCACCGGACGGGCCGGGGGCACCAGCAGCAGCGGCCGGGCCTCCGACACGGGGAACAGGCCCTCCTGCCCATCTCGCGCGTACCGCTCGGCGTCCGCCTCATCGGCCTCCCGCGCAAGCTCCGCGTCGGCCTGCCGGAACAGCTCCACCCGCTCCGCCTCCAGGCGCTCCCGCTCCACCTGGGCGGCCTCGAGCGCGGCCAGGCGCTCTGCCTCGGCGACGACCGCGGGCACCATCCGCGCCATGAGGGCCGTCACCGTGCTGTCGTCGGCCCGCTCGAGGTCAACTGCGCCCGCGGAGGCCCACACCTCCTCGGCGACGGCCCCGTACTGCTCCCACAGCGGCCGGGAGCTGTCCCGCTCCCCCGCGGTCCGCCGACGGGCGCCCAGCCCCTGTGCCAGGGCGTGCAGGACGTCCGCGCGGAACTCCCGGGCCCGAACGCGCATGGTCGTCGCGTCCTCGTACTCCAGGAACGGCTCCGCCTCGACGGACCGCTTCCACGCGCCGAACACGCGGACTGCCCGGGTTGCCAGGGCCTCCACCTCGTCCAGGACCCGCTCCAAGGCGACCAGGTACCGGGCCAGGGCGCGCGCCGGGCCGTCGACGCGCAGCCGCCGCTCGTCCAGCCATCCGTGCCGCTCCCCGTTCCCCCACTTCTCCTCGTAGATGGACCAGCGCGAGTTCACCTTGTACGGCGTCGACACCTCAAGGCCGTGGACGCCGGCCAGGGTCCACGCCACATCGTGGTGCTGCTTCGCCCTGCGCTTCGACTGGACGGGGAACACCAGGTCGACGGTGAACCGGCCGGGGGCCGACTCGCACGGGCTGGGGATCTCCACGTATGCGCTCACGCGCTCGTTCCTTCCTCTGGGGCGGCGGAACTCTCCGCCGCGGGGAGGCCGGCCGCGGGACTGCGACCGGCACACTCAGGGGCTCAGCGGCGGCGCAGCACCCGGGCCAGCAGGGACCGAAGGGACTGGACGCGCCCGCGCCGCTCGTACGCCCGGACCATCGCGGCGACATCGGCCGGGTCAGGGGACTGGTGCCACCACACCTTGATGCGCACGGCCGCGCGCAGCTCCCCGTACGGCCGTTCCACCAGGACGCTCGCTCCGCCCCGCTCCGCTTGCCACAGCAGCCAGATGTGATCCGTCTCGGAACTGCGCTCGAACTCACCGGTGTGCGCGGTCGGGCTGAGTCCCAACAGACGAGCCACTTCGTTGGCGAACGACTCCCACGTCCACCTCGACGAATCGGCGGTGGGCAGGTGGGACGGGAGCCAGGACGGCAGGGGCATGGGGTTGAAACCTTCCTCGGAGCGGCGAACAGACCACGGTGGACCCGGACGCCGAAACAGCGGGCAACAGGGCAGAGAGGTGGGGTTATGGGACTTCTGGGACCGTCCAACACGCGCGCGTGCGCGTATGGGGCTCGACGGCGCCGCCCGCGCGGGGGTCGGCGGGCGGCGCCGCGGGTCGGATTTCACACCCGGGAGTCCTGCAAGAACTCGACCGGGACGCCCTCGACGCGCAGGTAGCGCTTCGCAGGGGTGGCGCGCCACAGGAGTCGGCGAGCGTTCTCCACGGCGTTCAGGCGCCCGTCGAGTCGGCGGAAGCGGAGCACGATCGGCGGGTGCGCGGGTACGTGGCCGATCTCGGCGCGGACGCCCGCGGTGATGGTCGCGATGACCTCGCGGCCGAGTCCTCCGCTGTTGCGGCACCACACCTGCACGCTTGGCGTGCCCGTGTCGATGGCGGACAGCTCCTCGGGGCGGGCGCTGACGGCGAGGTATGCGCGGGCAGCGGCGCGGATGGCGACAGGGGTCACAGGCATGTCGATGCCGCGCATCTGCTTGGCGGTCGGCTCGATGGCGAGGATCGCGGCGCGTGCCTGGTTGATGGCGGCGTGGGCTTGGTCGTGCGTGGCGTTGCTCGCCTGTACGCCGGCCAGCCCCTCGAGCGTGTCCGCGGTCTTCACCGCGGCGGCGGCGACCTCCACAGCAGTGTGGGCGGGGACCAGGGCACGGCGCTGCGGGGATGGTGCGCTGGGGGCCAGGGCCAGGAGGTGGCGGGCGAGACGCGTCAGGTCCTCGGGGCGGATGCGGAGAGCGGCGTCGTCGGCGGCAGCGTATGCGGCGAACGCGGTGAAGTTGCGCGGGGCTTGAAGGAGTGTCCGGGCGGCGTCCATAGCGGTTCTTGCCTGCCGGAGCGCGTGCACCTTTGAGGCGGCGGTGTGGGCGCTGCTGAGGGCGTCTCGGGCGTCCTCGAGGGCGTAGAACGCACTCACCAGGTCATTGCTTTCGGGGGTGGTCAAGCGGGCGGTGTGGACGCGTTCGGCGAGTTCGGCGAGCGCGCGGGGGGTGATGTCGTTGGCGGGTGCGCTGTCGGGCAAGGCGGCGGCCGGGGGGATCTCCTCGGCGGGGGCCGGGCGCTCCTCGGCGACGGGGCGCGGCTTGTGCCACAGGCGGATGGAGACCGGCGTGCAGCCCCGAAGGCGGGGCGCGACGGGGCGGTTGGACATCCGGACGGAGATGGCGTTCACCAGGGCCTGGTCCCAGCCGCGCGGGTCGTCGTCGCCTCCCTCGGCGATCTCGTCGCGCAGCGCGTGAACCTCGTTGCCGCTCATGTGGTGGAGCTGTTCGCGGATTGCCCAGTACCGCTCGTCCTCGGTGAAGATGACCCGGACGCCCTCGTTCGCGGCGCGCTTGCGGATGATGCGGCGCACGTTCTCCTTGTTCGCCTTGCCGCACTCCTTCTCGTAGTCGCGGCTCATGACGGCGTCCACCAGGTCGTGCGTGACGACGCGGCCGTTGTGCAGGTTGGCAGCGATGAAGATCTGCAGCGCCATCCAGTCGGCGCGCTCGGTGGCAGTGATCACGGTGGTGTTCCTTCGTTCGGGACTGCCCCGGTTGCTCTCCGGGGCGACGGGGTGAACCGCCAGAAGAACAGTACAGCAATACGACTTCAGCGCAACGCGCACACCTAATCATCCATAGATGAGAGATGATTTGACGTGGCACACCTCCCCGCCAGTCTCATGGCTGTACTTTTCCGTGTCGAGTGTGTACGTTCTGGAGCCCCGCCACCCGGCGGCCCGGGGTCGAGCAACCCCGGGAGTCCCGAACGAAGGACCACCACCATGCGCATGCTGCGCTTCCTATCCCAACACCCCCGCCCCGTCGCACTCCTGGCAGCTGGTATCACCGTCGCCACCCTCGGGCTCGCGTCCGTCACGCACACCTACAGCGGGCGGAACGCGGGCATGACCATCGGCACGCCCGGCTGCTCCGTCGGCATCGAGTGGCGCGGCAACCCGGGCACCTTCGCCTCCTGCACCGGCACCGACCCGGACGCCGCGGCCCAGCCAACCCCCACCGCCGCCAGCGATGGCGCGGCGCCGAGCTCGCCGCCCCGTGCGCGACGGTAGCTGAGCGTCCGGCGTACGCCTGAACGATCGCCAACGAGGGCCAACCGCCCGCTGACCCCGGGCCGGGGGTGCGCCGCTCACACCCCGGCCCGGCACCGGACAGGAGATCGCAGTGACTGCCCAGCGTCCCGGGCGCAACTGGCTGCACATGGCGCCCACCGACTTCGACCGCGATGCCCCAGCCGCACCGGACTTCGAAGGTCGGCACATCCCCGCCGTCCCCGACGAGTACGGCACCGCACCGCTGTTCGGGGACGGCATCGCGACCGCGCGCACCCCTGGCGCCCATGCGCCGGCCCCGACGTTCCCCGAGCAGCCCGACACCCTTTTCTAGATCGCATGGACGGTACAGCCATGCGACTCCAGGCATACATTGCGGACCACCGAGAACGTCAACCCACTTGCGCAATATTCGATTTCACCCCGGATCTCATAGCACTCATGAGTCTCATTGCTGTATCATCAAGGGGTTGGTGGAGAGCACCGCCAACAAGTCCCGAACGAAGGATCACCACCATGGCTTCTGCCACTGCCCGCCGCGTACTCCGTGACCGCGTCCGCGCCAACCGCGCCGCCTCCGCCGAACGCCGCGCCGTCGCCCACGCCGCCCGCCGTGTCCGCTCCGGTGCCCGCTCCTTGGCCACCCACGTCATCGCCACCGGCGCCGACGCCGCCACCGTCAAGGGCGTCGTCAAGGCCCTGCGCACCGCCGCAAAGAACGCGGGCATCAAGGGCCGCCGCGCCCGTATCCGCCGCTCCTTCGACGGCGCGCGGAACGTCGTCAAGACCGTCTACCGGTACACCCGCGCCCAGGTCGCGCAGATCGCCGCGCAGTACAAGCCGCGCAAGGCCGAGTACAAGGGCGTCCGCGCCGCGCTGATCGCCGTCTGACCGGCCCTCAGGCCGCCGGGGCGCGGCCCTTCCTCCCGCCGCGCCCCGCCCCTACCTCACCCACCACTCCCAGAAGCGGAGACACCCATGCCCACGCCCAACGCCCTCGACGCCGCCGACCGCGCCCGCACCATCGCCACCATCGCCCGCACCCGCGCCGCCGACCCCGCGCCGCTGCCGAACGCTGAGGGCCGCGCCGCCCTGCTGGAGATCGCCACCCTGTTGGACACCGCCGCGCACTCGCTGGAGACCGAGGAACCCGGCACCTGGGACGGCATCGTGATCACGAACACCATGGACTGGGACGCCTCACAGGCGCTCCGCGCTGCCGACGAGATCGCCGCCACCCACCCCGCGATCGGGTTCCCGCCCCGCTTCACCCAGTACGTCACCGCTCCCGTATTCGGCAACAACGTCGACCTGCCCCCGTCGCTGCTCCCCGGCAGCCCCGTGCTGATCGTCCTGGAAGGGGACCTGTTCGCCAAGCTCCTGGTGTTGCACGCCGCCATCGGCACCATGACCGGCAAGGACATCGTCGCGCTCCTGCTGGAGAACGCTTTCCGCCTGCACTGGAAGCACGCCCACCTCGCCGAGTTGCAAGCCGTCCCGACCGACCGCCCGGCCAACCGGCCCGCCGTCCCGGCCGCCGTCGAGATCCCGACCCCGGGCACTCCCACGGCGTTGCGCCGCGCCCACGACGCGTACGGCCAGACCGTGACGTTCGGTCTCAAGGACCGGCGCCTTCCGTGCCACGTCAGCGACGAGGGCGTCACTCACACCGCCGTCCGCATGGTGTCCCACCGCGGCGCCACCATCGCCACCTGCAACGACGACAGCCACCGCAATGCCGCCGCCGTCGCCGCGCGGGAGCTGTACGACTCCCTCAGCTGACCAGCCCACCGGGCGGACGTGAGACAAACCGCGCCCGCCCGGCCCATTGGCCCACGGCCACATAGTCCGCCGCGCCCCGGGGTCGGACGTACGAGCTGCCCCCGGCGCGACGCAAGCACCACCCGCATGACCAGATCCCCGGCCGGAGAGCACCGCGCCGGATCGTCCCGAACGAAGGAACACCGCAGTGACCCTGTCCGCCGTCACCCCCGCTGAGATCGCCGCGCCGCTCGCCGCGCTCCTGCCCGCCCGACGGGGCGCCCGCTGGACCGTCGGCCACGCCCCGTACGGCATCCGAAACAACGCCCCCACGTCCCGGCTCAGCAACGGCCGTCATTCCCTGATCGTCACCGAAGAAGCGGGCCGCATCGAGGTCTTCGCCGACCGGCCCGGCCTGTTCCCCGTCACCCCCGACGCAGTAGTCGACGCGACCGACCCGGCCCCCGCCCTCACCCTCGCCGCGCGTGTGCTGCGCTCCGTCCTCCCCGACCTGGACGCCCACAAAATCCGGGAGACCGGCCGCACGAAGGGACGGGATCAGCTCCTCTCCGACCGCACGGCGGAGCTGCTGGAACTCGGCTTCGCGCTGATCGACCAGGGCGCCCACGCCGTCCCGGCCGAGGGCGTGGACGGGCCCGGCCTGACGTGGACGACCAGCACCCACGGCACCTGGGGCCTATGGGTTTGCGGCCTGAACTGGAGCCTGCTCCTGACCTACGACGGGCCCGTGCGCGGCCTGTACGGCTTCCTGCCTGCCGTGACCACCCCGTACGCCGGGTGCGCCGAGGACCACGCGGGGAGCGCCTTCACGCGAAACCTGACCGACCGGCTTCCGCAGCTCCGCCCGGTGGAGAACGGCCAGGTCCAGTTCGGCGCCCGCTACGAACCCTCCGGCTGGATCGCCACCCCCACGGCCGACGACCCGACCGAGCGCGCCGACGACGACCAGCGCGTGGTCGCGGAGATCGGCGGACTCGGCGTCGACCTGCTGCTTGCCACCACCGCGTACCTGGTCTGACCCCTTCCCGCCCGGCCGCGTCCCCGGACTGCTCCCAGGGGCGCGGCCCCCTCGAAAGGCCCCCATCATGACCCCGACCACTACCACCCCCGCCCGCCCCGTGTGCCCCGCCCAGACCCTCGCCGGACGCGTCTCCGTCCTTCTCCCGCGGCGTGCCGGCATTCCGTGGACCGTCGAGCCCCGCAACGCGTGGTGGACCACCCGATACCCTGCCGCCCGCCTCATGCAGGGCGGCCGCGCCCTGGTCCTCGTCGCCCGCACCTGGGACACACAGATCGGCTGGCAGCTCCCCGACCGCGAGCCGACCCGCCCCGACCTCCGGCTCGAGAGCATGAGCCCGGCCGTCGTCGCGCGTGAGGTGCTGCGCCTGGTCCTGCCCGTCCTTGACGACGAGGCCGCCGGTCGGGCCTCGAAGGAGGGCCCCCGCGTGATGGGGCGGCTGGAGCTGCTGAACGAGATCGGGCACGCGATGCGCCTGCAGGGTGCGGCGACGTACAACCGGGTCGGTCTCCTGGCGAACACCTCCACCCTCGCGTGGGGGACGCCGTCCGGCGCCCGGTACTCCGTCACCCTGCACGGCACGAACCCCGTGGCCGAGGTCCAGATTCAGGGCCCGGTGCGCGCCGTCGAGAAGGCCGTGGCTTACTTCCTGCCCCCGGCCGCCGCCGGGCGCCCCGAGGTCCCCCGTGTCCACGGCCGTCTGCAGCGTCGCCTGGCCGCCGTCCTCGCCCGGCACGGGCACGTCGAGCAGACCGACCAGGCTGGACTCGCGTTCAGCACCGGCCGCGGCCCGTACGGGTACGCCGCCCCGGCCCTTGACCCCGTTTCCCGCGCGCACGACACCACCCCCGCGTCCATCGACCTCCACGGCGTCGGCGTGGACTTCCTGATCTACCTCGCCCCGCAGCTCTGCCGCTGACCCGCCCCCGCGCCCCGAGGCCGGCCTCGGGGCGTACCCCGCCTGGAAGGACGCACACCCGTGAGCATCGCCCCTTTGGCCCCGATCTCCGTGTTCGAGGAAGCACAGGACAAGGCGCGCGCCGCCGCTGGCGCGATGCTGCCGCTCGTCGCCTACACGCTGCATGCCCAGTTCCCCGCCGCGGCGGTCTTGGTCGTCAAGCGGTCGGCCTACGAGGAGGACTACGACGAGCTGGAACTCGACTCCATCCGGGCCGCGGACGGCAAGATCGTGTGGAGCTTCGCGGTCCGCGGCGCCGAGTGGCTTCCGGCGGTCCCAGAGGACATCGCCGCGCTGTGGGGCTCGCACGACCCGCGTGCCCCGGACAGTGTCTTGGAGCTGCTGCAGCGCGTGGAGAACACCGCGCCGTACGCCTTCCTCTCGTTCCTGGCGCCCGAAGCGATGCACGGCGGCGAGGAGAACGCGGAGCGCACCCTGTTGGGCATCCCCCTCGCCCCATCCGTCTGCCCGCTGCATGGCGCCAAGTGCCCGCCGCAGGACCGCGCCGAGCCGCCCACGCCCGTCGACTAACCGGCCGTCCCGGCCGCCGGTGTCACAGACCGGCGCCCCCGGGCGTTCCCTGCCGCGCCCGGCACTGCTCGCCGGGCGCGACCCCGCCCACCCGACTGGAGACACCACATGCCCACGCACGACCCGGTGTTCTGCCGGACGTGCCGTGCCGAGGTGCAGCCGGGCGCAGAGGGGTGCCCACGGCACTCGCCGACCGTCATCGGGCGCGCCCTGTACGCGATGCACGAGGAGAACCGGTCACTTCTGGACGCGGAGGAGCGGGGGGAACCGGGCCTTCGCGATGCTGGCCGCGGCGCTGCCGCTGCTCGCCGCGGTACTGAACCCGGTGGACCACAAGGAGGGGTGCCGCCCGCACGACTGCCGGTGCGCGTGTGACCGGCGGCAGAACTGCCAGGGCCGCTACCGCTGTGTGTGCTGGCGGTCGGAGTGCTGCGCGGAGAAGGCGATCCGGTGGTGCGCCGAGGAGGAGCGGGCGCGGCTGGTCGCTGAGGCCGGCATCGGGCCCGAGGAGTCCGCTGCCGACAACGGCCCGCGGTGCACGGTGCGTCTGACGCCGATTGCCGAGCACGAAGGACGGCACTACAAGCCCCCGTCCTGTCGCTACTGCTGAGCGCTACGCCCGACCCGGCCTCTCTCCCGCCGCCGGGCAGCCCTTCTGAAATGACACAGCCACGAGACCTATCCCGGCCTTTTCCCTTACCTCCCTTCAGGTGAGTCTCATTGCTGTACTATCAGGCGGGTTGGTGGAGAGCAGCCGCCAACAAGTCCCGAACGAAGGAACCCGCAATGAGGACCCTCCCGGCCAAAGTCCAGACCGCCGTCCACGTCGCCACACTCGCCCGCAAGGCCGGTCTGCCCATACCCGCCAAGGTGCTCCCGGTCCTCGAAGAGGCCGCCGCCCCCTGGCCCGCCGAGTGGCTCCTCGCCCCGCTCCCCGGCGACCCGATCCGCGTTGTCGAGCTGTTCGCGGGCCCCGGCGGCTGGTCGGAAGGGATCGCCGCCGTCCTCGGCATGGCCGTCGACTCCGTCGGCGTCGACATCTCCCCGGACGCCTGCGCCACCGCCCGCAAGGCCGGACACCGCCGCATCTGCGCCGACATCACCACCCTCGACCCTGAACACATCGCGCTGCGCCACACCGCCGCCGTCATCATCAGCCCGCCGTGCCCTGCCTTCTCCCCGGCGGGCAAGCTCTCCGGCCTGGAGCAGGGCAACATCGAGATCTTGGGCCACGCCATCGCCTACGTCGGCGAGGCTGCCGGGTTCATCCCCATGGAGTGGCACCACAACGACGAGGTCGACGAGTGCGAGTGCGACCCGGATGACCCGGACGGCAAGGGGTGCCACGGCGACGGCTTCGCCCCACGCTCCGGCGCCACCTGGGACGAGGTCCGCGAGTTGGCCGCGGGCGTCACTGACCCCCGCATCGCCCTGATGCTGGAGGTCGCCATCTGGCCGATCGCCCTGCAGGCCGCCGGTGCGCCGATCCGCTGGATGGCCATGGAGCAGTCCAGCAACCTGCCGGAGGAGATCATCAGCGACCTGACCATCGAGTTTGAGTGCGCCGAGTGGTTCTACACCAGCCACGAGATCATGGAGGCTGCGGACTACGGCCTGCCGTCCCGCCGCAAGCGCGTCTACATGATCGCCTCCCGCCGCTACTCCCCCACGATCACCCGTCAAATCCGCCCGCTGCCCGCCACCACCATGGCTCAGGCCCTCGGCTGGAAGCCGGGGGAGCGCGTCAACACCCGCGGCAACCGCCCCGTCGACCCGAAGTCCGGCCGGGCCAAGGGCGGCAACACGTTCTCCGCCGACGGCCCGTCTTGGTGCCTCACCGGCAAGTCCCGCACCTGGAAGCGCGAGAGCGACGGCTACCGCCTCACTCAGGCCGAGGCCGGACTGCTCGTCGGTTTCCGCCGCTCCTACCCGTGGCAGGGAAGCCGCTCCAGCGCCTTCCAGCAGGCCGCCGACGTCGTCTCCCCAATCATGGCCGCCATCGTCCTCAGCGGAGTCCTGGGCGGCCTCGGCGAGGCTCTGGTGCGCGACTACCTCGCCCAGCTCTACGACATGGACGACATGCTCACCCCGGACGACTACGAGCTGGCGACGTAGCGCCCCGGGCGCGCCCGGCCCCCGCCCCTCCCCGGGCGGGGGCCGCCGTCGTTTCCGGGGCGGCTGTAACAGCTCTCGGCGGCCCCGCGTTCCCCCGAGCATGAGCGCACCGACCCGTACCCCTCCGAGCCGTCCTCGGCCGCCTACTGGCTCCAACCGCCGCCCCTGGCCGCGCCCGTGAAGCTGAGCGCCACGTCACCGTGAACGGGGAGGAGATCAGCTACCAGGAGCTTGTGGACCGCGTGGCCTGGGACCGCATTTCGAGCGACCCGGAGATGCGCGCGGAATACGAACGGACGTCCGCTTCAAGCTCGCGGAAGTCGTCGTGAAGCGCCTGGCCCCGCCGGTCTGCGTGGTCATGCCAACCCCCGCCGACGAAGCTGCCGTCGGCGCCGGACGGGGCTGCTGTCAGCCGCGCGAACAAGGGCGCAGCGCACGGCCGCCGAGCTGTACGCCGCCCTCCACGCGTTGTAGGCCCGCCTCCCCTGGTCCAGGGAACTACACCCCGACTGGCCGGAGGTAACCGGCCGCGCCAGAGAGCGCCCCGGCCGGGACGCGTCGCCCGGCTGGCCAAAGGACGCACGGGCCCGGCCCTGGTCGGGCCAGGCAGACGCTCAAGCGGGCGAAGGCGCTGTCCCCTGGTCTGCGCGGATGTCGACGCCGCCACCTGACGGCACCCCGGCGCCCGGCCCCGTACCCCCGCGGCGGCCGGGCGCCGCTGTTTCCGCGCCGTTCTCGCAGAACGCCGCCCACCGCGCCCGGACTCGCGGGATCGTTGACGCACTGACCCGCCGTGCGAGATCGGAGCCAGATGACCGCCGAGTCGTTCTACGACTGGATGTGCCGCCACGCCCGCGCCATGAACTGGGACTTGGACGAGGATGCGAAGAAGAAGCTGCACGTCTGGGCCGCCATCGCTGCCACGAACGGGCTCGACAACGCCCAGACCGCCCAGCTTGCGCGCGGCCTCGGCGTCACCGCGGAGGAGGTGACCGCGGCGTACCAGCCGGAGATGCGGGGCGTCGCGATGGGCGAACTCCTCGACCAGCCGGGCCTGGCCGCCCTCGACGCCGACCTCGACCGGATTGCCGGCGACGAGCCGCCCCGGTAGGGACACTGCTGTCCAATCCGGCCCGAGACCAACTAAGCCTTGATCCACCGACGGGCGTGGGAGTGATCTTCTGATGTGTTGTTGAGCCTGTTCCGGGTGGGGTGGTTATGCCGGGGCAGGTTGGAGCCGCCGGTCTGCCCAGCTTTTCCACGGTTCGGTTCCGGTCGGGCCCTGGTGGGCGGGGATTCGAGGGGTCAGGCGGGCTCGGGTGGGCCATGGACGGCATCGAACAGGTGCGTCCATGCCTGCTGCCAGCGCCAATTGCGTGGAAGGTGCAGGGTGATGCGCCGTGCGGAGCGGGCGATCCGGGCCGGGACCTGGACCAGGTGGGTGCGGAGGGTCGCCGTGGTGGCCCTGGTATGGAAGGCCGAGGTCAGCGTGCCGGTGGCCCGCAGCAGGTTGTAGGCCATCGCCCAAAGGGTGAGCCAAGCCGCGTTGGCATGGAAGTGCCCTGAGGGCACGTGGGCCAGGGCGGAGGCTTTACTGTCCGCGATGACCTGCTCGACGACGGCGTGGTGGCGGTGTTCCCGCTCCGCCTGAAGCGTTGCGGCGGGGTTGTCGGTGAAGAACGGGTGGTAGCGCCAGACCGGGAACAACTCGCCCTGCTCCCCGACGGTGGCGGGTTTGGCCAGGTCGCGGACACGGCGCACGATCAGCCGGGCGGTGACGTGCTCGCTGTTCTTGCGGCTTGCGAACGCGGTGTAGGCAGGGATCTCGGCGACCTCCGCATCAAAGATGAGGTCACCGGTGTCGGGATCGGGTACGGCGGTGGGGTAGGTGATCTGTTGCCATGCCTCCTGCGGGACGGCGAGGACGGCGCGTTTGACGGAGGGGTTCATGCCGCAGGTGATGGAGAAGCGGGCGCCGGCCCGGCGGCAGGCGGCGATCACACCGGCGTTGTAGAACTGGGAGTCGGCGCGCAGGATTCGGTTGCCGGTGCAGCCGGCCTCGCGGGCGGTGGCCAGGGCCTCGCTGACGAGCTTCGAGGCGCCGCGGGAGTCGGCTGCTTTGCCGCGGCGCATCCGCACGCTGGCGATCACCGGGCGCGAGTGGGGGGTGCAGATGGTGGCGAGCAGGGGATGCAGGGTGCGGATGCCCTTGAAGCGGCCGTACTCGGCGGCCTGCTTGGCGCGGCCGTAGACGCGTTTGTGGGTGGAGTCGACATCGATGAACGCCGTCTCCCGCGCGCCGGGCAGCAGCGGGGTGTGCGCGGCCAGTTCGGCCAGGAACCTGCGGTGCACAGCATGCAGTTGAAGGGCATGGCCATGGGTGAAGGCGCGCAGGAATGTGCCCAGTGTGGAAGGGGCACGGATCCCGCTGAACAGGGTCGGCATCGCGCCGTGTCGCAGGGTGTCCAGATCGTCGATGCTGTCGGCGCCCGCGACCATCCCGGCCACGATGCTGATGACCTTGGCGTCCGCAGCGGCACCGGCGCTGTTCTTCGCCCCGCTCAGCTTCACATTGTCCGCGACCAGACGGGCGAGCCCGCACCGCTCTGCCAGCCGCATCACCGGGACCAGCCCGGCGCACGTGACCAGATTCGCCTCATCGAACGCGGCGGACACTGCCGAGGCAGCATGCGAAAAATGCATCTCGCGGGTGCTCTCTCTGTGGACCTGGGACCGTAGGAAGTCCCATCGTCCCAGCTCAGAGTGCGCCCGCGTCCTGATGTCCAAGCCTGGGGCCACTATCGCCCGGTGAGTCTCAGCCTCGGTTCACCGAGGCGAGCCCCGGCGCCCGGGAAGGCTGCCGGGGCTCGTAGGCGATCGAGGAGCCTCAGCTCAACCAGCTTGCCGGGAGGTTGGCGTACGAGGCGTGTTTGATGGTCGGTCCGTCATAGACCACGTGCCCATCGCGCCAGCTGAGGACCACCAGACGGTCGCCCCTGAAGAGACGGCACTCCTCCTGGTAGACGGAGTGCACCGCGTCGAAGTCCCCGGAGAAGTCGGCCGGAAGCTTGGTGAAGGACGGATGTTGGGTGATGAGTCCGTCGTAGGTCACGCTCCCATTGCTCGCGCTGAGGACCAGCAGACGGTCGCCCTTGAACATGCGGACGTCGCTGCCGATGTGGATGACGTCGTCGATGTCCTGGGAGAAGTCCGCCGTCACCTTGGCGTGCGCGCCGTGCCCGGTGATCGTGCCGTTGTAGGTGCAGCTGCCGTTGGTCGTACTGATCACCACGAGTCGTCCGCCCCTGAACAACCGGATATCGCCGCCAACGAGGTACGCCCCGTCGATGCCGTTGGCGAACTTCGGTGGCACCTTGGCGAAGGATCCGTGAAGGGTCGTCTGCCCGTTGTAGATGACGCTGGCATCGGAGAGGCTGAGGACGATCACCTGGTCCCCCCGGAACAGCCGCACCTCACTGCCGATCACTTCCGCTGCGCTGATCACGGTGTACTCCTTATCGCTGGTCGGCTACCCCTGAACGCGCCATCGATCTGGGTAGCAATGGTCCGCAAAGGGGAACGTTAGCCCGCCCCGATCCCCTTAGTCCGGAATCGAGTCAGGGTGTCCGGTTTCAGCAATGCATGGCCGAGACCGCTCCGTTGCGTTCATCGGACCGGGCCGAAGACGGCACGGACCGCCGCGGCGGCATGAGAGGAACGCATCCTGTAGATGCTTTACCGAACCGGAGCTACGGAACCCTAGAAGAGGCCTATCGCCCCAGGTCAGAGGACATCCGCGCTGCCATATCCGGCGCCAGGAGAACGACTTCACCGGTGGATCGAGGCTAAGGGATACAGGGTGCCCGTCCGAGGCGCGCCCCAGTCGAGAGGCCACGCCATGGCTGACCGCCCCATCCGCACCTACCTGGTGATCAACCCGGGCCCGCTGTTCGGCACCCGCCGCATCACCTTCCGCAGCTCCGCCCCGGCCGGGCACGTCATCGACGTCGACGTCGACGGCCGCCCAGTCCGCGCGCTGCTCACCGACACCCCGCTGGACGGCGATCTCCTCGCCGCGGAGCGGGAGATCACCTACCTGTAGCCGAAGGGCTCGCGGCTTTGAACCGCAACCGACGCTGCAGCGCCTGCGGCAATCGCCCCTGGCGCTGCACGTCAGCCTTCCAGGACGGCTCGGAGCCGACGCCATGCCCGGTACATCCTGGCCACGGGTCGCACGGGCAGTCGATTCGGCACCGCGCGACGCAAGACCGTCCCGGCCTCCACGATCCGCGGCCTCATCTCTTCGCCTGGAAGGCCGCGCCGTGACCAAACTCCTGCCCTCGCCGAACGACCGACCCACCCGCCTGATCGTCTCCATCGCGATCGGGCTCCTCGTCAGCCTGGTGACCCTGTTCTCGCTCCTGGCCGCCAGCGGCGACGACAGCGACCGCGACGGTTCCTCCGGGCGCTGCGCCCCGGCCGTCGAAGGCACCGTCGACCCGGTGACGTGCCTGCCCGGTAGCAGTACGGGCGCCGCGGCCGCCAATACCAACAATTCCGGGAGCGGCACGCAGCAGCCGAAGGCGTCCACCGCGAAGCCCCCGGCCGCCCCGAAGGCTCCGGCTGCCCCTGCCCCGAAGGCGCCGGCTCCGCCGCCGGTCCGACTCACGAAGTGACGACGCGACGCAAGGCGTCCGGGTCGGACACGGTCCGCCCTTCCTGTTCCCGGACCGAAGGACTCACGTGTCAGACCCCGCCCCCACGCCCACCTGCAGCTCCTGTCCGGCCAAGCTGGAGCCCGCCGAACTCATCTCGGACGGCACTTGCCGTACCCGCCTGTTCTATGACCGCGCGATCCTGGCCCTGCTCGTGGTCAGCGCGATTCTCACGGTCGTGTTCGGCGTGCTCGGCATCGTCGGGGACAACTCGTCGACGGACCCGAGCCCGAAGCCGTTGCCGACCGCCACGGCCGCTTCGGGACCCGGCACCCCGGGTTCCTCCATCGACCCGACCACCGGCCCGAAGCCGAACCTGACCATGCCCCATGACCCGGCCGACGGCGGATGCAACATCTTCGATCCGGAGTGCTCCAGCACAGGCGGCACCACAGCGGCGACGAGTCGTAACCCCTCGAGCGCGCACCGCGCCCCGGCCGCACGACCCCGCAGCCGGGGTGCAGCCATCCAGACTGCCGGAGCGGCAGTGCGACGTGATCGTTCCGGCGGCCGTAGCCGGCCGGGAACACGGGACCCGCTCTACCGGGTGGGCCAGTTGGACACCGGCGGGCGCTCGCCGATCGTGCTCACGTACTCGGCTACGTCCGAAACCTGTTCGGCTTCCTCGGCCAGGCCCTCGGCATCGCAGCGGTCCGCGCGCACACCCAGCGCGGCGAACGTCTCCTCGGCGATCTCACCGGTCTCGAATAGGCGGCTGATGGGGCCGCCGTCCTGGTGCGCCCGCAGTCGGGCCCGTACCTCGTGATCCGTCAGCTCCGTCATGCCCAGCAGGGTAGAAACCGGGCCGGACGACCGGCACTTGTTTTTACCGGTGTTCGACCAGATCCGGTCAAACCGTGGGGGCACGGCTTAGTGATCAACATCTCTCGCCCTGACCTGCGGTTCCCCCGGACGCAAGCCGATTGCCACGGGCACCGTGCCCGCTCGCTCGCACCGCGTTCATGCGGCCGCCGCCTCGGCGCCTCGCGGTGTGGGCAGACGGGAGAAGACGTGGAAGCACACGTAAAGGAAGCGCTCGATCGCTGGTACGGGGCGTGGGAGCTACACCAGAAGACGGCTCAGGAAGCCTTCACCTCAGCGTTCCCCGCCCTCACATCCGCCGCCCGATGCCAGTGCTTCGGGCCCACCCTGTGCTGGGTGACGCCCGGAGAGGGAGAGGGGAAGGTGTGCCTCGACGACCACGGGCGCGCCACGATCGAGTTCGAGGACGTCCCGAAGACCGCGGTCGGCACGGCCATGACGGAGTGCTGGGGCGCCGACTGGTTCGACGAGGGGGCGGGCGGGTTCGCCGAGGCCGAGCCCGGCCAGTACCACTACGAGGACGAGCAGAACTACACGGAGTACGAGTTCAACGTGGACGACGGCACCGTCACGTTCGCGATCTCCTACGTGAAGGTCGACGACATCGTGACGATGCTCGATGCGCTCGAGCGGGCACTCGCCGCCCAGCGCTCGGGCTGACCCGGCCGGTGTGAGCCGGGGTGAGGTGACGTGCCAGAGCTGTGGATTCACGTCACCTCACGCCGGCGATCACGGTAGCGCGCGACGGTAGGCGCGCGGGTGCCTACGGTCCGCGGGCATGCTGACGACTGCCGCACAGCCCCGTACCCGGTTCGCCACCCTCGCCGTCCGCGCCCGGCACATCGTCGACAGCGGCCTGTGCTCCCGCACCTCGGCCGTCCCCAACTGGCTCGCCCGCGTCGACCAGCTCGAGCACCTGACCATGGCCACGGCCACCGACCGGCGCGCCACCCTCGCGGTCCTCAGCGACGACCTCCTGGTCGACCTCATGGTCCTGTCGTACCTGCGGCACGGCACCCCCTACGTCCTCTGGGCGGACACCCTCGCCGGATTCGCCGAGGACTTCCTCGGCATCACCACCTGGGCGCAGCTCCATACGCGGATGGACGCGACGTAAGCCTCACCGGCGGCTCATGGTCCCGCCTCGCTCCCGCCGTTCCCCCGCGGCCGCCGTTCCCGGCCGGCCCGACGCGCGGGACAGGACGGACGAATCCCGTGGCGGCAACGAACCTCGCCCCCGCCGGGCAGGAAGCCCTGATCCCCGTGGAGGAGTTGACCGGGCCTGAGCCGGTCGTGCACTGCGCGGACGCCTTCGACCACCTTCGGACCCTCCCCGATGCCTCCGTGGACGCGATCGTGACCGATCCGCCTTACGAGCTGGGCTTCCTCGGGAAGGCGTGGGACGCCTCCGGCATCGCGTACAGCGTGGAGCTGTGGGCGGAGTGCCTGCGCGTCCTCAAGCCGGGCGGGCATTTGGCTGCTTTCGGCGCGACCCGCACTTACCACCGCATGGCCGTGGCCGTCGAGGACGCGGGTTTCGAGATCCGCGACTCCCTGCACTGGCTGTACGGCACCGGCTTCCCCAAGGGCCAGGACGTCGGCAAGCTGATCGACCGGCGCCGCGACGACTACCCCGCCCGCCGCCGGTTCACCGCGGAGTTTGCCGCGCTCCGTGATTCCGTCAGCTGGACGAACCCGCAGATCGACGACCTGTTCGGCTTCAACGGCATGGCGCAGCACTGGACAACCCAGACCAAGACCGCTTCCGTCCCCACCGTCGAGCAGTGGGAGCAGCTGAAGACCGAGATGGGGTTCAAGGCCCCGGTCCTCGTAGACGACCTGGTGCAGGAGCTGAACGGGCGGAAGAACGCGCCCGGGGAGGCGTGGGAGGAGCGGAAGGTCATCGGCAAGGGACACCGTGCCCGCGGCGGCTCCGGAGTGTTCCCGCAGCTCCATTCCGACACGTTCGACGTGACCGCCCCGGCGACCGCCGAGGCCGCCCGCTGGGACGGCTGGAACACCGCCCTCAAGCCGAGTCACGAGCCGATCATCCTGGCGCGGAAGCCGCTCGAGGGCACGGTCGCCTCCAACGTCCTGGCGTACGGCACCGGTGCGATGAACACCGCGGCGAGCAAGACGCCGCCCGGCGACGCGGAGGGGCGCTGGCCGACCAACGTCCTGATGTCCCACGCGTGGACCGTCGACGAGATGGGATGGATCATCGACGGCTGCGCGGACGGCTGCGCGGACGGGTGCCCGGTCGCCGAGCTGGACGGCCAGTCGGGGCGCCTCACCTCCGGGGCGAACCCGCGACGCCGCAGCGCCGACAAGTTCCGCGACGTCTACGGCGACTTCAAGGGCCAGACCGCGTGCAAGCCGGTCCGGGGCGCGGACTCCGGCGGAGCTTCCCGTTTCTACCCGGCGTTCCGCTACCAGGCCAAGGCTCCGGCCAGCGAGCGGCCGCGCCTGCCGGACGGCACCGTGCACCCCACGGTGAAGCCAGTCGCGCTGATGCGCTGGCTGGTCCGGCTGCTCACCGTGCCCGGCGGGCTCGTCCTGGACCCGTTCGCCGGCACCGGCACGACGCTGGAGGCCGCCCGGCTCGAGGGCTTCGACTCCATCGGTGTGGAGGCCAAGGCCGAGTACGCCGAACTGTGCCGCCTCCGGTTGCGTCGCGACGCCCGCGGATAGGCGCGACGCAAGGTTCGTCGGCCGTCCACTCTCCCCGCCTCGCCCAGGGCGTGCCCGATCGAGGACCGCGACTCAGCGGCCCGGCGCCCGGGGCAGACGAGGAGACCAGTGCTGTGGCACGACGACGGACCGGCCCCACCGACGTGGTGAAGGCGATGGTCTACGAGCGGGACGGCTGCGCCTGTGTGCGCTGCGGCGGTCGGCAGGACCTGACCATCCACCACCGGGTGAACCGCGGAATGGGCGGCGCCCGTGAGCCGTGGATCAACCAGGCTGACAACCTGCTGACCGCGTGTACGAGGTGCAACGGCTGGTTCGAGGACAACCCGCGGCAGTCGTACGAGGCCGGGTGGAAGGTCCGCCGGCCGGAGCTGCCCGGCAAGGTCCTGGTGCGCTACTCCGACGGCAGCGAGTACCGGCTCACCCCGGATGGTGTCCGCGCCACGACCGTGGCGGCCGACCGATGAGGCGCAGACGCCGCGTCCGCGGCTACTCGACGTCCCGAACGGACCAGGGCACTGTCCGCTTCCGGTCTCCGTTCTGGACGCCGCTGCGCCGGTACCGCGCCGGCGAATGGACCGTGAACGTGCTGATCGCCCTGACGCTGTGGTGGTGCTGGTCCGGGGCCGCGGCCGCCGTGTTCCTCGTGCTGGAGCTGGTCAGATCCATCCGGCGGGCGCACTTCGTCGACGTCGGTCGGTTCACCGCCGGGGTGTACCTCGTGCGCCGGGACAACTACCCCGCGTTCTTCGCGGTCGGCTTCGCCCGGTACGGGCCGGAGGCCAACGCCAAGAGGAGCGGCCTGCAGGTCGTCGTGGGGCGGCTGTCGCTGATCGTGTGCGCGATGCTTCCGCGAGACGAGTGGGCCGACTTCCAGCACAGGGCGGCCGAGCGTGAGGCTCTGCGGAAGGACGGTGCTCGGTGAGCCCGCGGATCACGGTGAGAGCCCGCGTACGGCGTCCGCGCGGACTGTGCTTCGGCCCATGGCTGCTGTGGGCCGCACGCATCCCCCAGGGTCCGAGCCTCGGCGTCGGACGCATCGCGGTCACCGACACGCCCCGCGACTCAGCCCCCGGGCAGACCCTGGCACGAGATGGTCATGGGCATGTTTTGATCGTTGCCGGCGTGGCGTTTGCGGTGCTCCGGTGCAGGTCAGTACCGATACACCACGTCCACTCCGACATGTAACTCTCGTGGCTGTACCATTCTGGGCAGTACAGGCGTGGGGTCACCCCAGTCGACGTCAGGCGCAGCACAGCGCCCCAGCTTGAGATGGGACTCAGCAGCCATGCCCAAGGCCGGAATCAACTACTCGAAGAGGAAGGTCGAGGCGCCCGACTATGGGGACCTCCGCGCGCGCGAGGAACGCGCCGTGAAGGACGAGTTGGGAGCCATTGCCCGCCCGGACGACCGTATCGAGCGTGCGGCCGACATCATCCGCCAGGCGGACGCCGAGATCGCACTGCACGTCGAGGACCGCGACAAGGGTGTGGCTTCCTTGTGGTTCTACGAGCACGTCCTCGGCCTGGCCCGCGCTATCGACGTCACGAGCACCGCCTATCGCGAGATCCTGAGCAAGGCGCTGTACGGCATCGACCGGAGGCGCACCGAGAGCGGGCATTACGAGCTGCGGCCCGTCCCCGACGTCACTGGCCCGGAACTGGTGAAGCTCGCCGAAGAGGCCGGCGTGCCGCGCGTCGAGGATGCCTTCGAGGAGCTGCCTCGCCTCGCCAGCGTCGTTTCTGCGGCGCGGGCCCGACGCGGCGCCGCGGTGGTCTTCATGCGAGATGCGGCACTGGCCCTGTCGGAGGAGCCGTATGGCTGGAGCGGCGAGAAGATCGCCGAGCACGCCGGCGTGGGCACGAAGCTGATCTGGCAACAGCAACGGACGGCCCGCCTGGCACGCGATAAGACACGCAAGAGCTGACCTGTCCCTCTCATTCGCAGACCGGCCCCGAGCACTGTTCGGGGCCGGTCTTTCCGTTGTCCCTGCAGGTCCAACCGGGGCCTGAAAATCAGGCTCCGGGGACCGGGGCCTGAATATCCGGCTTCCGGTGAACGGGCCGCCGGGGGACCGGGTGCCGCTAGATCAGGCGCCTTTAGTAACAAGATCAAGCACCACAATGAAGTAAGAGTTCCGATGCCTTCGCTTCGCTCAGGCATCGGCGTGCATCGCCTCCCAAGGCCCTCGAACCGGCCTTCAATGCCGCAGCGGCGACAGGGCGGAGGTGTCACAGATTCCGGCCGTTGGCGTTCCCCCAGGCATGACGATGCGACCCATGCCCACACGCACGACGCTCCCGCCAAACTTGACCCGGCACTTCTACGAGGCCCGCCGGGCGTTCCTCCAGAGCGCCGGCCAGGACGCCACCCCGTGGTTCCAGCTCTCCCCAGTGGAGCGCGCCGTGGCCGAATCGGAGATGGAGATCTTCCGGCAGGCGATACGGCGAGCCGAGGAGGAGCAGGACCTGCTTTCCAGCCTCGACGCCACCAGGGCGGCCGCCGTCAACGAGCCGGCCGTAGAGGACCCCGAGGAGCCCGCGGCCGCCGAGGACGCCCCGGAGGACTGCGCGTGCCCCGGCTGCTCCGCGGTCGCCGCGTTCCTCAAGCTCATCGGTGCACCGGCCGCACGTCTCGAGACCACCCTCGGGTGGGACCTCAACAGCGACGCCAAGGGCGTCACCGCGGTCACCTTCCGTACCGTCCCCCTCGGCACCCGCCCTCGGGACGTGCCGGTGAGCGAGGAGGAAAAGACCCGCCTTCAGGAGGCCGCGAGGGACAAGGTGACCACGTGCCTGATGGCCGCGGGCGTCGACCTCGATGTCCTCGATGTCACCGCCCCGAACGGCCCGTTCACCTTCGGCGCCCGTCCGATCAGCGTCGACGCCCTGTTCCGCAAGCCATCTCCGTTCGCCGGCATCCGGCGCGAGTTCTGGCAGCAGACGCCGCCCACCGCCGGCAAGGTGTAACAGAATCCGGCGTGCGACGTACTACACAGTGCGGCTGACGCTGTGCCCCGAGCCCCCCGGGAAGCACTCCAGCCGCCCCCCGGCCGGGGTGATGGCCCTGCTCCCTCCCCCCGGTGCAGGGCCTCACCCCGGCGACAGACTTCCGGCGCGGGCTTCACCCCTGACAGCAGGGAGGTTCGTGTTCATGCTCGTGCCGGAGCCTCGCGGTCTGGCCGCGGTCAGGGCATGGGCCCCGGCCAGGCCGCGACACTAGAACCTCGCCGGCGGCACTCTCCCCGCCATGTCCCGCACGCAGCTCTCGCCCCCCACCCGCTCCCGCATGGTCCCACCGGCCCGAGAGCTGCGGAACGGGCGCCAGCCGGGCGTCAAGTCCCGCGACGCCGCCAACGTCGCCGACATCCTGCTCCGCGCCCCCGTACCCGCCCGGCGCCACGCCTTCAAGCACGACATCACCGCCCGCGAGCGACCGCACGTCATGCGGGAAGTCGAGCGGGCCACCGGCTCCATGTATGGGCTGTGGCGCAACACACCCTCCGGCTTCATCGAGGACGTCCTCGGCGAAAGCATCTGGAGCCGTCAGCGCGAGATCGTCGACGCCGTTCCCGTAAGCAAGCGAACCGCTGTCCCGGCCGGCTTCGGCGTTGGCAAGACGTGGATTGCGGGCCGGCTCGTTGCCTGGGCCGGAGCGGTCAACGCCCCCGGGACCATGGTCATCGTCACCACCGCGACCCGCTTCCGCCAGGTCCGAAATCAATTGTGGCCGCACATCCGAAAGGTCGTCGCCCGCGCGGGCCTGCCCGGCTACTGCGACACCACCCAATGGAAAATCCCTGATCAGTGGGGCAATGACGTCATCGTGGCGTACGGCTTCACCGCGCCCGAGACCGACGAAGCGGCCATGCAGGGCATCCACGGCACACCCAAGTTGCTCATCGTCGTCGACGAGGCCGGCGGTATCGCCCGCACCATCGGCAACGGCACTAACAACCTGTTGACTGGCGACGCGCGGATGTTGGCCATCGGCAACCCCGCGATGGACGACCCGCGGTCCTGGTTCGAGACGCTGTGCGAGGAGGGTGACGACCCCGAGGAACCGTCCACCGTCACCATCCCCATCGCCACGTTCGACTCGCCGGCGATCACCGGCGAGCGGGTCCCGTACTGCAATGACTGCCCCGATGGTGTCCCGCCCCACTCCCTCGCCATCCACCTCCCCGATCAGGACTGGGTGGACCGCACGATCCGCGAGTACGGCGAGGACCACCCGTACGTCATCGCCAAGGTGCACGCTCGCTTCCCGAAGGGCGGCGGCGGCCTCGCGATCCCCGTGACCTGGGTCGAGGAGGCCCAGAACAACGACGACCCGACCGGCCCCGGCTGGCACCGGCTGTGCGACCTTGGCCTGGAAGGCGAGACCGCCAAGCACACGGTGCGCGAAGGCGCCTGGGTCCGCCTCGGCGTCGATGTTGCGGCGGACGGCGGCGACGAGTTCACCATCTACCGGGCAGTGGGCGACGCTATCGAGATGCGGCACGCCAGCTCCGGCACGGCCAACGACAACCAGGTCAAGGTCGCCGAGCGCATCCTGGAAGAGATCCGTGCGGCGCAGCGCCTCGCCGACGCCCTGAACTCCCCCCACCCCGTCCGGGTGAAGACGGACAAAAACGGCATCGGCCACGGCGCCACCAGCATGCTGGAAGTCTGGGCGGAGAACGGCACCCACCAGGCGCAGATCGTGGGCGTCATGGTGTCCGAGTCGCCCTCGCAGGATGACCCGGGCGCCGTCATGCGCCCGTACCGCAAGAGGGATGAGATGTGGCTCGCTACCCGGGCGCTCCTCCAACCGGACCCCGCGACCGGAACCGGCCGGCTGCGCCTGCGCGTCGACCGGCAAGCCGGTATTCAGCTCTCCACGCCCAAGCTAGGGTCGAACACCGCCGGGTACAGCATCATCGAGTCGAAGAAGACCATGAAGGCCCGCGGCGTGAAGAGCCCAGACCGGGCGGAAGCCGCCCTGCTCGCCGTGTACGAGCCAGAGCCTCTGAACCAGCCGCGCCGCCGCGGCCTCCTCAACTAACCTGCTTCCACGTGTCGTTGGTACGGTCCCCGCATGGACATCGCCCGGGCTCCGGCTCTCTCCCTGCCCCTGACGGCCGCTGAAAACGATCGGGTGCAGCGCGCTGCGGCGGCCGCCGGTCAGAGCCATGAGGAATTCGCACGGGCCGCAATCCTCGACGCCGCCGCGGACCCCTTCCTTGACGCCCTCGAGCGGGCAGTCGACACCGTCCTCAACCGCACTGTCCAAGACCGGATTCAGCACGACTACGCCAACTGAGACCCGGCTCCTCGTGCGCTGATCAACGAGCAGACAGCGAAGGCCCCGGTACCGACGGGGGATGCAGTACCGGGGCCGACGACCATCATATCCGGCGATGCTGCCTGTGTTGGGTCTCCTTGCAGAGCAAAGACCCCCAACTGCGTGAGGAGCTGGAAAGAGCAGGCGGCTTCGCATCATCTGGGCGCGTCAAGAATGGCCGCGGGGCCGACGAACGAAACTCCGTCGGCCCCGCAGCACAGCTGAGGTCACGCAGTCGGATACGAACCGGTGACGGTGATGATCTCCGCCTCGGCAGCCCCCTCAGCATCGCCGTACAAATGCTCCACGTTCAGCACCGCGGCGCCGTTCGAGACGCTGGTGACCCGGATGCGGTCGATCTTCGTGCCGTCCGACCCGGCGTAGATCTGCGCTTCGCCAGTCCAGACGCCGCTGTCCGCGTCGCGGCCATCGAGGCTGGCCTGGAAGACGTAGCGGACTCCGGCCGCGGCCGGGACCGGCAGGGTCAGACCGAATCCGGTGCTGGACGCCGAGACGGTCTCCTTCTTGGCGACGATCTGAGCGGTGAACGTACAAACGCCGTTCACGTGGACATACTTGCCGCTACCGGACGTACCGTCGACGCCGACGACGTTGGTGAGCGTCGGGGTCCAAGTGGTCGCAACCATGTGCATTCCTTCGTGCTCGGAAACACTGTCCCGGGCGGGACAGCCGCCGAACAGTGCGCGACTCATCGCCCTAACGTCGCGCCATCAAGACACCGGGGACCTGACCTGCAACTTTCCGCTCTGGCTTCCACTGGAACACCCACTGCACCCGAGCGCCCAACTGGGTGGGGCCGGGGCCAACTGCACCTCTCCTGCGAGTATTCGTCACAGCGAGATGCGGATCTCCGCTCGCTGAGGGTTCTCCCAGACGGGAAGGTAGTCGGGATGGTCCCGCCGCTCCTCGCCGTCAGCGGTCAGGTGGTCCCAGGCGAGCGCGGCCTGCTCGGCGCACCCCGGTTCAGGAGTTCCACGATGGTGCACACCACCATGGACGGTCGTGCGCGAGCGGACGGCCTCTGGCAGCAGGTCAGCCAGCAGCAAGCGCCTCCCGGAGGTGGCCGTGGGCGGGGCCGTCAAGGTGGTTGAGGAGGGTTGTCGAACGGGCGCGGATGAGTCCGCTGCGGTGTTCGGCAGGGAGGCGATCCCACACTCTGGCGGCCATGGTGGCGGCTTCCCGGTGGTCTCCGTCGATGCGCAGGCAGGCGGCGGTGTCCAGGGCTAGGAGGGCGCGGGTCATCACCGACGGGGAGCGGGTGAGGGCGAGGGCGGCGTCTTGGTGGCGGTAGGCGGCTTTCGTGTCGCCGAGGAGGGTGTACGCCTGGGAGAGGTGGACGTGGTGCTTCTGGCCGGGGTAGCCGAACCAGGTGTCGGCGATCTCGTCGCCATCGATCCTCTGGAGGAGGGCCTCGGTGCTGGCGACGGCCTTGCGTGCTCCGTCGGCGTCTTCGAGGGCGGCGAGCGCGCGGGCGTGCACGGCGCTGGCCAGGGCGGCGGCTCCGGTCGGGGTGCGGCCTGCGGCCTGGCGGGCGGCCTGCGCGTACTCGGCGGCCTGGCGGGGGGCGCCGTAGTTGAGGGGCACCATGGCGCGGCGGGCGAGGACCCAGGAGAGGGTGCGGCGGTCGCCGGACTCGCGGGCGACCTTCTCAGCGATGGCGAACCAGCGGTGTGCGTCAGCCTGGTCTCCGCGGTCGTGCTGGATGATCGCGACGAGTCCGGTGATCCCGGCGGCAGAACGGACTAAATCGCTCCGGTCGCCCGCGTGCCTGGTGCGGCGCAGTGCGGCGGACAGCTCTCCGAGGTCCTGCTCCATCAGGCCGAGAACGGCGTCGGGGGTGCGGCCGGCGTAGCCGCCCCGGTGGCGCTCGAAAACACCCTCGAAGTAGGCGATGTCGGCTTCGCCGGCGCTGGCCAGGGCGCTGTCGATGTGCTCGCGGGCCTGGGAGATGCCGGGCAGGGACACGGTGCCTACGGTGGCGGCTGCCCCGCCCAGAAACTTCCTGCGCTCCACATCCTCACTCTCCTTCTTCTGCTTGCGGTACCAGCGCGAGGCAGAGATGGCACCTCTTACCTGTTCTTCCCCGAGCTCGTAGACCGACACGATCGCGGGGTACCACACGGGAGTTGGCAGCCTTGTCTCCAGCTCCCACCGCTTGACGTTCTCCTCGGTGCAGTGGCGGCCTGCAGCAGTGAGGCGTTCAGCCTGCTCGATCCGCGACCGCCCGTCCCTCTCGCGCACGTCGCGGAGCAACTGACCGATCCCGTCTGGAGTCACCATCGACGCCCCTTCCCTATGCGGTCAATGCCGGTGCACGTTTGGCACCCTTCTGGCCCCCCAACCTGGCACCCCTGAATGGAATTGGCACCCCTTTCTGGCACTCCCGACCAGAACCGATCGGCCGTTGAATGTGACCACCGCCCAGCGAGACGGGCGGCGCCAACTGGCAAGCCTCATCAGTTCGTTCTACGAAGGGATCGATCATGAGCGACGAGAACAAGACCGAACAGACCTACACCGCACCGGCGGTCAGCGAGCTCGGCACCGTCGTCGAGGTGACGCTCGGCTCCGCCGGCAATGACCAGGCGGACGACACCCAGTACTACCAGTAATTCGGCGGCCTGACGCGGGCCTGCGGATGATGGGCGCCCAGGACGAACGGCCACCGGCCGGGCGTGCTGGGCGCCTTCCCTTTTCGAGCACGAGCAGAGAGGAGGACGGCGACGATGCGGTTCATCGTGGGGACCATGGCTGACGGGCTGGGATGGAGGCCGAAAGGGGCGGCCGAGGTGGCCGGCGTGAGCGGCCTGGAGGTGTGGGCGAGCGAGTTCGGGTCTGGCGAGATCCGGAGCGGTGGCTTCGGGGACAGCACGGTTGTGGTGGCCGGTAGCTGCCTGGCCTCGGTGGTCGAACTGGAGCGGGCTGCTGCCGCGGCGGCGCGCGGCGACTGGATGCCAGCGACCAGGCTGCCGGGCGTGGCCCTGGTGCTGGTGCGCACCGGCCGCGTGTGGCGGGTCGTGGGGGACCGGGCGGGAACGGTGCAGGTGTTCTGGATGCGGTTCGCCGGCCGGGTGCTGTGGGGCACGGCGGCGGCACCGCTGGCCGCGCTCGGCGGGTACGAGGCGGACCCGGCGGTGATGCTCGGGCAGATGACGCTCCAGGGAGTGGACGTGCTCAGCGACTCGTCGCATTTCCACGGGGTGGGGCGGGTACGGCCCGGTCATGCTCTGGTCCTCGAAGAGGGGCAGCCGCCGCGTACGGAGCCGGTCACGTCGCCGGTGGCCCGGCTGGCGTTCGACAAGGCTGTGCCGCTCGTACAGGAAGCCGTGGTCGAGGCAGTGGAGCGGCGGACGATGATGGGCGGCCGTATCTCGGCAGACTTGTCCGGTGGGATGGACAGCAGCGTCGTGGCGTCGCTGGCCGCGGCGAGGACGCCGCTGCTCGCGGTGACGTACACCGACGCCCGGATGCGGGACGAGGACGACGTGCACTACGCCCGGCGGGTGGTCGCCGAACTGCCGGGTATCCGCCACCAGGTAGTGGAGGGCGGCACGGGATCGGCGAGGCACTTCGGCAGGCTGAACGATCCGCACCTCCTGCCGCTGACCGACACCCCCACCTACAGCCTGGGCCTGCTGGGGATGAAGCAGGTACAGCTCGCGGGGCCGGTGCGGAGCGGGTCGCGGCTGCACCTGACCGGGCGGGGCGGGGACGACGTGCTGGACGCCGTGGGCTCGATGGCCGTTGATCAGTTCCGGGCCAGGCAGCGGGCGGCGGCCTGGTGGCGCGTGACCGCTACTGCCCGAGCGCGGCGTACGTCAGGTGTCGGGCTGCTGGCCCAGGCTGCCCGTACGGCCGCCACCCCCTACCCTCGCGCGCTGGAGGCGCTGGCCAATCAAGTCGCGGCGGGCCGTACGGACGGGCCGGTGGGAGCTGCGCGCATCCTGGCGTGGTGCGGTGTCACCGCGGCCCTACCGTGGCTGACTCGGTCGGGCCGTTCGATGGTGGCCGATCTGGTCGGCGCGCGAGCCGTCGGCGCGGACCGGCGAGAGACACCGGGGAAGCTGCACGAGCGGCTGGCCCTGGAACTGACGGGTGATGGGCACTCGAGCTTCGACCAGATGTCGCGCACCCTGTGGGGTCTACCCGTGCACGCTCCGCTGCTGGACAACCGTGTCGTCGACCTGTGTCACGCGATACCCGGTTGGGAGCGAACGCGGCCGGGCGTGTTCAAGCCGCTCGCGCGGTCGGCGTTCAACGGCCTCGTGCCGGACGTGCTACTGGAGCGGCGGACGAAGACGCCGTTCACCGGCAGCCTGTACGACGGGCTGCGGGCGCACGCCCCGGCGGTGCGCCGCATCCTGGCCGATTCCATCCTCGTGCAGGCCGGGCTCCTTGACCGGCATCGGGTGATGGGCGCCCTCGACGCCGGCGCCCGCGGTGAGACGATCCCGCTGGCGGCGCTGCACGGCCTGGTGGTAGCCGAACTGTGGCTGACGCTGCTGCCGCTCGGCCGCTCCGCGTGGTGGGAGCGAACGAGCGTAGCCCGGGTGGCGGCGTGACTGCCGCGACGGTGTTCGCCGCCGACACCGAGGACGGGGTGGCCCTGATGGACCTGCGGACCGCCCGCGGAAGGTGGAAGTTCCTCGATCCGGTGGGAGCAGAGCTCTGGCGGAGGGTCGTCTCCGGTACACCGCGCGAGCACGCCGTGGAGGAACTGGTCATCTACTGGGCGCAGCACGGTGGCGCCCGGGGACAGGTGCGCGCCGACATGGATGCCCTGGCCGACCAGCTCGACGCCGAGGACCTGTTCGCCGCCGCGCCCCACCCGCCCGCGAAGGCCGGGGTCGAGGTCCGCTTCATCGACGCCGGGACCCGACCGCGGCCGGGTGTGCGGGCGGCCGGGCACATGGGGCTGGGGGCGGCGCTGGTGCTGTTGCGCTGCCTGCCCGTACGGCTGGTGGTGCGCGCCGCCCGGCTCGCGGGCCGGCTGCCGGGCGGCCGCGCCGCCTCCGCGGAAGAAGCCGACGCGGTGTGCGCGGCGGTAAGACGGGCGGTGGGGTGGTGGCCCGGCAGGGCGGCGTGCCTGGAGGAGTCGCTGGCCGCTTACCTGGCCGCCGCGCTGATCGGCCGCCGGGTGGCGTGGGTGCTAGGTGCCCGGTTCGTGCCGCAGGGTGCACACGCCTGGATCGCCACCGCCGGCGCCGTACACGGGCAGGAACCCGCCGACCGAGTGTGGCCGTATCGGGCCGCCCTCACGGTGGAATCGTCGAACTGAAATTCGCCACCCCTCGCCACCACAACCACCCGTACGGGTGATGCGTTGCGCCGGGTATGACAACCACGCACCATGCACCACAGCCCCGCGTACCGTGGCGGCGGCGCCCCCACCCCGCCGCCACGGACGCCCTCCCGCACTACGCGGTCAGCGCCGAACGCCACGACGACGCCCTGAACGACTCCTTCGCCACCATGGCCCGGCGCCTGCCCGCCCTGTCGGCCACGGCCCTGCGCCTGGCCTGGCAAGCCGACCGGCCCGCACTACTGCTCACCGCCCTGCTCCAGATCGGCACCGGCATCGTCACCGCGATCGGCCTGTACGGCACCAAGGGCGCGCTCTCCCCGCTGTTCGCCTCCGGCCCGGCTGCCGACCGGCTGCGCGCCGCACTTCCCGCGATCATCGTCATCATGACGGCCGCCGCCGTCCGCTCCCTGATCGGCGCAGCCACCCTGGCCACCACCGCCCGGATCGGCCCGCGAGTCGACGCCATCGCCGAACTCCGCTACCTCCACGCCGCAACGAGCGTCCCCCTCGCCTCATACGACGATCCCGCCTGGTGCGACCACAGCGAGGCCGCGAACCGGGCCTCGAAGGATGCCCACCTGATGGTCGACGCCTTGGTCTCCGTCAGCACCGCTCTGATCGGGCTGCTCGCCTCCGCAGGCATCCTCGCCGCGCTCCACCCTCTTCTTCTGCCTCTGCTGCTCCTGGCTGTGGTCCCTCGCGGGGCGGCAGCCGTGCAGGCGGCCCGCTCGGCGCACCGCGCGGAGCGCCACACCCTGGCCGACCGGCGACTGCGGCACACCCTGATCTACAACACTGCCGGCCGGGCGACCGCGCTGGACGTGCGCGCCGCGACGATGCGGCCATGGCTGATGAGCCGCTTCGAAGAGGTGACCGAGCGGCTGACGGTGCATGCCGCCCGCGTGGGCCGGGAGACCGGCCGCTACCAGCTCCTGGGCGACGCTATGGCCGGTGCGGCGGCGATGCTGGTGTACGCGGCGCTGGCCGCGCTGGTGGTCTCCGGCCGGGTGCCGCTAGCGGCAGCGGGCACGGCGGTGGTGGCAGTGCAGGCCAGCCGCATGATGCTAGCCGGACTCGTGTCCGGGATGAACACGACCTACAAGTCCGGTCTCTACTTGGGAGACTGGGCCGACTTCGTCTCGGACGGGGAACGACGTACGCGAGCCGTGGAATTCACGAGTTCGGTGCCGGCAGAGCCGGACGTGATCCGAGCGAAAGACGTCACCTTCCACTACCCCGGGCACACAACACCCGCCCTGGACCGGGTGAACGTGACCGTACGGCGCGGCGAGACCCTGGCGATCGTCGGCGCCAACGGGTCGGGGAAGTCGACGCTGGCGAAACTGCTGGCGGGTCTGTACGAGCCGACGCAGGGCGTGGTCGAGTGGGGCGGCGTCGACCTGGCCGATGTCAACCCGCAGACAGTGTGGTCGAAGCTGGCGATGCTGCCGCAGGACATCGCCCGGTGGCCCGTGTCCGCGCGGGAGAACGTCACCCTCGGGCAGGGCAATGGCGACGACCAAGCCGTGATGGCAGCGGCGAAGTTGGCGGGGGCCGACGAAGTGATCGAACAGCTCGCCGACGGGCTCGACACCAACCTGGCGCCGTCGCAGTGGGGCGGCCGGGACCTGTCCGGCGGACAGTGGCAGCGCCTGGCCGGCGCACGAGCCTTCTACCGCGAGGACGCGCCCGTCCTGATCTGTGACGAGCCGACTTCCGCGCTCGACCCCCGGGCTGAGGAGGCGATGTACGAGCGGATCAGGGCGCTGGGCGCCGGGCGGACGGTCATCCTCATCACCCACCGGCTGGGCTCGACCCGGGGCGCGGACCGGATCGTCGTGCTCGACCGCGGCCGGCTCATCGAGGAGGGCACCCACGAGTCCCTGCTCGACCTGGACGGCGAGTACGCGGCCATGTGGCGAACCCAGGCCCAGACATACGGGGATCAACTTCGGCCTCAGCAGTAGCCACCAGGCCATGGCCTCGGCCCGGCTCGTACTCACCGTCGCTGACGGCGACGTTGACGGCCGCTGTTGAAAGGACCAGGCAGTGCCTGCTCGGCGCAGTCCGCTCCCGACGCGTCGCGGACCGGCTCCTCTCGGTGAGCTGTATGAGGGGGTTGGAGGAGAAGAGCTGGGTTCACCAAGACCAGGAGTACGGCGCGACGCAAAAGGGAGTACTCGGCCACCGTTGGCGCCTCACCGAAGCCGGTACCGCCGCACTGGAGGGCTGACGCCGTGGTCCGCATCACCGCCAAGCAGTACCAGGAGATCCTGGCGCGCCGCCGCGGGGCTCAGCCCGTGGCGGCCGCCGCCCCGAAGTAGGCGACACGAAAAAAGCCGGCCGCGGACCCGAGCCCGCCATCCACACCGCCGCCGCCCGCGGTCGAGCCGCTCCTCGCCGGACTCCCCAGCCCAGGAAAGCACTGGACCCTGCTCATGCCGTACGCCCCGGATTGGCCCGGATGTCCCTCGTCATCGTCGAACTGCACGGCCCTCTGACCAGCGAGAACGGAGAAACTGTAACGAGAACCGGCACTTCGACGTACAGGAGCTGAGGGCTGGCCCGCCCTCGCTACAACAAGGAGATGCCCCTCCATGAGCAACAGACAGCCCGTGTCCCTCCAGATCTATGACCGCGACGGCATCGACGTCCACCTCACCGAGGATGTTCCAGAGGGGGCCCGCCCGAACATCACCGTCCTGGACAAGAAGGTCGGCCACGCGTGACACCCCTGCTCACCGCCGTCATCCCCTCCCCGGCCGCCGATGCCGCGCACGACGCCGCGCACGTAACCGCCGCCCGCTTCCGGCAAAGCTCCTACTCCGTGCCGTGCCCGGAGTGCCACGTCCCGGCCGGCGTGCTCTGCCTCGCCCGGCGCAACGTGCACACCGCCCGCCGGAACGCGTACCTGCAGAACCCGGAGACGACCGGCCTTGGGCCTCTCCTTGTGGCTCGTACCCGATGAGCGAGACCGCCGCGGCCGAAGCCGCCGGGAAGGCTGCTACCTGGGCACACTGCGCCGAGGACGCCAACAAGTACGCGCACGAGTATGAGCAGCAGGCGAGGGAGTTCGCGACCCAGCGGGACCACGGCGGAGCCACCGCCTACGCATCGCGCGCCGAGGAGTGGGTGCGACTTCGCGGCACGGCCGTGGACATGGCGAACATGTGGGCCAACGTTGCCGGCGCCCTCCAACTCGCCGAGCTGGGTGAGCACTCGTGAGCGCCCTTGCCGTCGAGGCTCCGGCCGCCCCGCCCGAGTGGGACGGCCGCCTGGTCGTGCGTGCCGCGGGCCGTCCTCTGCTGCACGTCGCGAGTGAGGGCGTCACGGCCCCAGCGGTGCCCATGTTCACTGTGCCCCTGGAGTGCCAGCCGGACGCAGAGCTGGCACCGGGCGTACGGCCGTGGGACGGGCCGGTGACCGAGTCGAGCATCTGCCTGGCCTGCCGGCGCTCCTTGCGTGGAGAGCCTGAGCCGAAGGGGCCCCGGCTCGTCCCCGCCGGCGCCGTCGAGGAGTTGCCTGTACCGGCATCCGATCCGGACCGCCGCGGCCGCCACCTCCAGACCGTTCCGGACCCGGTGATGTACGCCGAGGCGGAGCTGCCCGCCGAGCACGGCGGCCGCCCAGTCACGTGGTCCCGGTGGACGGCCGCCCCCGTCATCACCCACCATGACCCCTCGTGCGAGTGGTGTGGGGACCCGGGCCCCGGCGAGATGGCCGGCGGCCGCCAAGGCAGCCCGATGTCGTGGACCGATCCCCTACGCCGCTACATCGCCTATCGCTGCACCGCGTGCCAGGAAATGACTGCGTACGAGCAGGTCGGCGGAGACCTCAAGACCATCGCCCACCACAAGTCGCGCGCCCCGAAGGACTGCAACCGATGAGTACCACCTTCACCGCCGTGCCCGACACGGCACCCGATTCCGAAGAATTCGTCGAGCTGGAACAGCACATGGCGCTGGTCGCGTGCGGTGTCCGCAAAGGCAAGACCCAGGCGTGCGAGAGCCACCAAAGGAAGGGGCCGATCCTCCTGCGGATCGCTTCGACGGGCGCTGTCGACGCGCTCTCCATGGCCATCTGCGGCTCCGATCACCGCCACTCCTGCACGGCGTGCACCGACAAGGCTACGGAGATCATCCGCATCTTCAACGAGGGGGTCAGGTGATCAAGTCGTAGTTCTCGCCGAGATAGACCAATCTCGGCGAGAACGGACCATCTCTCTGAAAAGTCGGCACACTGAGGGCTGTTGCTGATCCAGAGGGGGTACCGATGCCGACCGAGACCGACTCGCCGAGAGTCCTGCGGCTCACATTTGAGTTCCACGTACCGCGTGGGCTGCGCGTCAACATCCGGAATGAACGCCGCTTCGAGGCCGTACAGGCTCTTGTCGCCGCGGTGCAGAGTCTCGCAGGACAGGTCTTTCCGTGGGCAGAGCGGATGACTGTCCGGCACGAGTGGTCGTACGCCTGGTGGGACAAGACCGTGGAACGCGACCTGCCGGCCACAGAGAAGAACACGCCGAAGAGGTAGCCGCGGGAGCCAGCCCACCGCGAACCCACAGGCGAACATAGGAGCCAACGTCGCCAGCGCTCTCCACCTGACCGAGGGCAGTGAACGGAGTGAAGGCGACTGGTTCAGCCCTGCCGGACCGCGGTCACCAGCAGCGTGTCGGCAGCGCGTGACCCCTCAGCCGTCGCAGGTAGCACCTCAGTGCTGATCTGAGTGAACCCGGATTCGTCGAGGACCTTTGTCCAGACCTGCTCTTGGAGTACCCAGCGCCGCATCGTGGTCGCTTCCCCCGTCGGGGTCTTCGCCGGAACATTGGCCGGCATCACCTCCGGCTGAGCGGGCGCGCCGTTCAGGTAGTGGGCGAGGCTGGAAAACACCAGCCGGCCGCCGGGGCGAAGCGCTTGCCCGGCTGCTGGCAGGAGGGCGCGGGGGTCGGTGAAGTCAAGCGCTCCGAAGACGCTGTAGAGCACGTCGTATGCGTCGGCCACAGCACACAGATGCTGCACGACATCGGAGGGAACGACGCGTAGTCGCGGTGCAAGGTGGCCGAAGAGATCGGTGGCCATGACGCACTGCGCTGGTGAGGCATCTACAGCATCGATCTGGGCAAGGTCGTGGTGGGCAGCCAGGTAAGCAGCGTGCCGGGAGGCACCCGCCCCCAGGTCGCCAACGACTCGTCCAGACAGGTCGCCAAGGAGTTCAGCTCCGGGGCCGCCGTCCTGGCTCCAGTTCCAGTGGAAGGTCGCGGGAACTGCGCGGTCGGTGGCAGCCCGGGTGCGGCCGTAGTGGTGCCAGAGGTCTGTGCTGGTGGTCGTCACCCGCCCCATCCTGGCGGGCACAGTCGGGCGGCGGGCCGGTTCTGCGGAATCTCACCCGAGCGGGCCCGCGGCCCAGCCGATCATCGGCCGGGCCCCGGGTGTCGCGCGGGATGGTCAGTGCGAGTCGTTGCCGTGGTGGCAGGGTCCGCATGCTGCAGCGTCCGTCCACAGGGACAGGTCGACTTCCCAGCCGTCGACCGCGACCCAGTGCGCCGTCTTCATCACGGAGCCGTCGTTCTTCATTTCGACCTTGGGCACGTGGTGCAGGAAGTCCCCACTGTTGAAGCGGTCGCACAGCTCGGCGTAGGCCATGGTGTCGAGGATGATCGTGTGGACACCGATGTCGACCAGCGTGCTGGGCGCCAGCCCCAGCGACTCACCGCGGTGTGCCATCGCGGTCAGCAGGTAGGCGTACCCCTGTCCGAGGACTCGGGCGGCCATGATGGAGTCGTAGGGGTAGTCGCGCATAAGGAGTCCGACCTGCTTGTCCCACAGGTCGGCCGGCACGACTTCCCGCGCGGAGCGGAACGGGCCGGTCGTCGGGTCGGTGGCCGGGGGTGCAACTGCGGTTGCCATGGTGCCTCCGATGGACGGGCCCCGCGAGTCGGGGCGCTGCACTCAGGAGACCGCACCGCAGGCCCCCGCGGAGATCAACTTTCTTCCTGCGCACTGGTTTTGCACATCATGCAAGCGACCTCGACGGGTCGGCCCTGTGTCCGTACCGTGGAAGCCCTCGGTCGTGCGGCGTGGGAGGGGCCTATGCCCGTTGACCCGCTCTGGAACACCGCAAGGGCGCGTGAGTTAGCTGAGCAGAGGCGCCCCGGTGCGCTCATCCGCCTCGGCCGCGAACACCGCTCATGGACCCTCGCGGCCCTCGGCGAGGAGCTTGGCTGTTCACCAGCCACGATCTCCAGGCTCGAACGCCGCAGCAGAGTCGTGGACCTGGCCCTGGTACACCGAGCCGCCCTCGCAGTCGGTGTACCGCGACACGTCTTGGTGAGATCGTTGGCGCCCCCCGCACCGGCGGCGCCAACGGCCACTAGAGTGTCGGCCAGTCCGCACGCCGAGGAGGACCCGATGCGCCGCCGAACGCTGCTCACCGCCACGGCGGTCGCCGGACCGGCCGCCCTGCTGCTGGGGCTGGACGAGGCTCTGGCGGATACTCCCGCACCGACAGGGGGCGGGTCCCTGGATGCCCGACTGGCCACCGCCCGCGCCCTCTACGACAAGGGCACTCACGGACGCCTGCTTGCCGACCTGCCCGGCCTCATCGCCGACGGCCACGCCGCCGCCTCGTCGCGCAGGGAACTCGATCAGGCCCGGCTCTCCACCGTGTACAGCCTCGCGGCCGCGGTGCTGAGCAAGCTCGGCTCCTACCAACAGGCACGCCTCACCGCCGACCGGGCCCGCACCTGGGCTGAGGTATCCGGCTCCCCACTCGCATCGGCGGCCGCCGCTCGCGAACTGGCGATCGTTCTGCGCCACCAAGACCGCAACGAGGAGGCTCAACGGCTGATGGCCACTGCGGCCTCCGCGGTGGAGGCCACGGGATTGCGGACCGACGCGTCGGCATCCGCATACGCCCAGATGCTCTGCACCCTGGCCTACACCGCCGCCCGTGGTGGGTGCCGCGCCGAGGCCCTGGCGATGACGGGGGAAGCCCGCCGCGCCGCCCGGCGGCTTCCTCAGGCCGCGCCAGCAGGCCGCCTGTTCCCCATCGGCTCGGCTGCCGTGGACCTGTACGCCGTTGGCGTGCACTGGGCCCTCGGTGACGCCGGCGCCGCCCTGGAAGCCGGGAAAGACCTGTGCCCGGCGCAGTTCCCGACCGCCGAGCGCAAGGCCCGACTGGGCACCGACATGGCACGAGCCTGGTGGGCCTGGCAGCGGCCGGAGCAGACAGCCCAAGCGCTGCTGTCCGCGTACCGCTCCAGCCCTGGCGAAGTGCGAGACCGGCCCGCCATCCGCACCATCGTCTACGAGTTGGCAGAGCGGCACCCTCGCACAAGCGGCGTCGCTGAATTGCACACCGCCGTGAGCCAGCCGCGCACCGTGTCAACAAGACGTTGAGGCCGAGGAGGCCCACCAGTCGAGGCTGACGCGGCTAGCGCCCCCTCACGGACATCTCCTCAACGGCGATCACGCGGGTACGCTCCAGACGCCATACGGGTACGGCTGTACGAGTGCGGCCTGTCTCCCCCCGTTACGGGCGGGGGGAGACAGGCCGCCTATCGCTTGAGCTGAGTCAGTCGCTACGCGTCGAGTGCACCGAAGTCCGCGGCGCCGGAGCGCACGAGCCCGACGAACGAGGACCAGGCGGCGGCCGGCACAACGAGCGCCGGACCAGACTTGTCCTTGGAGTCACGGATGCCGACCTGAGCAGTCAGGTCCGCGACCTCGACACATGCGCCACCAGTATCGTTGCTGTACGAGGACTTGAACCAGGCGGATTCTGGGGCCACATCAAAGGCCGTCATCTTGGTATTGATGGCTACTTCCACTCTCGTGCTAGTTGTTGTAGGAACCCGGCCGTTCGAGCCGGGGGCAGAGCGCTGTCGCGCATCGCGTCGAAGCGGCGGACGTTTCGCTGAACCTCGGCCCGCTCGTCCGTAACACTGATGGTGTTGGGCATGTCGACCTGCACGACAGGGTCAAGAGTCTCGGAGAAGTCCAGCAGAATGAAGTTGGATTCCGAGCGGTAGGTCACGACATCGTGAGGCAAGATCTGAACGGTTACGTTCTCCAGCTCGCCCAGCTCCACGATCTCGCTGAACTGAGCGCGCATCACCTCGGGGCCGCCCACCATGCGGCGTACGGCCGTCTCGTCCATGATGACCCGTAGCTCCAGCGGGTCCTCGGAGCGAGTGATCAGTTCCTTCTGTTCCAGTCTCAGCCGAACGTTCTGCTCGATGTACTCGCTCGTCGTCTCATCCACCGGCTTGGCGATCAGGTACAGCGCCTGTGCGTAGCCCTCTATCTGGAGCAAGCCGAACACGAAGTTCGGTTGCCAGGCACGCATCACTGTGGCGTCCTGCGCCAGCCCCCGGTACGTCGGCATCTTCGAGGGCATGTACGCCCGGTAAGGCGTCCACGGTTCCTTGCTCAGCGATTCTCGGTGCAGCTGGAGCAGCGTCTCCAAGTCTTCCTTCGGGAGTCCGTCGTCGAGGTAGTCGATGAGCGCCTCCAGGTCGCCGACGCGTGGAAGGTCGTTCTCTCCGATCTCGACCCTCGCCAACTTCGTGTGAGAGAAGCGGAGCGCCTTAGCGACCTCCTGAAGCGTTTCCCCCTTCTTCTCCCGGAGCTTCCTCAGCTCTTTGCCCAGCTCTCTGCGCCGGAACGTAGCTCCACGCTTCGCTGCCACTAAGTCTCCCCAGCCCTGTCGGTGCTCAACACGCCCTCTGTCCCATGCCGTTGCGGGTCGTGCCCCTGAGTGTGCCACCCCCTGTACCCCCTTGAACAACCCCTTGCCTGTGTTTGGGCATTTGCCAATCTCTGAACAATCGCGATTGCCCTTGCACAGTAAATCGCACATGCAGCACGGTAGTTGAGAGCGCGGAACGGCGAGCAGCTATCCGCGCCACCCATGGGGTGTGTCCCCGTGATTGTGCGCGGTCCCGGCCCTGGTGGCGGCCAAACCGGGGAAACCTCGGGGGCCGGGCCGCGCCGGCAAGACTCCCAACCCCTCCGACTGAGCCGAGGCCAGCAATGCGCCAGAGCACCATCAGCAGGGCTCCGGACTCGATGGACCTGGAGCGGCAGCAGTGCACCAACGGGGCGCCAGTCTCAACAGCGAGGCTACGCCCGCTGATGTCGCAGGTCTTCGAGGTGGCCATCGCCCCGGACCCGGTCCGCGTCTCCGGCGTCCGGCACGACGCCTCGACGTTCCTGCGGAGGCGGGCCGTACCTCGCTCGCTGACAGAGGACGTGGCACTCGTCGTCTCCGAGCTGGTCACCAACGCGATCAAGCACGGGCTCGGGACCGTCAGCTTGCGGATGCTGAACACCGACGACGGCGAACTCCGCATCGAAGTCCGCGACGCCAGCCCGGCCCCCGCCCGGCTACGCACTGCGCGTGACCAGGACGTATCCGGCCGCGGCATGTACCTCGTCGCCGCCTTCGCGCGCGACTGGGGCGTCAGCGCCGACGGCACAACGACGTGGGCAACCTTCCGGATTCCTGCTGGAGGGTCGTGATGGCTCCCCTCTACGACGTCATCACTGCCGCCGCGGCGTTGGGCGAACCAGTCTCCTTCTCCACTGAGGACGAGGACAAGCGGTGGCTTATCCACGCCCTGTCCCGCTCGCTCGCGGCTGAGGGGATCAGCGAGGACCTGATCGACACCGTTGAAGAGATCTTCACCGACCGCCCCGACGGGGCAGTCCCCGTCCGGAAGCTCGACGGGGTACTAGTCCGCCTCGGCCTGCCTCTCCCTCGGCGCAAGCGCTCAACCGGTGTAAGGCCCTTGACTCAGGAGGAAGCGGCCAGGATCACCGATCGGTTCCGCCGAGCCACCCGCCAGCTCATGCAGGTCGTCCCGTACCGCGTCGCGGCATATCCCACCGAGGAACTGCGCCGACTGCTCGCCCTGCGTGACGAACAGCCAGCGCCCGGCGACGCGCTGTCGTACCTGCGCCGGTACGCCCTCGCAATCAGCGGGCTCCTCGACCTGATGGGCGACGACGAATGACTCCTCTTCCGTTACACCTCCCTTCCATCTGCCGACGATCCGACGCCGCACTCGGCGTCGGGATTGGAGATCTCCGTGGACACCGACCGACGGTTCGTGACTGCGCTGCGGGACCGAGGCTGACCATGGCTGAACCCCAGCGGCCCGACATCGCCCGCGACCTCATTGACCGCGCCCAGGAAGCGCGTGGGCGCCGCAGCAAGCTCTTCCGCGCGCTCAGCCACGCCGAGATCGGTATGGGTCGGCACAGCGACCACGCAAACGCTCAAGTTCTCCGCCGAGTTATAGGGGATCACGGATGGCCCGGCCGGAGCATGGTCGGCGCGGAGGGCGCCGATGCCGCAGCGCGGATCGCCCTGCATGCCGATACCGACCCTGATTTCCAGCGCTCGGCACTGCGTTTGATCGCCGCCGCGGTGGAAAGCGGCGAGGCGACCAGTCGGCAGTGGGCGCACCTGTTCGACCGGTGCCGCGTCAACGCCGGCCATGCCCAGACCTACGGCACCCAGTACCGCATCAGCGCCACCAGCGTTGAGCTGCTGCCTGTTCATGACGCGCAGCACCTCGATGAGCGCCGCGCCAGGCTCGGCCTACCCCCCTTTGCCACCGCACAAGAGGCTATTCGCCGCCGATACGCCCGCGAGTCAGGGGCAGAGCACGCGCTCGACGACGAACCCGCGCAGGCTGAACCGTTGGATGCGGCCGCATGACGAAGGTCAGCGGTTCCGTCGTCGCCTGCGGCGGAACCGCCACCTCGAATCCTCCGGGTGGTCGGACGGCCGGCACTCGCGAGGGAACAGACCGGCACCCTCTGCCCCCTGGGTGCCCGGCGCTGCCGGCCGGCCCGCCACAACCTGCCCTGAAGCGGGTCGGCCGGCAGCGACAACCCCGCACCTCTCGAAGACGTCACTGCATCCCGATTCCGCAGATCATCATGTGCGAGCAGCAGCCCCAGTGTCCGCCGCCCGAGTCTTCCGATCGGGAGGCCGCGCACATCACGGCGCATCACCCGGAGCAGGGCTGGTCTGTTAACTGCACCTTCTTGAGGTCATCGGCACTGCGATGTCCGACTACCCAAGGAGTTCTGTGGGACGCCGTATCTGCGCAACCACCGGCCGCTGTCGAGGCATGCCCCTCCCTCTCGCGCCGACCACACCCCATCTGTTCCATCCGAGGCAAGGAGACCCTCGTGGCAACGGCCACCCACGCCCCGTTTGCTCTGCATCTCTTCACCGGCCCGACGGACGTCCCGACGTCCACACCCCCTTCCAGTGAGCGCTTCGACTCCGACTTGCAACTGACCGTCCGAGCGGACGGCACGCCGCGCGTCGCCGACGCCTTCGAGCGGAGCAAGACCTGTGGTGGCATGACGAGTGCCACTGAGGTCGAGATGATGGACGTTTTCCCCGGGACGGCAGACCTGTGGTAGCAGCGCCCACCGCGAGGCAGGCGGCCGGGCAGGGCCACCCGGTCTGTCTGGTCACCCAGGACGACAACGGGACTGCCGACCGGATCGTTCTCGAACTGGCCAACTTGGACGTGCCGGTCCTTCGTCTCGACCTGGCCGACTTTCCCCACCACGTGCGGCTGGACGGGATGTTCGACGGCGATACGTGGACTGGCACGCTGAAGAACCGCGGCCACACGGTGGCGCTGGAGGACATCGGCGCCGTGCTGTGGTGGCACCCCGGCACACCACGGATCGCCTCGGATGGCTTGTCGGAGGCCGAGACGACGTGGATTCAGCGTGAATCGGCTGCCGGGCTCGTCGGGGTGCTGGCAGCGCTGAACTGTGTGCATGTCAACCACCCCGCCGCAACCCGGGCCGCCCAGCTCAAGGCAGAGGTTCTGGCCCAGGCAGCCCGCTGCGGACTGGGCGTGCCTGCGACTTGGATCGGCAACGATCCCACTGGCGCCGGCGACTTCCTGTCCGCCACGCCCAGCGGGGCCGTGTGCAAGTCGTTGGTCAGCCCCGCGCTCGTCGATCACAGAAGTTACCGGTCCTTCCACACAAGCCGTGTGGAAGCCGTCGACGATTCAATCGGTCTGAGCGCCCACCAGCTCCAGCGCGCCATCACCAAGGAGTTTGAAGTTCGGCTGGTCGTCGTTGGCGCGGACATGTATGCGGCCCGCATCGACGCGCACAGCCCCGCCGCACAGGCCGATTTCCGCAGTGACTACGACGCCCTCACCTACCGCCATACATGCATTCCGAAGGCAGTGCGCAGGGGCGTGACCGACCTCCTGGACCACTACGGCCTGTCCTTCGCGGCGATCGATCTGCTCGTAGACACCAGCGGTCGTTGGTGGTTGATCGACCTGAATCCGGCTGGCCAGTACGACTGGCTCCAAAAGGAGCTGCCCGATCTGGCCATTTCCGCAGGTATCGCCAGAATGCTGGCCCGCTCACACGTCGCAGCCCAGGAGACCCGCCGTGAACTGCCGGGCGGGCAGGCCATCGCCCCGGCGTGGCGCCGCGCAAAGGTGGAGGCGGTCTGATGACCAGGACCATAGCGAAGGTCATCCTGGCTCCCCGGGAGCGACAGGTCCTTGAGGGGCTGGCCGACGGCAGCATGCTCGCCGCGGTCGCGCAGAGCCTCAAGATCCGAGAGGGCACGGCCGCGGGCTACCTCAAGCTCGCGAAGCGGAAGCTGAACGGCGTGAGCGAGACGGCGGCCGCGCTCGCTATTGCTTACGCCACCGCGTCCATCGACCGGCCGAAGCTGCTGGACCCCGCGGCGCTGTATCTGCCCCGTGAACAGCGTGACCTTGTGCCGCTCATCGCACGCGAGATGACGGCCATGCAGATGGCCACCGCTCTCGAACGGGAGGTCGATGTCATCCGTCGGAACGGCCGTGAGCTGCTGGCCAATCTGCAAGCTCGGAACCGCGCGCACGCCATCACGCAGGCGTGGACGTACCAGATCCTGACCGCGGACCAGGTGACCAAATGGCTGCGCTGACGACCAAGGCCCTCGGCACGGACGAGGTCCTGGCCCTTGTCGAGACGGCGCTGTCCTGGGATTTGCACGGCGCCGGTCTCCCTGCGGTCGAAGACGCGCTGAGCATGGCCGAGGAGTTCACCAGGTACGGCCGGGGCATCGTCGAAGACCTGCGCACCCAGTGTCTCGACATCCTTGCCGACTCGGAGGCGGCCGCCAGGGCGCAGGCCACGCTCGGCGAGGCGTCCCGGCGTCTTTACCTCCAGCCGCTGGCGGGGAGCGCTTCCCCGCGGTCGGCCGCGCAACGGGCACAGAATTTGGCCCGCCTTGTACAGAGCCTGCTCCGCGCCATCGAACTGGTCGCCCAGGCGCAGGCGCTCATCACAGCGAAAGGCACCCAATGAAGATCTCGCACGCCGCCATCCTCGGTCTCGCCGCCGTTGGAGCCGTCCAGATCGCACAAAGGGAACGGCACCACCGCCAGCACCTCGATATCGCCGTGGCTCGCATCCACCAGGACTACCTGACCCACCTGACCAGCAACCCCCACCTCGCCGCGTTGTGGATTCCCGAGGCCCATGACCCCGAGGAGGAGGACCTAACCCCCGAGCAGTACGTGGAACTCCTGACTGCCAACCAGCAGATCGCTGCCCTCGGTCTGCGCCACCGTCTGGGCATCGCCCGCGGGCAGCGGCTCTCTTCCATGGCCGAGTACCTCATGGGTCGAGAGCACTGCCGAAAGTACTGGGCCCGATTCGGAGGCTTCCGTGAGCAGGAGGCATCGGGCGACAGGGCCGGGGAGGACTTCCACGCGTACATGAACGCCGCGTACAAGTCCCGGCAGAAGGAGCAGAAGGACAAGCCCGAAGACGCCTGACCTTTAGACCCCCGCCGCGGCCGTTCGCAACCGGTCCGCGGCCACCGAGACTGGGGGCTTCCTTCCGGCCAACGTCAGGACCGTCGTGCCCGTGCATGAGACGTCCCGATCCCGGAGGAGGTGGCGCCTGAGAAGCGCCCCGGCCGCCAAACAAGCGGCCGGCCCCGCTCGACTGCCCGAACGCCCTGATACCTGACCGGTGCCGGTTGGCGGGCGGGCGCACTCCCCGGCAGCCGCGCTTGGACGAAGGATCGGCGCCGGAAGGGTCGCGTGGGGAGGGGCCTGGCTCCTCCCCACGCGCGACAAGTGGAAATGGAAGGGGACCGCTCATGCAGCCCATCACCTGTGTCTTCGCAGACGACAGCACGCATTCCCTCACGGACCTGGGCACGGCTCATCAGGCGCTGTGCGCCTCTCCGCCGCCATTCTCGTCAGCGGCCCTGCTTCTGCACACCTGCCAGCGCGTCGAGTGGTATGCCGCCGCAGAACTGATCCCCTCAGCCCTTGCGCTGCTGGGGCAGGCCAGCACCACCGGGCACCGGGCGGCCCTGACTCGGCTTGCGCAGATCGCGGCCGGCACCCGCTCGCTCATCCCTGGGGAACGTCTCATCCAGGTGCAGGTCCAGAACGCCGCGGCTCGCCTCTATCCGACCCACCCGATCTACGAAGTCAGCCGCAAAGCGCTCACTCTGGCGGCCCGCGCCCGCGAGCGCTTCGATCTGGTCGCCCCCGTCGCCGACTACAGCGATCTGCCGACCCTGTTGCTCGAAGAGCGAGCGCGGCAGCCGATGCAGCTGCTCGTCATCGGCGGCGGGATGCTCGCCCGAGCGGTCGCTGCTGCGCCTCCGGAGGGATACGAGCGCGTGGTGATGATGACGCGCGGGCCGCGCAAGCTGCGGCGGCTGGTCGGCGGGCTCGGCAACGTCACGGTGGTGGGCGGTCGGCCCGGTCTGGAGCGCGCGCTCGATGGTGGCCCGTACGACACCGTGATCGCCACCACCAACCTGCACGCTGACTACCAGGAACAGGTCCGGGACGCCGCCCTCGGGCCGCTGGCCGGCCGGATCGTGGACCTGTGTGGAACCCCGGCTCTGGAGGAGCGAACGGACGGCTACAGCCACCTGTACGACCCCGATGTCCTACAGATTCTCGCTGACGCCAACCGGGGCCTGAGCGAGAGCGCGGCCATGGCACGCCAGTGGATCGCCGAGAATGCCGAGGTGCGGGTATGACGTCGCGAACTGCTGCCGACGTACTGGTGATTGGGGCTGGCCCCGCGGGGATGCTCGCGGCTGACCGGCTCGCGCAGGGCGGGGCCCGGGTGCTGTTGGTGGACGCCGGCCGCGTTCACACCAGTCGCATCTGTCCGGTGGACCGGGGAAAGTCGTGCCATGGATGCCGCGGCATCTGCAACGTGATCTCGGGCTTCGGCGGTTCCATCCACTACGGCGACGGCGTGAAGCTCTCTCGCTTTCCCAGCGGGCGGCGTCTGGCGGAACTCCTGGGCGCCGAGCGGGCCGACGCACTTACCGACGAGGTCCTGGAGCGGATGTGCGGGGTCGCCTGGCCGACGTTCCGGCGAGCCCTGGCCCACAGCACGGCTCTCGCTGTCAAGGACTACCCCGTCGCCTCGCTCAACTCCGACCAGGTCCGCGTCGTGATCAACCGCTTGCACGCCCGGCTGGCTCGCACTGAGCGGGTGACCTTACGCCTCGGTGTAGAGGTCACCGAACTCCAGCCGGATGACCAGGCGGGCTTCATCGCCCGCCTCCAGGCTCCCGGGGTAGATGAGCAGGTCGCCGCGCGCTACGTCGTGTCCGCTGTCGGCCGGCGCGGGCAACGCTGGTGGGCTACCCAGATCCGGCGGCTCGGCCTCGCCCACACCGCCCCCACCCCCTCGGTCGGGCTGCGATTCGAGGCGCCCCTCGGGCTCCTGCGCCGCGGAGCCCTCGTCCACGACGACTTCAAAACCACGCTCGTACGCCACGGCGTGAAGGTGAAGACGTTCTGCTTCTGCGCCGGCCCCGGCGGCGGGCGCATCAAGTTCACCGACTACGGCGACCACACCCTCCTCGACGGGCATGTCATCCCCGAAGCCGGTACCTCCCAGCTCGGAAACTTCGCGCTCCTGGCCCAGCTCCGCGATGAGCACGGCAGCCCCCGGAGCGCCGAATGGGTGGAGGAATACCTGCTGCGCCCCTACCGGTCGTTGCGCAGCGACCGGCCGGGCAAACCCGTACTCCAGTGGTACCCCGACTGGCGCGACAAGCAGCTCACCTGCAGCAGCCTGGAGGACTTCGCCCAGCGTGCTGGGCACGCGCCCTCCCTCTCTGACTACCAGGTCGCCAACCTCGCAGCGATCCTCCCGAACGCCGTCCACACCGCCATGCGCGCCGTGTTCGAGGAACTGATGCCCGTCTTCGCCGGGCACCCGCTCGAAGCCGACCAAGCGGAGCGGATCGCCGTGATCGGCCTGGAGCTGGAAAGCCTCTGGGACGAGCTGGCCCTTTCCGAGCACATGGAGACCTCGTTCCCCGGCCTGTACGCCGCGGGGGACTGCACCGGGCTCGCCCAAGGCATCCTCCAGGCCGCCGTCGCCGGATTGGCCGCGGCCGACCACGTCCTTGCCACCACCACCGTCCCCGTCCCTCTCGGAGGCAGCACGTGACCCTGACCACCACCGAACGCTCCGTACGCCTCGCCGAGCAGCACTTCGGCGACAACCTGGCCGTGGCCTTCGTCGGCGGCTCGTACGCCCGCCAGGCGGCCAAACCCACGAGCGACATCGACATCTTCGTGCTGCTCAAGCACAGCGACCGGCCCTCCGAGACCGCGTTTGCCCTGGCCCTGCGTGCCCTCCACCATGACGCCGGTCTGGACTTCGACCACTGCGGCGAGGTCTTCGACATGGCGAGCCTGGACACGCTGCTCACCTTCACTGAGCAGGCTATCGAGGCGGTACCCGCCATCCAGCGGTCTGCCTGCTACCAGGCCGACTGCCCCCTGTCGGTCTTCCGCAAGGGCGACGTGGTCTTCAAGTTCCTCGAGGACCCCAAGCTCCACGTCCTCGACCACGTCGAGGTCCTGCCCGCGCTGGAGAAGAGGGCTTCTGCGTACTTCGCCCAGTGGCCGATGCCCCGCGTCCAGGAACACAAGAAGCACCTGACACTCCCCGAGGGCAGTCAGCAAGCAAGCCTCGCCCAGACGTGGGCCGAGCGCGAGGGGACGCCGCGGTGGACCGAGACCCCCGTCGGCGTCGGGCTGGAGCGCTGGTTCGGGGCCGGGCTGGTCCAGCGCGCCGGACGGCTCGACATCGAAACGCCGGTCACCATGGCGCCCGTTAGCCCGCACGTGTGCCCCATCCCCTTCTCCGAGGGCACGGCGCGCCGGATCTTCGCCGCGCAGTGCCTCGCCTTCTCGACCTCCCTGGAGACCTCCTCATGACCGCAGTCGACCTCGGGATGCCCACGGCCGGCATCCGCGCCCCGATCTACACCCAGCCGCGCGAGCGCTTCGTCTTCCTCTACCCGACCACCGCGTGCGGCCTGCGCTGCAAAACCTGCTACGTCGGCAACACCCGCCTCAACGAGGCGAACAGCATGACCGTCCAACAGGCCCTCGAGATCATGGACTACTTCAAGATCACCGGCGGGCACGACAAGCTGTACATCCTGGGCGGCGAACCCACCCTGCACCCGCAGCTCCCGCAGATCGTCCGCGAGGCCGGGGATCGGGGGTACACCGTCACCATCTCCAGCAACGGCGACTTCGAGGACCACGTCTTCGACCAGATCCCCCCGGAGTCGCTTGGCTCTTTCAACTTCTCCCTGGAGTCCGCCGACCCCGTCCTGCACCGCAAGATCCGCGGCAACCCGCACAACTTCGACAAGGTCACCGACCGGATCGCCGAGGCCCGCCGCCGCGGCTACCAGGTCCGGGTGATGTGCACGGTCTCCCAGACGAACGCCGCCGGCGCCCTGGACCTGATCCCGTTCCTCGCCGAGCTCGGCGCGCACACCCTGTCCTTCCACAACCTCGGCAAGACCGGCAACGGCGCACGGTTCCTCCAGCCCCTCAGCCCGAGCGAGTGGATGGACTTCTGCGCCCAGATCGAGGCACACCCGCCCGAGCCCCGCCTCGCCGTCTACTACCCGCCCAGCTGGGTTCCCGCCGAGGAACAGGCTTACTGGGCGGACCGCGGCTACCCCGGCTGCCCGGCCCGCACCCTGGACCGGCCGCACGTCTACCCGGACGGCACGGTCTACGCCTGCCCCGTCTTCATGGATGACGACCGGCACTTCGCGCGGTTCGAGAACGGCCGTCTGGTCCTCAACCCGTCGCCCGACAACGAGCTGAACAGCTACCTCAGCGCCGACCCGGTGTGCACCGGATGCCCGAAGACCGGTACCTGCGGCGGCGGTTGTCCCGCTTACTCGCAGCTCCCCGCCTACCAGCAGGACGGGTTCTACTCCTGCGACCGCGAGATCACTCCGCTGTGCATCCTGTGGACCGTGTCCGCCTGGGGCGCCCGGCCTGCCGACTCCCTGCACACCCTGCGATAGCGGAAGGCGACACCATGACCGACACCGACACTCTTCAGGCCGGCACGCCCCACGCCACCGCGGCCAAGGAACCGTTCCTGTTCCTCTACATCACCCACCGCTGCACACTGCGCTGCCAACACTGTTACATGGGCGACCGGCTCGACAACGAGATCCGCATGAGCCCCGCCAAGGTCGAGGAGATCCTGTCCGGCCTCCGCGTCTTATACGGCCAGTACAAGGTCTACCTCCTGGGCGGCGAGCCCACCACGCACCCTGAGCTGGACGCCATCCTCGACGTGTGCAAACGCCAGGGCTACAAGACCGTCATCACCTCCAACGGGCTGATCCCCCCGAAGGTTTGGCCGGTGCTGGACGACCGCCTCGACTCGTTCTCGTTCTCGATGGACGGCGCCCGCCGCGAGACGCACGAGGCCATGCGCGGCACGAACACCTGGAACCCGCTCCTGCGCAGCATGGAGCGGGCCATCGCCGCCGGGTTCCAGACCCGCGCGATCTTCACCGTCACCACCGACAACCGCGATGACGTGTTCGACGCGATCGACCTTGCCGACCGGATCGGCCTGGAGATGCTGTCCTTCCACTACTTCACCCCCACCGGCCTCGGGAAGGACAAGCCGCACTTCCAGATCCCGCCCGCCGAGTGGATGGAACTGTGCCAGGACATCCGCCGGCACTCCGCCGGCCGCCGGGTGCGCGTCTTCTACCCGCCGAGTTTCGCCACCCCCGACCAGCTCTCCGCCATCAGCGCCCAGGGATACGGCGGTTGCACCGCCCGCAACCTCGAACGCTTGGCGATCTTCCCCGACAACCGGGTCTACATCTGTTCCGCGTTCTTCGACACGGACCTGCACTACGGGACCTGGCGCAACGGCGGCATCGTGCCCCGCCTGGTGAAGAACACCAACGAGCTGACCTTGGTCAGCAAGGTGGCTCCCGGATGCCGGTCCTGCTCCCACGCCTCGGTGTGCGGTGGTGGCTGCGCGGCGTACGACCACCTCCAACGCACCCTCGTCAGCTCCGAGTGTGACCAGAAGACGATCCCGATCTGCCCGCTGTGGTCGATGCCGGCGGCGCCCGCCGACACGGCCCACCGGCTGGTGGACCTCCGATAGCTGCGAGCCAGAAAGGCACATCCGTCATGACCCCACCCACGCAGCCGAGGCGGTGGATAAGCCTCGGAGATCTGATCGGGGGCCGCACCGAGATCTCCAGCCTCCCTCCGCGCCAGGAACCACGGCCGTCTCCCCGGCCGGTGCAGCCGCTTCCCATCGAGCCCACGGAAGAAGGGCGGGCAGCTGTGGAGGCGCTGCGCGCTGCGGGCTACGAACCGCGGGTGCCCTACCCAGGGACGCGGTCCGCTGACTGGGACTGCGTGTGCACCATATGCGGACAGCCCCGTGTGCCGTCGCTCCGGGATGTCGAGCGCGGCGTTAGGTGCAAGCACATGCAGCGTGGGCGCGCCCTCCGATAGCCCACGCACACAGATCAGCAGTCACCACCCCGGAGGCGGGCTCGGTCGTGTACCGGGCCCGCCTCGGTCGTCACTCCGCGACGAGCTTGCCGACCGCGGTGTCAATGCGGTCCAGCGTCCTATCTCGGCCCAATACCTCCACGGACTCGAACAGCGGCAGGCCGACGGTACGGCCGGTGACGGCAACCCTGACTGGCGCCTGTGCCTTGCCCAGCTTCAGACCGTGCTCCGCCGCAGCAGCCTCCAGGCCCTCCTTCAGGGCCTCCGCAGTCCACTCACCGGCGGCCCACCGTGTACGGGTGGACGCCAGGATGTCCCTCGCGCCGCCCTTCATCGCCTTCGCCCACGACGCTTCGTCATACGGTGCCCCGTCGAGGAACAGCCAGTCGACGTACTTCGTGATCTCGCTGAGTACCGCGATCCGGGTCTGCGCCAGCTCGGCGACGGCCCGGAACTTCGCCTCGTCGTACTGATCCGGCGCCCAGGGGGCATGGGGCGCCTCCAGCCACCGGTGGCACGCCCGGATGAAGCCCTCCAGCGGCAGCGCACGGATGTACTCCCCGTTGAAGGCCGCGAGCTTCTTCACGTCGAAGAACGCCGAGGACTTGTTCACGTCCTCCAGCCGGAACAGCTTCTCCAGCTCGGCGTACGGTCGGATCTCCACATCGGAACCGGGCCCCCACCCGAGCAACATCAGGTAGTTCGTCAGCGTGTCCGGCAGATAGCCCTCGGCGAGGTAGTCCTCAAGCGCGACCTTGTCGCGCCGCTTCGACAACTTCTGGCGCTTCTCGTTGACGATCACGGGAAGGTGCGCCCATACGGGCGGTTCGGCGTCGAACGCCTCCCAGAGCAACTGCTGCTTGGGCGTGTTCGACAGGTGCTCCTCGCCACGGATGACGTGCGTGATGCCTTCTCGGATGTCGTCCACAGCGTTTGCCAGCACGAACACAGGGTTGCCGTTGCCTCGCGCGATGACGAAGTCCTCGATGGCGTTGTTCGGGAACTCCGTGGCACCGCGCACCACATCACTCACGACCGTCACGCCCGTGTCCGGCGTGCGGAACCGCAGCGCCCGTCCTTCCTCGTACTCCAGGCCCCGGTCCCGACAGAATCCGTCGTACCCCAGGTGCTGAGAGCCGGTGCGCTTGACCAGCTCCTCGCGGGTGCAATCGCAGTAGTACGCCTTGCCCTCGCGGTACAGCCGGATCGTCGCTTCCTTCTGTCCCGCGATGTTGTGGGACTGGAAGTACGGCCCCTCGAAAGCAGGGTCCGACTCGTTGATGTGGATGGCGGACAGGGCACTCAAGATGCCGCTCACCCACTCTGGCCGATTCCGGGCCTCGTCGGTGTCCTCGATGCGCAGCACGAACTTGCCGTCCGCTTGCTGTCGGGCGACGGCCCAGTTGAAGAGGGCGGAGCGTGCTCCTCCGACGTGGAACATTCCAGTCGGGGAGGGGGCAAAGCGGACTCGGATCGTGTCTGACATGTCCCCCAGAGTAGTGCTCTGAAAGGCGCGCGAGACGCCAACCGCCCCCCAGCCCCAAGGGCCAAGATCGACGGCAGACATGGCCCCCAGGGGCGCACGCAACGTCTACGAAGCGACACCATCAGAAAAGGAGACTCAGCAACGCAGAAACCCGTAGCAGAACCCGGAACCGGACCTCTCAACTTCCCAACTGAACGGGTTGGCGGAGTTCACGGGCAATGGAACCGGTGTCCTCTTAGGTGTAACAGAACGCGACCGTTGACGTTTGGGGTGTGAAGGGGATTGGCCCTTACGTCAACCCCCACAGCGATCCGGAGGAACGGTGGCTACCGCGACAACTCCCCTTGCATCCGAGACCGGCAGGTCGCACCTGCAGGAGTCTCTGGTCTCCTGGCTCACCCCGGAGAACGCTCCTCCCGTGTCCGACTCCGAAGGCCCTCCCGCGCCTCCGGCCGAGGAGGAGAAGCCCGACGTCTCCCACGTCTGGGTCGTGGCCGCGGAGATCGAGGTCATACCGAAGATCGCGAAGATGGCTGACTACCGCGGCAGCTTCAAGGCCGCCGAGGGACAGCGCATCGACGCGCTCGAGGTCTACTGCAAGGGATGCCGACGCCCGTACGACGAGGTCACCGGCCAGGACTGCTCAGCAAAGATCGACAACCGGCATCTGATCGGCGGAGACCAGAGCACCCGCGCCAAACGGAAGATCCCCGTCCCGCCCACCAACGCTCGGGTCGTCCCCGGCGGCCGCATCCAGCGCCGCGGCATCGAGGCGTACGTCGGAGGGGTGTCCCGGCCCCCGCGCTGACCACGCGACACTAACGCCGCCCGCTGTCCACTGTGCGCGGCGTGACTACTCAGCGAACCTCATGGGCGCTCGCGCGTGAAGCCGCCGGCCTGTTCCTCACCTCGTCCGGCCTGCTCGGCGTCCTCGCGGCGTTGAGCGCACTCCACTGGGCTGCCGGACTCTCCGCCGCGATGGCCGGACTCCTCACCACGGGCGTGCTCATGCGTCCGAAGCCAAACGCAGCCCGCTGGGCTCACATCGCCCGCGTTGCCGTCTGCATCACCGGGTACGGCGGCCTTACCGGCTGCGCGTTCGCCCTCTGCATCCCACTGGGCTGGATCGGCGTCTTCCTCCCGGTCGTCCTCGTCGGCCTTTGGCTCACCTCCCACGAGCACGGGGCCGAGGGGGCCGCCTGATGCCCCGCCAGTTCCTCCCTGCGCTCCGGGGTCTCCTCGTCCCCCGCTCAACCGCCCCTCCACCGCCGCCCGCCGAGACGAAGGACCTGCTCGCGGGCAACGCGTACGTATCGATGACGTACGCCGGCGTCACAAACGTGTGGGGCACGCCCGGCCGCGCGGACGGCTGGGACATGGAACGCGTCATCGTCGAGGGCTACGAGCGTTCCATCTGGACCTTCAAGTCCATCGAGGCGATCAGCAAGCACGTAAGCACCCTCCCGATCCAGATCGGCCGCGGCGGTGATGAGCGCCGCTTCGAGGAGACCCTCGACAGCCACCCGCTGTTGAAGCTGCTCAATAAGAAGGCCAATCCGCTGGAGACGGGTGACGTCTTCAAGAAGCGGCTGAGCGCACAGCTCCTTCTGTCGAAGAAGGGTGTCTTCATCGAGAAGACCTACAGCCGCGGCGGCACCCTCGTACGCCTCGACCTGCTTCCCCCGGACCGCGTCCAGATCATCCCCGACGACCGCAACGCCGACTACGTGAAGCACTTCGAGTTCACGGACTACAGCGGCCACGTCCGGGAGCTGCTGCCCAAGCACGTCATCTGGATCAGAGACCCCCACCCCATCGACCCGGTCTGTGGCGTCACCCCGCTCGAAGCGGCGGGTCTGTCCATCGACCTGGACGTCAAGGCCCGCACATACAACATCAGTTTTATTGACAATGACGGTAGACCGGGCGGGATCGTCGGAATCGACCTGGACGGCGTCGACCAGCGCGAAGTCGACCGCATCCAGAAGCGACTGGCCCCCGGCGCGCACAACGCCGGCCAGCTCACCCTCGTCGGCACCGGTCCCGGCGGCGTCACCTATGTCGACACCTCCGCCCGCCCCCGCGAGATGGCCTACGAGACGCTGTCCAGCACCGCCAAGGGCGAGATCCTGGCCGCGTTCGGCGTCCCCGAGAGCATCGTCGGCAACGCCAGCGAGCGGACCTACGCGAACGCCGACCGCGAGGAATACAACTTCTGGGACCACACGGAGCTGCCCCACCTCAACCTGATCGCCTCCGGGTTCGACCCGGACCTCGATGACGAGTGGACCGTTCGCTTCGACACCTCCAGCGTTCAGGCGCTGGAGTTCCCCCGCCGCCAAGCTCGCGAGGAAGCCCGCAAGGAGTGGGAAGCCGGGCTCATCACGATCGACGAGTACCGGGAGATCGCAGGGCGGCCGGCGTTCAACGTCCCGCAGTCCCGGGCCTTGTGGATCTCCCCGCAGAAGGCTCCCGTGCCCGCCAACGACCGAGACGCCACCGCGCTGGGCCTCGGCCCCGACCAAGCCGCCGCGGGCACGCCCGGCGCCGCGCCTACCGGGGCCCTGCTCCCCCCGGGCACCGCTCCCGAGGTCGCGGCCGCCGACGTCGCCGCCGCCCGCGCTCTGGAGGCTGGCTCGAGCGCCGCCGCGGACGTTGTCGCCGCACGGGACCAGGGCGCCTCCCTCACCCTGCCTACCAGTTCGACGGCCACCGACGCCGTCACCGCGGCCCGCGCCACCACCGTCAGCGGCCCCGGTGACGCGGCCGCTGACGTCGACCGCGCCCGCAGCACTCAGAACACCACCCCGCCCGGAGACGCCGCCGAGGACGTCGACGCCGCCCGCACCTCGATCGAGACCAAGGCCCTGCCCAAGAACGATGGATACGAGGTCACCGACGACGACTTCGACGCCCTCTCCATGGCCGTGGCCGCATCTATCACCGCGCTCCTCGCACGGCAGGAAGGCGTCGTACTCGCCCGGCTCCGCGCCCCAAAGATCCGCAAGTACACGCGGTATTGGGAGCCCGAGAGCGACGACGACGTGCGCCGCGTCGACGCCGACCTCGACCAGGACCGCGTCGTCAGCGCCGCCCGCTGGGCCGAGGAGACCAGCCAGACCCTGACCCCGATCCTGCAAAAGGCCGCCATCGCCACCGCCCGCAACGTCGGCCAGGCCCTCACCGGCACGGACGAGGTTCCGCCGTCTGCGGCCGCGGCCGCCATCGTCACCGCGTCGTACGCCGGCGAGGCCATGACGGCGTTCCTCCGCGAACTGGCCACCGCCCTGTTCGACGCGCAGCATGGCGTACCGACGATCAGCGACCTCGAGAACGCGGTCGCCTTCTGCTACCGCTCCGCGGCCCCCAGCCTGGTGGCACGGCTGGCCGAAGCCTGCGCCGTGGCGACCATCAACGGCGCCGCCGACGCTGCCGCAGAGCACGCCGGCTCCGATGTCGTCCGGACCTGGGTGACCCGCGGAGACGACCGCGTACGGCCCGCTCACAAGGCTCTCCACGGCAAGACGTTGCCCGTCGGCGCCCCGTACACCGTCGACGGCGCCAGCCTCCGCTACCCCGGCGACCCCTTCGCCCCCATCGCTCTCACGATCAACTGCCGCTGCCGCCTGCACTACACCACCGACCCCGAGGAGTGACCAGCCATGTGGCCGTACGTCTGGATCGCCTGGACCGCCATCTTCGCCGTAGCCGAGGGCATAGCCCTGGCCAACAAGCGCGACGGCGACACCCTGTCCGAGAACTTCCGCCGCCTGTTCCGCACCCGAACCAGCAAGGTCGGCAGAGCCGCCTTCGCCGTCGGGTGGTTGGGGTTCTCCGGCTGGTTCGCCATCCACATACTCACCGAAACGATGTGATCTCGCGGAAGCCACGCCTCTGTCAGACCGCCGTGGCGTAGTGGTCAGCTGCTCGACCGAGGCCCCATGGCGGAATACGAAAACCCGCACTTCAAGGTCCAACCGCACCACCCTCCGCGCGTGAGCGCGGCCCCATCGCGGACCTGACGAAAGTCGAAACACCAGCCTCACCGTTGGTTTCTCCTCGGCCGAGCCCCGTCCGGCCCGCGCCCTCGCGGGCCGGACGCCTCTCCGGCGGAATCTCAGCGCGCGACGCTAGCCACCCGCACTGTGCATGGTCCGCGCCATGCTGAATCGCCCCACTGCACAGGCTGAGTCGCAGGACCTGAGTCGCGACCTCGAGGTCAAGGTCACGCGTCGGCCGTGGAACCCTGCCCTGCACCCCCGGGACAGCAAGGGCCGCTTCATCGAGACCGGCGGAACGGTGAGGTTGTGGGGCGGCAAACTCGCACGCGTCGTCCGCGCACTCCCACACGACCGCATCCTCGTCCAGGACCAGAGCGGCCCCAACGAATTCAAGGGCCGCCGGCACACCACCAGTGCCAAGTGGGTCAGCATGGTCGCGCGCCCCGACGGCAGTGCGCCCACCGACGACGAGAACAAGGTCGCCGAAGAGGACGAGCGGCGCAACCAGGACTCGCGCCGCGGCAACGGCGTGGCCCGGGACGACGACGGTGACCCGGACACCCCGAACGGCCCGCACGAGCAGGACGACAAGGGCCGCCCGATCGGCGACGACGACGGCGACGGCCCGGACGACGATGACGACCAGGACGAGCCCGAGGACGGCACACATCCGGTCGCCGTCGATGCCCTGCCGAACCAGCAGCACGCCGCTGGGGCCAGGCACCCGGACACCGCCGCCGTTCGCCGCCACTTCACACAGCTCGCCGAGCAGCCCGGCACGAGCCCTGACATGGCGACCTTCCTGCGCTCGGTGGCGCACGACGACGACCTGCAGACCACTCCGTCCGGCCGCCTCGCGATCCTCCGTGACGAGAGGAACGGCCGCTTCTACCTCACGGCCACCGGCACCGGACAGCGCGTCGACGCCGCCGGCGATTTCGGCACCACCGAGGACGCCGTGCGGTTCGCCGAACACCTCGACAAGACCGCGGTCAACGGACGGCTCACCCAGTTCAACCAGCCGTTCGACTTCTCCGACCCGCAGCTCGACAACGCCGCCCGCGACTGGCGCTCCGCCAAGGGCGAGAACATCCAGGGTGCCATTCAGCGGGCCCGGAAGGAGTTCGACGCTACCCCGGCGCCCGCGGCCGCGCCGCAGCTCCCCGCGGACACCCCGGGCGACGGCAACGGCCAGCGATTCAGCACCCTCCAGGCCGTACGCGCCCACTGGCAGCAGCACCTCGAGCAGATCAACGACCTCGGCCCGGACAGTCTCCGCGAGCAGCGTGCCGCGCGACGCCTCGAAGGACTGATCAGCAACGACCGGATCAAGCTCGTCGGCCGCGGCCAGTTCGTCGTCGGCCAGGACCAGAACGGGGAGTGGTACCTGGTCGCCACCGGCAACGGTTCGCCGCTCCGCCGCCGGTGGACCACCCAGCGAGATGCACAGGCGTTCGCCGAGTCCTTCACCGAGAACGCCCCCATGGGGGACGACGGCAAGCCGCTCGACCTGTCGGACCCCAACACCCGGGTCGCGACCTGGCTGTCCGACGACAACCGTTCGGTCAGCGAAGTGATCGACGCGGCCGCCGAGAGGTTCCAGCGCGACAACGCCGCGGAGGGAACAGCGCAGGGCACTCCGGCGCCGACGGGCGCCGTCCCAGAGGCGACCGCTTCTTCGCAGGCACCGGGAACACCGGAGGGACCACAGGCGCACGTGTTGCCGGGCGACGCCGAGCCCGTCGAGAGCGTCGACGGCTACCACTATGTGAACGACGGCGGGTCGATCACTCTCTATGCCCCGGACTCGCAGATCGCCGCGACGAGCGAGCGCGGCTACCCGCCGAAGGCCAAGATCAATGGCGTCACCGTGCCCGTGCCGCAGTACCCGAAACAGGGCGCCGCAGTGATGGCTCGTCTACACCTCGCCGCCCAGAACCCGAACCAGCGTGACCGGATCACCGCGGCGTGGGTGATGAAGCCGGGCAAGGACGGCAAGCCCGCCAGGCGGGTCATGGTCTTCCGCGGCACCATCAAGGGCAACGAGCAGGATTACGACGCCGTCGGCTCCACCCGCGCCATCAAGTGGGCCCCGTCCATGGGGGCGTACTCGACCCAGTCGAACATGACCGAAGCCACCCGGGACGAACGAATCTCGGAGGTCCTGGCCAAGCTCGCCCGTCAGGGCCGCAACATCCACATCACCGACGAGACCGCCGCAGGCACCCCAGGCGCCCCGGCCAACGCCGTCGACGAAACCGAGGCCCCGCGCAAAGCCATCGCCGCGGCGGACGACGCTCGCCTGAAGCAGATGAAGGATGAGCGGTTTACGACGTCCTACCGCTCCCGCTCCGAGGCCACCCGAATTCGTGCGCGCTCCGAGATGGAGATGATCGACGAAGAGCTGAACCGCCGTCGGCAGGAGCGGGACGAAGCCGCGGCACGAGACGCAACGTCGCTCAGCGACGCCGATATCGCCGCCCGCATCGAGGAGTCACAGCGGGAACGCGGCACGTACGGATCTCGCAGAGGGGAGGACGCCAACGACGTTGAGCGGGCGATCTACAGCGAACGCCGCCGCCGCTCGCATGCCCTCGTCGACGAAGACACCGACCTGGCGACCATGGCCGAGGACGACCTGGCCAAGGCACGCAAGAGCGTCGCCGACCGGGTCCGCATGCACCAGGCCGCTGGCGATGACGCCGAGGCCGAGCGCACCATGCGCCAGGCCCTACAGACGCGGCACGACGCGATCGTGGGCGAGCAGCAGCGCCGCCATGCCGAGAAGATCGCCGACCGGCCGGCGGTCGCGGACCTCACCGGTGAAGAACTGTCCGAGGAGTACAACGACCTGCTCAGGCGGGACTTTCGGAAGGCTCCACCGGAGGCGCAGCGGGTCCTCGAAGGCCGCATGGAGGACGTCAAGCGGGAGCGCCGTGAGCGGGAAAGGCGGGCCATCACCGATCGGGACGCCCCCGAGAACCTGACCGACGAGGCCCTGACAGCGGAGTACACCGAGCTTCGCCGTGCCCGCTCGTCGTACAACGAGACCGACGACGTCAAGGCGGCCCGCAAGGACCGTATGGCCGCGCTGGAGGCTGAGCAGAACAGGCGCAGCTCCACGCCGGAAGTCGACCAGCTCGTCGCGCGTGTCGACAATCCCGACGACAACGGCATGGTCAGCATCGACGGCCGGAGCGATTACGCGTACGTCGACTATCGGGACCAGACGCACGGATACGCAGAGCGCGAGATCGGGTGGACCTGGGGCAAGCGCAGCTGGGGGCACGGGGACCGCGCATACGCCTCGCGCGCCGCTGCTCTGGCTGCTGTGGTCCAGGCATACGACAACGACCCTGAGACCCGCGGTGAGCGGACCTGGGGCACAAAGCGCCGCGTGTTCGTGCCGAAGATGTTCGTCGAGCTGTACCAGAACGAGCGTCTTCGTGACCGCCTCGCCGACGCCAGCCAGGAGCGGCAGTACCTCTACAGCCTCTTCCAGGACCGGTACGGCTGGGACGACGGCGTGAACCCCTTGGTGCCCAGTAACAAGAAGGGTCACCACATCAAGGGCCGGAACCTGCACATTCCCGAGGGTCTCCTCGCGGAGCTGCATCGGGTGACGGAGGAACTGTCCCGGGAGATGTCTGTACGGGCCGCGGACCGGGACGCGGACAGCTCCGACCGGCAGAAGGCCAAGACGCGGCTCGCGTCTATCAACGTGGCTCTGCACGGCATTGAGGCGATGCGCGAGGGAGTCCGCAACAATGGCGGGAACGACGACCAGAAGGTCATCTCCCGCGAGGAGATCGAGGCACAGCAGGCCGCGCTCCGTGCAGCGCTGGGAGGCGACGACGATGAGCATGTACAGCCCGACGGTTCGGGATCACTGGCGGACATACCGGCCGCAGGAGTGGGCGGCGATGACCGATCCGGAGGCGTTCGTGAAGACGAAGGCCAGGGAGATCGAGACTCGGATTCTGGTGGCCGAGGAGGCACTGGAGAAGGCGGTTCCGGAGCCGACGGAGTACGAGGATCAGGTCGGCCGGCACAAGCAAATCCGGGCGGACGCGACGGCGATGGTCCTGGCGGAGCTTCTGCCGGAGCCGGAGGCCGGGGCGGAGAAGGCGCCGGAGCAGACGCCGATGGAGCAGCACCTGCAGGAGATCAGGGACCTGATGTACGACGCGTAGCGCGGTTCCGGCCGGACCCGGCCGACGCGCCCAAGGGCGCCCGCGCGCGTGCGGCCGCCAACGTCGAGGCCATCCGTGTCCTCAAGAAGGTGGAGGCCGAGAACCGGCCGGCCACCGACGAGGAGCGCCGCATCCTCGCCCGCTGGTCCGGGTGGGGCTCGGTGCCCATCCTCTTCGCCAACGAGCCGAACGAGAAGGAGCCCCGCTACCAGCAGGGCGGCACCCGATACGGCAAGTTCGCCAAGGACCACGAGCGGTGGTCCGAGTACAGCGACATCCGCAGCGAGCTGCAGCGCGTGCTCACGCCGGTGGAGTTCCGGCAGGCGTCCCGCGGCGTGCTGTCCATGCACTACACGCCGCAGCACATCGCCGAGGCGATGTGGGGGGGCCTTCGCGCGTTCGGCTTCGACCGCGGTGACGTCCTCGAAGCCGGTTCCGGTGCGGGCACGTTCTTCGGCGTCGCCCCGGACGGTGCGCGCCTGACCGGTGTCGAGTTGGACCCGACCACGGCCCGGATCGCCCAGGCGATCTACCCGCACGCCAACGTCCTGAACGAGTCCTTCGCGGAGACCGACGCCCGGCCGGGCACCTTTGACGCCGCGATCGGCAACGTCCCCTTCGCTCGGGTCCCGTTCGATGACAAGAGGTACCCGGCGGAGAGCTTGCACAACGGCTTCGTCACCAAGGAGATCGCCCTCGTCCGGCCCGGCGGCATCACCGCCGTCATCACCTCGCGCCAGACGCTCGACTCCAAGGGCGACAAGGCCCGCCGTCAGATGGCCAAGTACGGCGACCTGGTCGGCGCCGTCCGCCTGCCCTCCGGCGTCTTCAACGACGCCGGCACCGGGGTCACCACCGACGTCCTCGTGTTCCGTCGCCGCGAGGACGGCACCGAGCCGACCGACACGTCATGGCTGGACGCCCCCGAGCGGGACATCAACGGCACCGCGCACCACATCAACGCCTACTTCGACGAGCACCCCGAGCACATCCTCGGCACGCTGACCACGCAGTCCGGCCCGTACGGGCCCGAGGTGACCGTCAAGGGCGACCCGGCAAAGGCCGCCGAACAGCTTCGCGCCGCGCTCGACGACATCGCCACCAAGGCGGAGGCCGACGGCCGCGGCTACGAGCCGCACCCTGACGGCGACAACCGGCCCCCGGTGCAGCTCCAGACCGCCCGGGAGAAGCACGCGAACGACTGGACCGGCCGCCTATACGAGGGCGACGACGGCCAGTTCTACCAGCACGTCAACGGCGCCGAACCGGTCCTGCTGGAGCCCGGCGACGGCAACACCGCCCAGCTCCGCTCCCTCATGCAGCTCCGCGACATCGCCGCCGAGCTGCGCGAGCTGGACCGGAAGAACGACGAGGAGGAGCGCGCCGAGGCCCTGCGCGCCCAGCTCCGGGACCTGCACGCCGCCTACGTCTCCGAGCACGGGCCGCTGTCCAAGCCCGGCCAGCACCGCACCAAGGGCGGCCGCCCCACGGCGTGGGGCTACTTCCGTGCCGACCCGGACGCCGCGGCGGTCCTCGCCCTGGAGCGGTGGGACGCCGTCAAGGGCGAGCCTGTCCTCTCCCGCATCTTCACCGAGCGCGCCGCCGCCCGCAGGCAGCCGCTCTCCTCGACCGACGACCCGAAGGCGGCCCTGGCCGCGGTCGTCGCCGCCAAGGGCGAGGTGGACCTCGGCGAGGTTGCGCGGCTCCTGGACACCGACCCGCAAGAGGCGTTGAAGCGCCTCGGCAACGAGGTCTTCACCGATCCGGAGACCGACCGCCTGGAGCTGGCCAGCGCCTACCTGTCCGGGGCCGTCCGCGACAAGCTCGACGCCGCACGCAAGGCCGCCGACCGGGACCCGGCGTACGCGGTAAACGTGTCCGCGCTGGAGGCCGTGCAGCCGCCGGACCGGACCATCGGCCAGTTCACCCCGGAGATGGGCGCCCACTGGACGCCTCCGGAGCTTCTGCAGGGCTTCCTGCGCGAGTACCTGGGCGACCGCACCCTCCGTGTCGCACATGACGACCGGTACGGCTGGATTCTCAACACCGGCCGCGTGCCCGAGGCCAACAACCTCATGTACGGCGTCCCGGCCAACCCGAAGAAGGGGACCCGGGGGAAGAGCGCCGTAGAGATTGCCCGCGCGATCCTCGGCTTCGGCTCGCTCACCGTCTATGAGGACGACAAGCGCAAGGAAGTCGACGAGGCGACCTCACGTCTGATCCGGCAGAAGGCGGATCAGATGCGGTCCGAGTTCGCCAAGTACGCCACGGCGAACGCCGAGCGGCTGAGCGTCCTCACCGACTCGTACAACCGCATCATGAACGGGCACATCGTCCGTTCGTACGCGGGCATGTCGCCCACGCTCGAGGGCTTCACCCCCGACCGGAACCCGCACGCCTGGCAGCGCTCCGGCGCGGCCCGGATGCTTTACGAGCGGGGCGTGATCCTCGCCCACGAGGTGGGCCTCGGCAAGACCGGAACGCTCGTCATGGGCACCCAGGCACTCAAGGCGTCCGGGCAGATCGAGAAGCCCATGGCCGTGGTGCCCAACCACGTGGCCAAGCAGTGGGCGGACGAGGCCCGGTTCCTGTACCCGAACGCCGATATCCACCTGATCACCTCGGCGGATCTGGCCGGCGAACGGCGCGGCAGCACGCTGGAGTGGCTGCGCGCGAACAAGCCGGACCTGGTCATCTTCTCCGAAGAGGCGTTCGGCTCGATCAAGATGAGCCCGGAGGCTCAGGACGAGTACGAGTTCCGGGAGCTGGAGGCGCTGCGCGAGCAGCTTGACCGCCAGTACGAGGACGCCGGCAACCCCAACCACCCGTTCATCGTCGCGAAGATCGAGCAGCGCATCGCGACGTTCCAGAAGAACATCAACAAGAACGCCGCCCCGATGCGGCGGCCGGGCGAGACGTACTGGGACGACCTCGGCTTCGACTACTTCGTCGTCGACGAGGCCCACCGGTATAAGGGCGTCGGTTTCCGCTCGAAGGAGGCCGGTGGCGACCCGGCGTCACTCCGCGGTGTCGACCTCCATCAGAAGACCACGGATCTGCACCGCCGCCGCCGGGGCCGCGCCACCATCACGCTCGCCACCGGCACGCCGCTGTCGAACTCGATCAGCGAGCAGTTCACCATGCTCCAGTTCGCGGCGCCGTGGGTACTGGACGCCTACAAGGCGGGTGCTCCGGACCTGTGGGCCGCCACCTTCGGCCGCAAGACCCTGCGCATCGAGAACGCCCCCGACGGCTCCGGCCTTCGCGTGGTGGAGCGGTTCTCCGAGTTCCACAACAAGCGCGCCATGAAGACCATGTGGGGCCTGGTCGCGGACACCAAGCGCGCCGACGACGTCGGCATTCCCCGGCCGAAGGTCAAGGGCGGCGCCCCCACCCTGATCATGGTCGACGGCACACCCGACCAGAAGAAGCGTCTCAAGGGGCTCGTTGCCCGCGGCCGCGCCATCCATAACGGTGAGGTCGACCGCCACGAGGACAACATGCTCGCGGTGTCCAACGAGGGCACCAGCGTGGCTCTGGACCCGCGGCTGATCGACGCCAACGCCCCGGCGGGTAACAAGCTCAAGGCCGTCGCTGACCGGCACATCGAGCGGTACCACGCCAACAAGGACCGGGTCTACAAGGTCGCGTACGGCAGCGACGAGGACCACCCCGTCCCCGGCGCCCTCCAGATGATCTTCCTGAACGAAGGTGTCCCGGGCGGCAAGAACAAGGGCCATTTCGACGCCTACGCCGAACTCAAGCGGCTCATGGTCGCGGGCGGCGTCCCCGAGGACAAGATTGCCTTTGTCCAGGACGCCAAGAAGTCCGGCAAGCCCGAGGACATGACGGAGCTGTTCCGCCGTGCCCGTGAGGGCGAAATCGCGGTCATGATCGGCTCCAGCGCCGTCGCGGGCACGGGCATGAACGCCCAGGACCGCATGATCTCCCTCTCGCATGTCGACCTCGACTGGGGCGCGGCGCAGATGGAGCAGCGCAACGGCCGTGTCCTGCGCTACGGGAACATGAACCCCGAGGTCGAGATCGACATCTTCGCGACCAAGGGCTCCATGGACGGCTGGAAGGCTGGCTTTGTCGCGGCCAAGGCCGAGGGCTTGATCGACATCCAGCGGCCGGAGCCGGAGGACGGCGACTCCAGCGACGTCGTCCAGGAGATCGACGGCGCCGAGTTCGACTACGAGACCATGGAAGCCGAGATAGGCGGCAACCCCTACATGAGCCAGCTCATGAAGGCCCGCCGCCACCTCAAGGACCTGGAGATCGACCAGCACAACGAGGCCGCCGAGCGCATCCGCCGTGCGGAAGCCCTCGATGCACTGCACGAGGAGTCCCAAGCCACCCGTGACGGCATCCAGCGCCGCGAGCGGGCCCTGCCCCGCATCCAGGAGGCCGGCGACCAGTTCCGCATGACCCTCGGCGGCTCCCCGTACGGCGAGCGCTCCGATGCCGGCAAGGCCCTGCACCGGGAGATCACCGCCCGCCTCCTGGCGCACGACCGCGAGGGCCTGAGCGAGTGGCACATCCTCGGGCAGTTCCGCGGCCTGGACTTCGGTGTCCGCACGGAGCGCGACGCGGACGGCAAGCTGCTCGCGCACGTCGGCTTCCCCGACCTGCGGCACTCCGACTTCGAGCGCACCGTGGAGGACCTGCAGAAGAGGGGCGCCGGGTCAGGCATGATCACCCGCCTCGGCAACGCTCTTGACAAGGCGCCGGCGTTGCAGGAGTCAGACCGGGCCAAGGTGCCGGAGCTGGACGAGCAGATAGCCCTGCTCCAGTCCGCGCACGCGGCCGCCGACCTGACCCCGCAGATCGACCACGCCCGCAAGCGGTCTCACCTACTCGAGGAGATCGTCGCCCGGATCACCGACCTCGACGCGAAGCCGGAGATCGACCCCGACGAACTCGACAAGAAGAAGTACAAGAAGCACGACCGCGAGATGATCGCGGAGGAGCGGCGGGAGGAGCGCGCGCCCCTGCAAGCCGCCGTCGACCAGGCCGTCGCCGGACTCGCGAAGTGGGATCAGGAGAACCCGGCGCCGGAGCAGGACGACACCGTTCGCCTCTCCGAGGACGAGGTGCGCGAAGCCCTCGCGCGCCTCAGCCCGGAGCCCAGCAGCACCCCGCAGCCCGACGCCCCGGAGTCCAGCGACCGCGACGCCGCGGACACCGACACCAACGTCGGCGAGCCGGACCCGGAGGAGATGGAGGCCCCCGACACCAGCAGCAGCGGTGACGCGCCGTCGGCCGACAGCCCGGCCGCCGCCGACTCCGAGGAGAACGGTGCCCCGAACACCGACGGCACGAACAACGGCGGCAGCGATGAGCCCCCGGCCGACGCCCCGAGCACGGCTGAGCCGGACGACGAAGACGACGACCAGGACCAGAGCACCACGGAAGACCCGGAGGAAAGCGACTCCGTCACCCTGACCCCGGACGAGGTGTCCGACCAGCTCAACGCCGTACGCCCCCAGGGGTCCAAAGCCCCGTCCTCGATGGACGATGCCGAGATCCGCGACGAGATCGTCGACCTGATGGGCCAGGAGATGGCGGGCGAGCTGTCCGGCGCGGACCGCACCCGCCTGCAGGTCCTGGAAGTGGAAGAGGCCCGCCGCGCTGGCCGGGCCCCGAAGCCGGAGCCCAAGCCGAAGCGGAGGACCGAGGAGCCCGGAGGACTCTTCGACGTCGACGGGCCGACCACCCAGCAGCCGAGCAGCGCCGCCGACCTCAACAACCCCGACGACCAGCCCGACGACCTCTTCGGTACGCCGGACATGATCGCCGACGCCGAGGGCCGCAGCACCGAAGGGCTGCGCCCGGCGCGCATGCGCAACGCCGCCGAACTGGAGTCGGGCAACCGATACACCGACGCCGAGGGCCGCACGCACACCGTGTCCGAACCGCCGGTCAAGACGCCCCGCGGCCGGACACGCATCGTCACCGACGACGGCGAGGAGCGCTTCTACAACGCCGACGCCCAGGTACGCCTGCGCTACCCGGACGAGGAGATCCCCGACAACGACACCGACGAGCGGTCCAGCAACGACGACGCCGGCAACGCCCCTCCCGTCGACGAGCCGGAGACCTCCGAGCCCGACGTCGAGGAGCCCACGACCGACGAGCCGCAAACGACCGTGGACAGCGACCGCAGCAGCGCCAAGGACCGCGTCGACCGCATGTCCGGGCTCATAGATCAGGCCACTGACGGGGCGGGCGGTGACGATCTGCCCGAGGTCAGTGAGATCCGCGACGCCTTGGGCCGGGCCGAGGACTCCGACGCCCCGGACGCCGAGCTGCGCTCCGCCGCCGACCGGCTCGACGATCTCGCGGAGATGTACGAGCTGGGGGGCCCTGATGGGGAGCGCGCCGCAGACCTATTCCGGCGCGCCGCCCGCATCGCGCGGGGCGAGGACGAGGACGACCGCCGCCACGACGACAACGACACCTCCGACGCTACGAACCAGGACTCCGAGGAGGACCCAGACGACGTCGAGCGACGCCGACAGCGTCGGGACGGGGACACAGGCGGCGACGCCGCCGCCCCGGACGGCGCCCCCGACGGAGGCGGCGCCGGTGCACCCGACGCGCCCGCCGACGACGAGGACGACAGCGGCAGCCCCGACGACGCCCCGGACAACTCTGACGACGAGCAGAACGAGCCGGCCCCGGAGGACGAGGAGGAGCAGGACGACGATCGGCAGCGCCGTCGCCGGCGTCGGCGCCGCAACGGCGGAGGCGGACCCGGCGGACCTGGCGGGCCCGACCTGCCGCACCTGGACCTCCCCGACCTCAACACCCCGGACGCCCGGGGCGACGGCGGTGAAGGCGACGGCAGGGACGGCGCGGCCGCACGCGGCCGCCGCGCGCCCGCACGGCACCGCGACGTCACGTCCCTGCGGCGCGCCTGGAAGAATGGCGACGGACTCACCGCCGCCGAGGACACCCCGGAGCGCCGCGCAGCCCTGGCCCAGGCAGCTGACCGGGACGGTCTGACGCTTTCCCCGGGTGGTGGCCTGGCGACGTGGCCCGAACCGCAGGAGGACGGCACCACCCTGTGGCACTTCGCGCAGGCCCGGAACGGCAACAACCTACCCGGCCTGTCCCTGTCCACGGACAACCCCGAGGAAGCCCGCGCCCTTGCCAGCCGCTTCGAGGAGATCACCGGCCACGACGGGCAGCCCTTCGACTGGCTCCGGCCGTGGGGCCCGAGCGCCGTTGCCCAGTGGCGCGATGGGGAAGGCCGCAACCTGCAGCGCGCCCTCCACGCCGTCCGCGACAACTTCGAGCAGCAGCGTGCCGCCGACCGACCGGAGCCCGAGCCGGAGCGGAGGCCCCTGCCGGACGACCTCACAAGCCTGGACGACGACGCTCTGGTTGACGCGTGGAGCAACGACCTCAGCGACGACGACCAGAAGCGCCTCATCGAGGAGATGGACCGCCGCGACGGCTACACCGACCAGCGGGTTCGCAGCGTCCTTCCTGACACCCCGCCGGCCGACGCCGAAGAGGCCGAGCGCCGCGCGAAGGCCGTCGACGAAGCCCTCGGCTTCGCTGGCGCCGACGTCCCCCGAGTGCGCCGCACCCGCGAGGACATCATCCGCGCGGAGTTCGCCGACTTCGACGAGGCCCGCTACCAGCAGGCCCTCGACGCGACGAACGGCTACTTCTACAACCGCGAGCACAAGTACGGCGACGACCGACCGACCGAGCGCGAGCTGTTCTCCGGCGGAGAGCTGTCCAAGTTCGGCCGCTGGAAGAAGTACGCCAGCGAGGAACTGATCGACTGGTACAACGCCAACGGCCGCATCACCTACAACCAGTTCCGCCAGCAGCACCGCGACAACGACCGCATCGAGCGGCAGCGCCACGAGGAGGAACAGCGCCACCAGGCCGAGGCGAGCACCGACGCCCTGGAGAGAACGACCAGCACCGGAGCTTCGGATGCTGCCAGCCCCGACGCGCCCGGTACGGACACGAGCGCACCGCGGTTCAACGACCTCGACGAGATCCGTGACCGCGTCCGCCGCGGCGAGTTGGACGACCGGAGCAGCCCCCGCTCCGGACCGGCCGAATACCGGCTGAACGCCATCGCGGACAACCCCACCTTGGAGCTGACCCCGGGCGGACGCCTCACCATCCGCGACGCGAACCAGGAGACGCAGTACAACGCGCCCTGGTGGTGGGTCGCAGCGCCAGGCTCGATGGAAGGTCTCTACCAGGCTCGGACTAGGGACCAGGCACTCCAGTACGCGCGCCTGTTGGAGGAGATCCGCGACGCGGACGGCAACCCGTTCCCGTGGGACGCCCCCAACGCCGTCGAGCGCGCCCGTACCTGGCGCGGGCCCAACGGCGAAGTCCTCGGCGAGGCCATCGCCAAACGGATGGTCGACGGCGCCGACTCCGGCAAACTCACCGACTGGCCGGACTACCAGATCGATACGGCACACGCATACCTTGGCCGGGAGGAGGCTCTCGACCGGTACTACGACGAGTGGCGAGCGCAGCAGATCGCCGACGGGTACACGGTTCCTGTCGACGTGCGGGACTCCCAGGTGGGTGACGATGTCAGCGCACTGGACCCGAACGGCTACGACCGACCCGTTACCCAGCGGGGTCGGCTCAAAGGTGACCTGCGCCTTGGCGGTCAGAGCCAGGTCGGCCAGTGGCCCTTCGGTATCGGCGGTGACTACAGCTCCAGCACGGCGGACAGGATCGAGGAGATCGACGGCGACAGCTCGCGCATCACCGGCCCCAGCCTGCGCTTCGTCGACAACCCGAGCCGGCCGACGGCCTTCCGTCGCCCCCGAGATGGCGAGGAGGACGGGAGCGGCCGCGCTGAAACGCCGCAGCCGGAACCCGCGCGCGCTGCCGCGCCCGCCACACGTCGGCAGCCCACCCCGGGCCGCGCCCCCGCGGGGCCGGACCCCGCGGAGCCCTCGGCGCCGACCGACGAGACGCAGGGCGAGCCCGAGCCCGTGGGTGGCCAGCCCGCGCACTGGGCCCGGGTCCGCGACCTGGTGCCGGGCGACATGGTCCGCATGGACGGCCGGACGAGGACCGGCCGCGTCACCACCCGGTCCGGGTACGTCTTCACCCCGCCCGTCGACGTGGAGGTCACCCGTAACGGCCGAACCGAGCGGATGCTCCGCACGTACGTTACGGAGCACCCGGACGGCACAGGCAAGCGCGGCAACGTCTTCACGCCGCTGAACGCCGCTGCGGCGCGGGCCGAGGCGCCCGACGACGTGGTGCCCGGGTCCCCGGCCAGCGGCGCCCAGAGCGCCGTCCAGACCGGCAACCTGCCCGACGTGGTCCCCACGGACCGGAACGGCCGGGGCCTGTTCCCGGGCAGCACTGTGATCGGTGTTGACGGGCTCCAGACCCGCGAGGGCACCGTCACGGGCGCCACCAACTCCACGGTGTCCGTACGCTGGGACAACGACGACACTGCCGACGGACTGTCGCCGAACACCCTCACCGTCACGGGTGGCAACCGCCCCGACGGTTGGACCCCGTCCGGGCAGCGTGTGACCCCGCGACACATCGTGACCGACGCCGACGGCGCCCTGCTCGGTCCAGTCGACGAGGTCAACGGTGACCGCGTCACCATCACCACCGCCGAGGGCACCATCACGCGGAGCGCCGGAGACCTTCGGGTCGCCGGCGAAGTCCGCGACGACGCCCCGAGCCTCGATCCCGTCACCGGCATCGACGACCCGGCGGCCGCAGACCTCAAGGAGGACGACGTCGTGGTCCTGGACCTCGACGGCACGCCCACCACCGTGGCGGTCACCGGCATCAACCGCGACGGTGACCGCGTCACCATCGACTTCGCCGACACCACCACGGGCGAGATCGGCCAGATCGACGTGGACGCCACCGCAGTCATCCCACGTGCCCAGGGCACCGACGGCAGCCCACCCGACCTCGGGCCGGACGACGCCCCGGACACCCCGGACGACCTGACCGTGCACGAGCCACCGAACCGCGTCGAGCCCGTCACCGGCCCGACCGTCGACCCCGACCTCACGACGGGCGACCGGGACGTCATCGGCGACCTCGCCGACGGCCCGGACGACGACCCCGACGCCCAGCAAGCCGCCGCCCGGATCACCGCCGACCTGCCCGTCACCCCGGAGCAAGCCGCCGCACTGGCCGCACAGCTCCGGGACTCTGCCGACCCCTCGACCCCGGAGGGCCGCGCCGCCCTGCGCGCCGCCAACCACCTGGACCGTGCCATCGGCCGGACCCCTCCGCCCGAACTCAACCGGCCGCGGCCGTCGAACGCCTCCCAGGTCGCGGAAGACGACACGGTCGCCGTCCCCGACGAGCGTGGCAACGGCGTGCGCGTCTACCGAGTTCGGGGCGTCGAGGACGGCCCCGGTGGTACACGCAGCCTCTTCCTGGAAGGCGAGGACGGCCGTACGCGCCGCCGTGTCGTCCATGGAGCCATGCCGCTATGGCTGCTCGGTGAGCCGCAGTCGGACGGCGAGAGCGGTCCGGACGACACTGCCCTTGTGCCAGGTGCCCCGGCTGCGCCGGCCCCGGAGCTCCCGCCGGCCGGTGCTCCGCGGGACCCCAACCCATCCCCGCAGTCCAATGCCGACCGGATCGTCGCGGACCACCCGCGGGCGGTCGCCGCACGCATCATCGACGCGGCGATTGCTGGCACCGAGCCGCCCGGCGACATCCACGCGCTGCGCGAGCAGATCGCCCAGCGCCTCACCGCCGAGGCCCTGCGCGACTCACGTCAGGCTGCGCGCCGAGACGCCGCTGCGGCGCTGGACGCCGCAGGCATCACCGGCCGCGACCGGACCGCAGCGCTGCAGGCCCTCAAGCGGGCACGGCAGGACGCCCATACTGCAACGGTGCGCGCCGCTCTGCGGACCATCAACGACCTGGAGCCGTTGCCCGACGAGAGCGACGAGGACCTCGCCGCGCGGGCCCGCGATCTCCTCAGCCTCATCCCTGACCAGATGGGAGGCGCCCCCAACAGGCCCGACAACGACGGCGATGCAGACGTCGCCCGAGCAGTCGGCGGGCACGTCGGCGAGGCTGTGAACACGCTCCTCCAGCAGTTCCAGGCCGCGGGCATGGACCCGGGCGACGCCGACCGCATCGCCCGCATCCTCACCCAGCAGATGGACGGCTCCCGACAGGGCACCGCCCGACAGATCGCCCGCAGAGTCACCGCCGTGTCCCCGCAGGCCGGCCGCCAGCCGGGGCTACTCGCCCGGATCGTGGCCGCGCTCATCCGCCTCGCCAAGCGCTTCGCGGAACTCGTACGGGCTGGAGCCCGGAAGATCGCCGAAAAGTACCGCGGCGCCCGTGAACGTCTGCGTCGCCTGCGCGCCTTCCTCGGCCGCCTCGCCCGCCGCGTCCGGGAGTGGCCGGAGTCCCGGCGCCTGGCCCGCCTGCACCGCGCCCTCGACCTGCCCGGAGCCGACGGCGAGTCCCTGGCCTCCCGGGTTTCCCACTGGGCTGACCTGCTGCCGGAGCCCGGACGCTTCGGCCTGACTCAGCGCCGCGTCGCCTGGTGGAAGCCCACGACGTGGGCGCAGCTTGCCGCCGGGCGGCTCCCGGGCCGCAGCAACCACACCCAGTGGGCGCCAGATCAGGCCGCGGACGGTGGCCCCGGCCTGACCACGCTCCGCCACCTGGCAGCGCTGCGGGCCGCCGGCGGCGACGTCGACCAGGACGTGACCCGCCGTCTGGCCGACGCTCTCGGTGACGTCTTCGGCGGCGATCCGCACGGCACGTTGCAGCGCGCGGACGACTACGTGGCGCTCACCGAGCGCCGCCTGGTCAACCTTCAGGTCGCGCGCACCGGCGGCACCCTGCCGGATGACCCCGACCTCGAGGTCGAGATAACCGCGGCTCGGGCCGAAGCCGCGGCCGCGCGCCGGGAGTGGGCCGACCTGCGCACTCGCTACGCCACGGCGGTGCCGGACGCCGTCGCGGCGGCCCTCGCCGAGATTCGCGACATGGGTCCCGAGGGGAATGCCGGCATCGTGTTCGGTCCTGACTCCGGCCCGGACGCCGAGCGGGCGGTACGTGGCGTGCAGCGCCTGGTGCCGCGGGCATGGCTCAGCACTCCGGCCGCGCGCGGGGTGACGGCCGTGGACGGCGTCGAAGGTCGTTACGAGCCCGACGGGCAACGGATCACCGTTGCTGATCTCGCCGACGGCGGCCTGGGCACCGCCGGGTACGCCCTGGCGCAGCATCTCGTCCAGCACCTGGACGACTTGGACGCTGCTCAACGGGCGTTCTGGTTCAACCAGACCCACACCGGCCGGCCGGGCGCCCGCCGCATGCGTCGCAGTCCCCTCAGCCGCATCCTGCGTCGCCAGCAGACACAACCGGACACCGGTGACACCCTCGCCCGGTCCATGCAGTCGATGTTTAACGGCGACTGGTACCTGGATGACGACCTTCGGGCGTTCCTCCTGGGCCTTCTCGCCACCCGATGAAGGAGGTAGCTGTGCCGTTCACCGTCACCGGTGCGTTCGATGACGGGGCGACCTACAGCGTGCGGGTCACCGGGCGGGCCGACCGCCCGGTGATCGGGTCACACCGCGCCACCGCCCTGGTGGAGCTCCACGAGGGCCGCCCGCTCTCCCTGTCCCCGACCGGGCCCGTGCGTACGGTTGCCGGGGGCGATGAGGCGACCGTGCTCGCAGTGCTTCGGGAGTACACCCACGTAGCCGAGGAGGGGCCCGGGGCACCTCGAAGAGCCTGCGTTCCCAGGTGATCCGGACGCTTGCACAATTACGCAAGAACGGTCTTGGTCCAGGGGGCGTGGCCGGGACACAAGCGGCCCCGCCCGTCATCCTCCGACCGTGACCAGATACGGATTCGCCATTAAGGCTCTCCCCAAGGGTGGTAAGCCGTTCGGGGACGAAGAGGAAGAGCGGCCCGAGGGTACCGAGAAGGAAGTGATCGAAGGCGACGAGCCCTCGCCAGCCTTCGAGGACCCTTTCTCTGACATGGGTGAGGGCTCCGCTGCGCCGACCGGGGGCCCTGCCGCTCCCCAAGAGGACCCGGCCGCCGAACCACCCGCCGAGGGAGCAGAGCCCTTGGCCGAGGGTGAACAGCCGGTCGATGCACCGGAGCCGCCGGCCGACGACGCCCGGCCGTGGGCGGGTGACATGTACGACGAGGGCGACGAGACCGACCCGGCTGACTCCTTCTCTGCGTACACCGGCAGCAACGGCGAACAGGCTTGGTTGGACCGAGCCCAAGACGGCACACTGACCGGGTGGGTCAGGGACGGCGCGGGTCAGGTGTGGCGCTACACCGACCCTGACGCGTGGGCGGTCGACGTGGATGGTGCGCACATGACCCGCACGCACAGCCAGGCCGACGAACCCGCCGCCCCGCCAAGCGGCAACCGCGGCGTACAGGACTCGATGTTCCAGTGAAGGAGCTGACGACGTGCAGTTGACCCGCAGCACCGCCCTGGCGCTCCAGCAGGAGGGCAAGGCCGCCTACGAGAAGGGCGACCCCGCCGACTCCAGCCCGTACGACCGATTCGGCAACGCAGAGCAGCAGTTCGGCTACCAGTTCTGGACCCGCGGCTACATCACGGCGCGTTCGGCCACCGAGGGCGCTCAGGAGCCTGCAGGAGCCAGCGCAGGACGTTAGGCAGATGCGAACGGCACGGTGCCCGGCGGCCCACTGTCCACCGCCGGAGGTTTCCCGCCGTGCCGAGCGCTCCATCCACCAGATCGTCACACCCGAACACTCTGCGAGGCACCAGCCGGGCAATCTACGCCGTTACTGGCGTGGTCGACGAGGTCCACGACCTCATCGTCCCCAGTGCCTTCGCTCACACCCTGGCCACCCGCCGCGTCAAGGCCGTGTGGCACCACGAATGGAAGGACGCCGTCGGCGTCGTCCTGGACGTCGAGGAGTGGCTACCCGGCGACGCCAGGTTCGCCGAGATCCCCGACTGGCCCGCCGAGGCTGGCGCCCTGGTCGCGACCGTCGAGTACAACCGGCGCACCAGCAAGGGACGCGATACCTACGAGCAGGTCAAGCAGTGGTACCAGCACGGCGAAGCTGCGTTCTCCATCGGCTATCGCGTACCCGCCGACGGAGCCACCCGCCGCGGTGACGGCGTCCGCGTCATCCACCGACTCGACCTGTTTGAGGTGAGCCCCGTCCTGCACGGCGCGCACCCGATGACGCGGGCGCTCGAGGTCAAGGCCGCGACCAACCCCGGCATGGAGTACAAAGCGACGCCCAACGTCGTCGAACTCGACGCGGAGAAGGACGCGGACCGCATCAAGGTCGCCGGACTCGTCCTCAAGGCCGAGGACACCGGCCGCGTGCTGCTCATCCAGCGCGCGCTCGACGACGAAGACCCGGCGGCCGGAACCTGGGAATTTCCCGGAGGGCACCTGGAGGAGAGCGAGGACGCGCTCGCCGCGGCGCTGCGCGAGTGGCAGGAGGAGACCGGCGCCGAGCTGCCCGGCTCGACGAGCATCGTCGGCTCCTGGACGGCCCCGAACGGCATCTACCGCGGGTTCGTCGCCATGGTCCCCGGCGAGTCCTACATACGGCTCAACCGGCCCCCCAGCGACCGGCGGGTGACCAACCCGGACGACTCCAAGGGCGACGCACCGGAGATCACCGCGTGGTGGCCGATCACCGCCCTCCCCGACATGTCCCTTCTGCGGCCCGCGTGCCGTGACACCCCCTGGTCCCTCCTGGCCGGCGCCACCCTGCCGCAAGGACCGGCGGGCAAGAAGCCCAGCGCCGAGGCCGAACAGTTCGCCGCCGGCGTCATGAATACCTACGCCGCTCTCGGCGCCGCGGAAGCGAAGTCCGCGCACGCCGCGGTGACCGCCGCCCGAGCCGTCGTGCCGCGCGTCGAGCACAAGTCCGCCCGCTGCACGGTCGCCGCGGCCAAGAGTCTTCCCACGCCCCTCCCGGAGGCTTCTGTGATGTCCCCTAACCCCTTGCCCGAGTCTCAGGAGCAGTTCCGCGCCCGCCTCTCCGACAGCATCCGTGAACTCCTTGACCAGGACGGCCAGACCTGGACGTGCATCGAGGGCACCTACCCGGACCGTGTCATCGTCTCGGTGCACAGCGAGGACGAGCGGCGCAGCAGCCACTACGCCATCCCGTACACGGTCACCGCTAAGGGCGAGATCAGCCTCGGCACCCCTCAGCCCGTCGAACTCGCCACCGTCGTACTCCCGGAGGGCGCCAACGCCCAGCGCGCGGCCACCAACGCCGAGGACGTCGACGCCCGTGTCGTCACGCCCACGGTGGAAGCCCTGGCCGACGCCACCGCCCGCATCACCGCCTTCGAGGCCGACCCGGGTCAACTCACGGGCGTACGGGACAAGGTGCGCACGCTGATCGCCGCCCTGTCCGCGAAGAGCCTCGACGTCGCCGTCGACACCAGCACGCCGAAGCCCGCCCCCGCCCGGGACCGCGCGGCCGGACCCACCGGCATGGACCTGTGGGACGACTACACGTTCACCGACGACGAAGACGAAGACGAGGTGCCCACGGAGGGCGCTCCGCCGCCCGCCGAGGACGACGTCGACGCGGAGGACGACACGGACACTGTCCGGCTGGACGAGGACGAAGTGAAGTCCATGCTCGCCATGATGCGGCTGAGTCGCGCGACTCAGCCGCACCCCGCTCCCGCGGGCGCCCCGATCGCGCGATGAAATGCCGCAGGTCAAACCCTATGTACTGACCGCTCTTGACTCCCTGAGCAGGCAGCGCGCGACGTTAACACCTCTCTCCCTCTTCACTCCCGCCTCGCGTTGAGGCTGTCCCGGTGCTGGCCGGGCGGAGCGACGCACGTCAACCGCACCCAGCACCAGGGAGAGAGCAGCAATGCCCGACAACGCTCGCATCAAGGAACTGCAGAAGCAGCTCCAGGCCAAGAGCGCCGAGGCCGAGGAGATCAGCAAGTCCTTCAAGGTCGAGGACGGCGGGTTCGTCGTCTCCACTGAGCAGGCCACCAAGTTCCGCAAGGTCTCTAGCGAGGCCCAGGAGATCAAGGCGCTCATCGACGCCGAGCAGGGCCTGGTCGAGATCAAGCAGTACCTCGACACCCCCGACACCATGCCGGCCGCGGCCGCGCACTACGGCAAGACACCGACCATGGAGGAGAAGTCCCTCGGTGACCTGTTCATCGCCTCCGACTCCTTCAAGCGTGCCAGCGCCGCGGGCTTCGACGACCGCCCGTACATCCGCGCCGCGCTGGAGGGGAAGTCCATCTTCTCCCTGAGCGCCGGCACGGTCACGCACCAAACCCTCGGCAGTGTCCAGAACCTGGGCATCGCCGAGCGGGCCTACCGCAAGTGGCACATCCGGGATCTGTTCCCGAAGTCCTCCACCCGGCAGGCCGTCCTCTACGGTGCCCGGGAGACCGGCTGGACGAACAACGCCCGGCAGGTCAAGGAACGCTACGCCGCCGACGGCACCAGCCCGCCGACCGGCGCGGACACCGACACCTGGGGCCGCGCGCCTCGGTCGAAGCTGTCCCTGACCCCGGTGATGTACCCGGTCGCCGAGGTCGCGCACCTGATCGACGCGCACAAGAACATCCTGTCGGACGAACCGCGTCTGAAGACGTTCATCAACGGGCGCATGATCGAGGGCGTCAAGTACCAGGAGGACTGGGACCTTCTGCACTCCGTCGGCGACGGCCAGTCCCTCACCGGCGTCTACAACACCCCCGGCGTCCAGCAGTACACCGGCCTGGCGACCGACAAGTACAGCGTCCAGATCCGACGCGCCATCACCAAGGCGTTGCTGGCCGAGTACGAGCCGACCGGCATCGTCCTGTCGCCCACCATGTGGGAAAACGTTGAGGTCGAAGAGGACGACAACGGGGCCTTCCGCGTCGCGGTCGCCGTCGCCATTGGCGCGGAGAAGAAGGTCTGGCGCCTCAACGTCGTCGAGACCACAGCCATGGCAGACACGGACTTCCTGATCGGCGCCTTCGGCCTCGGCGCCCAGCTCCACGACAGGGAGAACGTCAGCGTCACCGTCTCCTCGGAGAACGCAGACAACTTCGAGAAGGGCCTGATCACCTTCCGCGCGGACGAGCGCCTGGCGCTCGAGGTCCCACGGCCCGAATCCTTCGTCATCGGCACCTGGACCCAACCGACCGGCTGACCCGGACGCGGATAAAGGGGTGCGTCCCGCCGTGGGCGGGCGCACCCCTCCCCGTACCACCATCAAGAACACGGAGGACGCCGATGATCGACAAACAACCCCTTGGTCTCGCGGAAGAGTTGGACGCGCTCGCCAACTCCCCCACCACCCACCGGGGCCCACAGTGCAGCGTCGGCGCCTTCCTAGCCGCCGTGGACGATAAGGCAGCTGCCTCTCTGCGCGCGGCCCTGGACTCCGACCGCGTGACGGCAAAGGCCATCGCCGACACCGTTAGCCGGTACGGCGACGCGGTCACGGCGTACACCGTCGCCCGGCACCGCCGCCGTGGGCAGTCCAACGGATGCCGGTGCGAGCGATGAGCCTCGACAGCGACCTGCGGGCGCTCCTCGAACCCGCCTCCCACGAACAGAACCACCCCGCACAAGCGCAGAGGACGCAGCCGACCGCCCCCCGCGGCTGGGAGACGGGGGTGCGGTACGAGCACGGCGGCACGATGGTCGTCACGGCCCCGTCCACCGAGGCGCAGCCCGGCGGCGAAGCCGACTGGCGTGAACGCGTCGAGGAGATGGGGCTCGCCATCCCCGAAGGCTTCCGTGTCCGCCTCGCGCAGGCGAAGCACGACCCGGCCGCCTGGCACCGCGACAACCCAGGCGACGACGCGGTGACCCGACCTGTGTGGCGCTGTCGCTACGTCATCGAACCGACCGCCCCGTCTGGCAGTCCGCCGACGACGTTCATGCCCTAGTACGGGCCCAGGGCGCGACCGTAGTACTTCCAACCCCTCATCCTTCCGCGGCCACCACACCGGAAGCAGCGGAAGGACAGTTATGGGGCTCTACCGAGAGAACGGGCAGCGGATCACGAAGGCGGCGTTCCCGTCCGTCGCGCTCACCGACCCGCCCAGGCGCATCACCGAGAACGTTTACCAGACTGAGCCCTACGGCCGTGGCGACGGCCTCCCCGAGGGCTCCCGCCGCCACCTGCTCTACGAGGCCGGGGACGTTGTTCCTCAGTCCGTGATCGACCGGTTGTTCACCGCGGCGACGATCGCCACCCTCACGCCAGCCACCGGGCCGGCCGCGGGCGGCACCACGGTCATCATCACCGGCACCGCCTTCGACGGCGTCTCCGCCGTGAATTTCGGAGCAACCGCCGGGACCGAACTCAAGGTTGTCTCCGCGACCGAGCTGCGCGTCAAGACGCCCGTGGGCGCGGCCGGGGCGGTGAACATCGTCCTCGTCGACGACGCTGGCAACGTCACCAAGACCAGCGGCTTCACCTACACCGCCTGACCCTGGGCGCCAGACGTCCCCGCGCGCGGTCCCGGGGCGTCCGGCGCGGCGGTACGCCCCGCGTTGCCCACCCCGGCGGCGGAGCTCGACACAAGCGCCGGCCGGTGTGCAGGGTGCGCGCCGACCAGACCATCACCCCGAGAGAGAGCCACCCATGGCAGGCACCACCCGTACCCGCAAGACCGCCGCGCCCACACCCGCGGACGCCGGCGACGCCCCTGTCAACGAAGCCGAGCAGACCACCGCGGAGCCCACAGGCGCTCCGGCCACTGAGGAGACGACCTCCCCGGCGGCCGCCGAGAAGACGCCGATGATCGAGGCCAGCCCGAAGGCGCCCGACGTGGCACCGCTGGAGCCGCCGACTGTCCACGAGGCCCCCGAAGCTCCTGCAGAACCGGGCTACGTCTCCCCGACCGAGGTCATCCCCGACGACATCGCCGAGATCATCCTCGACGACTCCACCAAGCAGCCCCCGGCCGACATCGACGCCGTGTTCCAGCCCGTCACCCCGTACGGCTCTACGCTCCGATGCACCGTTCGTCTGGTCGAGCGGACCTACGTGGGCCCGCACCGCAACCCGATCGAGCGGCTGCTGCAGCCCAAGGGCGCGCACGTCTCCGAGAGCATCGCCGCCCGCATCCGCGAGCGTCTGGTCGCCCAGGCCGACGCGACCGGTACCACGAAGTAAGGGAGGACCGGGGTGTCGGTCGTCGACTACGAACCCATGTACGGCGGGGCGCGCTACGACCCCGAACCGGCCGGAGGACAGGTCACCAGCCTCGTCCTCTACCACGGCCCGGAACGCACCACCGAAGTTGCCGCGGCAGGGCCGGGCACTCGACTGCGGCCCGGAACATACCGGTTCGCGTTGCCCGACGTGCCGCCCGGCCGGTACTGGGCCACCGTCACCTTCACCCCGAGCAGTGGCTCCCAGCCCGTCAAAGACCAGTCGGTACGACTGGACCTTCCCCTCGGGCTGGGGCTCGTCACCTCCCCGGAGGCCGTCGCCGACGATCTCAGCGTGCCGCTCCCGCTCACCTCCGCCCAGCGCGACGACCTCACGACTGCGATCCGCCGGGCGCAAGCCGACGTCGAGGGCTACCTGGGGCGGTCCCTCGTTCCGCGCGTAGTCACCCGCACTGCGGTCACGCCCCACTGGCGTACCGACGAGGACCTGACCGATCCCGAGGCGTGGCCGTTCGAGGTCGATGACGACTGGCGGGTATCCGCTTACCGCGACCGCGGGGACGGCACGTACGACGTCGACCTCCTCGTGGGTCTCAACGGCGCCGCTGAAGGACCCATCGTCCGCTACGTCACCGCCCACGCCGCGGAGTCCGAACGCAACCGGCCCGGCGGCATCGGCGCCCAGGGCCGCCGCGTCTCCTCCGTCAGTGCGGAGGGACAGTCGATCTCATACGACTCGGCGCCCTCTACCGGCCAGGCCGGCGCCCTGCCGACCATCGACACCCTGTCCCGGTTGAAGCGCCGCCTTTGGCAACCGCTCGCCATCCCGCCGCGTCAGCCGTGGCCGTACTCCTCCACCCGCTACCGGCGCCGCTGAAAGGGAGCTGCCCCGCATGGCCGTGATCCTGCCGAACGCCACACTGACTGTGCTCGCGCTCGCCCACCCCTGGGTGCGCGACGCCAACGGCGTGCCCGTACCGCCGAACCCCAACCAGAAGCCGGCCCCGCGCGGCACCTGGCCCGGGTCGGTCCTCGAGCAGACCGACGGCTCATGGTCGGTACGCCTCGACCCGCAGGCGTGGCCGGTCAAGGAGGGCGACACCGTCGAGGACGAGACCGGCCGGACCTGGACACTGACCAGCACCCGGAACCACACCGTTCCCAGGTGCTCCGACGCCGACTACGTCCAGGCGACCGCCACCCTCAACCCGCCGGAGGTCCCCTGATGGCGAAGTTCACAGCTGCCCCCGGGCTCGAGGAGGCGCTCGCCCGAGTAATGGCGCCCCACGTCCAGCGGATCGCTCAGCACGTGGAGATCGAGGCCAAGCGGCTCGCCCCGCCGGTCAAGCGCTGGATCACCGTCGGCGACGACAAGGTCCGCCCGACCCACATCGCCGCCCAGGGCCAAGAGGTCCCAGCCAACCTCCGGTTCGCCATCAACTCCATGGACTGGGACCGCCGGCATCGCGGCCTCGGCGACAAGACGTACATGCGGGAGCCCAAGGACCAGACGTCCCGCGCCGTCGCCAACATCAAGAACTGCCGGTGCACCACCCACAGCGACCCGGACGGCATCGCGAAGAACATCAACACCAGCCCGCCCGTCGTCTCCGGGAAGAAGGTCACCGTCACCGTCACCGCCCGCGGCCGACTGGTCGTCGAGGCCGAAGTCGGCACGGTCTATCCCGGCAACCTCGTCGCCGACGGCGCGCACTTCATGTCCCGCGGTGCCGCCATCGTCGCCGCCCGACGTTGAGCACGCGACACAAGCGGCTCCCGCCCGCACAGTGCGCGCCATGGCTACCAACACCATCACCAAGAAGCCCGCCACCGCAGCGGAGGAGATCGCCGAGTCCGTCGAGGCCCACCCCGAGCGTGCCCGCCGCGCGCCGGACGTCGTCGGCCCGCCCCTCGGCGCGGACCAGAAGCCCGTAACCGTCACCCTGTCCCACCACCTGCGAATCAACGGCACTGACTACACGCCCGGCGCGGAGATCCCCGTGTCCCCCGACTATGCCCGACGCCTGCGCGGTCAGGGCTTCGTTGCCCGCACCTGATGACCGAGCTGACTCTCGCCGATGCCGACCCGGTCTCCGTGCTCCTGGCGTGGCTCCAACAGAGCGACCAGACCGCCGACGCCCTCGGCGGCCCCGACCGCGTGTCCGGCATCCCCGAGGCACCATGGCCGCACCTGGTCATTGGCCACGGCCCAGGCGGAGATCTGCGGGACCTGAACTGGGCGACTGCCCCTGAGGTGACACTCGAAATCCACGGGGACCCGGGTGGCTGGCCTGGGAAGGCCGAACTACGCCGCATCCTCGTGCGTTGTGCCCAAGCCGCGCAGGACATCGTCGAAGCGCCGCACACGCCCGGCCGGCCCGTCGTCAACGGCGTGAGGCCATCCGGCCTTCTGGTCTGGTCACCGCTCGTCGACGGCCAACCTCGATGGCTGATGAACCTCTCGGTGACCCTGCACCCATGACGACGCGACGTTAACCACCCGGCTCTCCAAGGTGTCCGCCTCAGCACCGGACACCTTGGAGAGACCCGTTATGGCAGGCACAACCGCCAACAACAACGAGATCGTCATCCCGTCGATCACCCGGATCTACCTGGCCCCCGTTGGCACCACCGCTCCGGCAGACGCCACCGTGGCCATGCCCGCAGCTCTGCGTAGCGTGGGCCTCACCACCGAGGACAGTTTGAAGTTCAACTCCGAACCGAACTTCGAGCAGGTCAAGTCCGCTCAGTCCTCGTACCCGACCCGCACCTTCCAAACCTCGGACGCAGCGACGATCGAAGTCGACCTGCAGCAGTGGTCCGGCCCCAATTTCCAGGCCGTGTACGGCGGCGGCACCATCAGCGAGATCACGCCCAGCGGCGGCGGTGCAGGCAAGCACTTCAAATTCACGCCGCCGCGGATCGGCTCCCGTACCGAGGTGATGGCCGTCATCGAGGTGATCGACGGCGGCAAGCACTACAGGTACGTCATTCCCCGCTGCATGCAGATGGAAGGCGTCTCGAAGGACCTCGCGAAGACGAAGGAGGCTGTGCTGCCTCTCCGGCTTGCGGTCCAGGGCGGAGACGACCTCGATGCCTGGTACGTCCTCACCGACGACCCGGCGTTCGCGCTCGCCTCGTGACCTCTCGCGGCAGCGCGCGACACAAGTCCCACCGGCTTGCCACTGTCCGCGCGCTGCCGCACTCCGCGACTCAGCTACGCAGACACGAGAGGTCACGCACATGTCGTTCGTCATCGACCTGGACGCGGAACGCCGTGAGGTCCAGTACCCCGACGGCATCCCGGTCAAGTTCGGCGGAGAGCAGTTCATCTTCCCCGCGGAGCTGCCGGCCGAAGCCCTCGATCCGATCCTCTCGGACGAGTTGGACCTGGTCGGACTCCTCGGCGACGTCATCGACTCCGCCGGCGGTGACGCCGGAATCACTGAGGTCGTCACTGCCCTGTTCCGCCGGCCGTCTTTGCCTCGGAAGTTCCTCGCCGCGATCCGGGAGACGTACGCCATCCTCCTCCGCGACCAGCATCCGGACTTCCTCAAACAGCACCCGTACATCGGCGACTACGTCCGCCTGACAACCGGCCTGGCCCGCGTCTACGGAGTTGAGCTGGGGAAACTCTTTCGGTCGGCCGACTCCTCCGCGACCGATTCGCAGACGTCGAAGCCGACCTCTCCCGATACCACCGGATCGACGCCCGACGCGTCTGGCTCCGACCAGGGCAGCCCGGATTCCTCGGACTCCGACGGCTGATCTCCCTCGTCGACGGCCTGCCAGACGACTCCCAGGTCCGCTCCGCCCCCATCGGAGGCTGGACCAAGGTCCTGGAACTCCTGGCACTGATCGTCGACGAGGTCGGGCTCCTGGCCGCAGACAAGCGGCGCGAGGAGCCGACCCACGTCATCCGCCCGCCTCGCTCCAGCGACGGCGCCGGACGCCAACGCAGCGGTTCCGCACCGCAGTCAGCGCAGCCCGCACCGGAGCAGCAGGCGCCCCGCATGACCGGCCACCGGCAAATGCTCATGGCCGCCATGCAGAGAGGAATGATCCGCAGTGGCTGAGGGCCTGCAGGCCGGTCGCCTCGACGTACCGGTCGTCGCCGACCTTGCAGGCTTCGCCGCGAAGCTCCGCACCGAGGTCGAATCGGCCGCCGAGGGGCTGGCCGCCAAGATCAAGGTAGAGATCGACGCCAAGGGGCTGCGGCGCCGCCTCAAGGACGTCGTCAAAGAGGCATCCAAGGGCGTCACCGCCACCGTCAAGGTCAAGGTCGACGAGGAGCGGTTCCGCGCCGAGATCGACGGCATCCGCCGCCGTCTCGACGCCACCGACCTCAACCTCCCCGTCCGCCCCAACGAAGACGGAGACGGGGAGCGCAGAGGCGGACTGCTCAGCGGCCTGCGCAATCTGATCACCGGTGCCCAGGGCGAGGCCGACCGGAACCCGGTCAACGTCCCCGTGCAGATGCGTCTGCCCGGCCGCGGCCGCGGCTCCCTGCGGATGCTCGGCATCGGCGCGATCGTCTCCCTTCTGGAGCCCGCGGTCGCCCTCATCGGCCAGTACGGCGCCGGCCTGACCGCACTCGTGTCGGCAGCCGCGCCCGCGGTCGGTGTCCTCGGCGCGATACCCGGGCTGATTGCCGCGGCGGGCACCGCGGCAATCGGCACGAAGATTGCCTTCAGCGGCTTCGGTGAAGCGCTCAAGCAGTCGAACGCGGCACAGAAGATGCTCGCCGCGGACGGCAAGGTCACCGAGGCGCAGCAGAAGAAGCTCAAGGAGGCACTGGACAGGCTCTCCCCATCGGCGCGCGACGCAGTCAAGGCCGTCTCCTCGATACAAGGGGCCTGGAGCAAGGTCCGCATGTCCGTCAGCGACCGGTTTTTTTCCAAGGTCGCCGACGACATCAAGCCCCTTGCAAAGTCGGTGTTCCCGCTCCTGAAGGACGCCCTTGGGGACTCCGCCTCGCAGATGGGGTCACTGGCGGAACGCGGCGCCAAGGCGATGCAGACCGGCGTGTTCCGCAAGGACTTCAAAACCATCGCGTCGTCGAACTCGCGGGTCGTCGGCCACATGACGGACGGCCTCGCCAACATGGGCGCGGCCACTATGGACTTCCTCGTGGCCAGCGGTCCGTTCGTGGAACGGGTCGCACGTGGCGGCGAGCGGCTGACCCAGTGGATGCGGGCCTCCGTCAAGGCCGGCCGTGAGACCGGCAGCCTCGCTAAGTTCCTGGACCACGCCGGTGACAAGGCCGCACAGCTCGGCCGGACCACCGGCAGCCTGATCCGCGGCCTCGGCGGCGTCGGCAAGGCCGCCATGGACACCGGCAACGCGCTGCTCGACGGTCTCGAGGGCAGCATGACCCGGTTCGAGCGCTGGGCGAACTCCGGCGCTGGCCAGAAGGCCATGAAGCAGTTCTTCAGCGACGCGGCGCCCGCGTTCCACGAGGTCAACCTCCTTTTCGGGGACCTCATGCGCGGGCTCGGCCGGTCGATGAAGGACGGCGGAGTCACCGACGTCGTCCGGCAGATCCGCACCGAGCTGATGCCTGCCCTGGGGACGTTCTTCAGTGCCCTCGGACAGTCCGTCGGCCCCAAGATCATCTCGGTCATCTCGAACATCGCCACGGCGATCGGGAACCTCTCCGCAGCCGGCTCCGGGCTGGGCGTCCTGCTGCTGGCCTTCTCCGGCCTGCTGAACGTTTTCAACACGCTGATGGCCGTCGTCCCCGGGGCGAACACCGCCCTGGCTGTCCTTCTCGGCACGATGCTCGCCCTCAAGGTGGTCTCGGGCGTCGCCGGCATGCTGCGCTCTTTCGGCACCTCAGTCGTTGCCGCAGGCACCTCCATGCGCACCCTGAACAGCACCGTGCGCGGTACAGCCGTCACGATCGGCCCACAGATCAGCCTGTGGCAGCGGATGGGACTCGCCTACCAGGGCGCGGCCACGCAGGGGAATCGTTTCACCGGCACCATGCGGGGCATCGGTGCGGCCAACCGCGTGGCGTCCACCGCCATCGGCGGCATCACCTCCGCCCTCGGCGGCCCCCTCGGTATCGCCATCGCCGGCGTCACCATCGGCCTCGGTCTCCTCGCTTCCAAGCAGGAGGAGAACGCCCGCGCAGCCCAGGCACACCAAGAGCGCATCCAGTCACTGACCCGGGCCCTGGCCGATTCCAACGGCGTCGTCGACGCCAACGTGCGCGCGCACGCGGTGCAACTCCTCCAGGACGCCGAGCTTGCCGACGGCAAGGGGAAGCTAGTCGACGTCATGAGGGACGCCGACGTGAGCCTCAAAACGCTCACCGACTCCTACCTGGAGCAGGGCGGCAGCATCGAGGGCCTACAGAAGAAGCTGCAATCCCTGGCCGACGCCAACCGGGAGTACGTGGACTACGCCGGCGGTAAGGCGTCCAAGCTCGAATACACGGACCAGGGCAAGAAATACCAGGATGCGGCGGACGCTCTTGGCCACGTCAACGGGGAGCTGAAGAAGAGCCAGCGGGACGCCAAGGAAGCCGCCAACGCGATGGACAAGGGGGGTTCGACCGGCACCGATGCGTACAGCCGCCTGTCCGCCGCCGTGCAGGGGTTCAGTGACAAGACGCAATCGGCAGACAGCCGCGTCGACAACCTGAAGAAGGCCCTGGACGCGCTCAACGGCAATACCCAGTCGTTCCACGACGCCTCCGCGCAACTCAACGCCATGATGCTGCAGATCGACGAGACGATGAAGGGCAATATCGAGCGTTCCGACGGCTGGGGCAAGGCCCTCATCGACAGCGACGGGCTCGTCAACACCGCCAGCCGCAACGGTCAGACCTTGAACTCCCAGCTCACCGAACTCCGCGACTCGATGCTCAGCATGGCCACGAAGGCGAAGGAGTCGGCAGAACAGGGCCTCATGCCCATGTCGGAGGCGATGAACAAGAGCCAGGCATCCATGGAGCGAGCCCGCACAAAAGCCATCCAGCTCGCGATGGACATGGGCATCCCGAAGGAACAGGCGAAGGCCCTGGCAGACCAGATGGGTCTGGTCCCCGACACCGTCACCACCCTGATCACGGCCGACGGAATCCCGAAGGCCACCGCCGAACTCCTCGGGCTGCGCAGCCAGCTCGAAGGGATCAAGCCCGGCAAGCAAATCACGATCTCAGCGCCCACCACGGCGGCCCGGCAGCAGCTCCAGGCTCTCGGTTTCACCGTGACCCAGGTGCCGGGCTCCAAGAAGGTCACCGTCACCGCCCCGACCGGCGGCGCCCGCGTAAGCATCGCCGCCTTGGCCGCGGACATCGCCGCTGCGCCGGACAAGAAGAGGGTGACCGTCCAGGCGATCATTCAAAAGGCCGTGGGCGATCTGAAGGGTGTGCAGGACAAGGTCGCGGGGCTTAAGGACAAGAAGTCGATCACGGTCAGCGCCCCCACGCAGACTGCTCAGAAGGCGCTCAAGGATCTCGGATTCAAGATCCAGAACGTTGACAAGGGCGGCAAGACGGTGAAGATCACGGCCCCGACTGGGACACCGATTTCCCAGGTGCAGCGTATCCAGGGCGCGATCAACGGCATGACCGGCAAGACGATCCACGTCACCGTGCAGTACAGCGAATCCGGCAAGCCGGCCGTGGTCCGGACCCACGCGGACGGCGGGATCGTCCACTACGCCAATGGCGGCATCCGCGCCGCTACCAACCGGATTAAGGCGTTCGCCGCAGGGTCCGAGAATCACATCGCCCAGATCGGCAGACCGGGCGAAACGCGCATATGGAATGAGCCGGAGACGCAAGGGGAGGCTTACCTGCCTTTGTCGCCCGCAAAGCGCAAGCGGAGCAAGGCCATCCTCGAAAAGGTTGCGGAGATGTTCGGCGGTCAGGTCGTCTACTTCGCCCAGGGCGCCCTCCGGCAATACGCGGCCGGCGGCATGCGTTATTCGAGCTCGAGCAGGAACAAGCCCCGCGCGACCACCGCCCCGACGCTCAATCCGCTCGTCGGCGGCGACCTCAACCTGACCATGAACAGCACCCCCATGAGCCCAAGTCAGGCCCTGGGAGACGCGATGTTCGAACTTCGCCGCATCAAACTGGGAGGTGCGTATGCCTCTGGCTGAGGGCGAGTTCAAGCTGACGTATAGCTCGAACGGAGTTCACCCGGGCGCGGCCTTCACCTTCGGGACCGTGCGAACTGGCTACTACCTGCTCGACGACTTCGAGGTGAAGGACACGGACGCGAACGTCGGCGACACCCCTCTTCCCCGGGGGGACGGTGTGCGGTACGGGCAGGACTTCACCACCGGCGCCACCATCACGTTCGAGGTCGGAGTAGACACCGTCGACGCCGGAAGCACCCTGCTGGACCGACACGGCGCCAACCTGGACGCGGTATCGGTCATGAAGCAGGCATGGGACGCGAAGGCGGTCCGGGACCGTGTGGCCACGCCCGCAGTGTTGTCCACGACCCAGGGTGGCCGCGCGCGGCGTTGGTACGGGCGTCCTCGGCAGTGGACGAAGGCCGCGTCGAAGCTGACGCGACAGGGTTACACCCCAGTCGTCGCGACGTTCGCCACCGCGCACACCGGCAGCTTCGACGACATCGAGCAGTGGGTGCGCGTGGATATGGCGCCGCCCCCGCACCGCGGGATCGTGGGCCCGCTCAAGGAACCGTTGACGATGGTCGGCGAAGGGAGCGTACGCGTCCCGGGAGAGATCATCGTGGGCGGTAACCGCCCGGCCTGGCCAGTGATCACCATCAACGGGCCAATCTCTCAACCCGTATGCGAGTTGGTCGGTAGGTGGAAGCTGGGCCTGGACCTGACGCTGAAAGCGGGCGAGAAGGTCACCGTCGATCCGCGGCCGTGGGTGCGTACGGTGCTCAGGGGCAGCGGAAGCGTTGCGGGACTCATCACCAGGTCCTCGCCGCTGCTTGAGTACCTGCTCATCCCGACCGGCCGGCAGGACTTCCTGCTACGCGGCATCGACGCGACCGCCACCGCGTTCATGACCGTGGCCTGGCGCGATGCCTACGCCTACCTGTAGGGGCACCAGGGCGCGACGTTAACGCCCCAGGCCCGTGATCCTCCGCTGTCCACCAGGACCAGCAGCGAGGAGCAGCAGAGATGTGGGACAGCGTGCCGTGGTTCACCGAGGGTGGCGCCGAGCACTCCAGCGAGGTGGCGCGACTTCTGGCGTTCGCTGCTTTCGGAGGCGCGCAGGGGGTCGTCGGCTCCGGCGATCTGGCGGTGAGGGCCTTGTCGTCGCCTGCGGCCCAGGTGCAGGTGAGGTCGGGGGCGTGCGCGATCCTGAACCGTGCTGCCGGGTCGACGTACCAGGCGTACGCGGGCCGGCTGCCGTCGTCGGACACGGTGAACGTCGCCGCGACCGGCGCGTCGGCTCGCTCAGATCTGGTCATCGCCCGCGTCGAGAACCCCTACTCCGCCGGGGAGACCTGGCCGAATCCCTCAGACCCCACCGTTGGCCCGTACGTTTTCACGCGGATCGTCTCCAACGTGCCGAAGACGACGACGAACATCCGGCAAGTGCGCCCCGGGGATTCGGCGATCACCCTGGCGCGGCTCGACATCCCGGCGAACACCTCGACGATCACCCAGGCGATGATCAGGGACCTTCGGGACATGGTGAGTCCGCGCCGGGAACGCGTGCTCTACACCGCGTTCCCTGGCTCCTTGACAACGCTGGCCTACTCCGACAACAAATGGCACAACTGGCCTGGCGCGGCGAACTGGGACATCGACGTACCGTCGTGGGCGACACGCGCCAAGATCGTCATGACGTTCGCCGGATTCCGCATGACTCGATCCGACGTCTTCGCCCGCATGCAGACCAAGTTCGGTTCGATGCTCGGCCAAGACACCTACATCGACGATGACTCCGGTTCCAACACCCGCCGCTCCACCATTGTCCTCGCCGACAACCTCGCCATCTCCAGCTCGATACGCGGCACCACGCAGAAGCTGACGGTGCAGACGTACATGTACCGCTCGGAGACCGGCGACGTGTCCGTCGACTCCGGCACGTCGATCGTCGCCGACGTGGAATTCGTCGAGAGCCCCGACGAAGAAGAGGTGTGAGCGGTGCCGGCCGGTTGGCGGTTCATCGCCCAGGACGCGATCACCGAAGAAGTCCTCGACTGGGAAGTGCCGTTCACTCTGTCGTCGAACCCGCGGCGGGATCTGTCCGGGCCGGGGGCGATGACAGGCAAGATCGAGCCCGAGTACTCCCGGATGCTCGGACCGGACGGGGACCCGATCCTGCAGGAGTGGGGCACCAAGCTCTACTTGGAGGTGGACGGAGCAATCCGCTGGGGCGGCCTGGTCACCAAGACGGCATACGACGGGGAACAGGCCACGATCAACTGCGAAGGCTTCTCGGCGTACCCGCACGGCATCCCGTTCGAGTCCTACGTCATCTCCGGCAAAAAGATCACACCGAAAAATCCGTATGCGGGCAAGGACAAGAACCACGACGGGTACATCGACTTCTCGAACCCGAAGAGGAAGGTGCCGCCGGCGCCGAAGCCCTTCGGCGGCCCGCGCATTGACGTGTACGACGCAGTACGCCTGATCTGGAAGCACGTCCAGACACGGCCGTACGGCAACGTCGGCCTGGTCCTCGACACGCACGACAAGGGCGAACTACTCGGCGCCTCGGACGGCAGCGACCCGTGGGAGCTGGCCTGGTGGGATTCTCCTGACTGCGGCCAGACCCTCGACACCCTCGTCAACCAGTTCCAGTTCGACTGGATGGAGACGCACGCCTGGAACGACGCGACGAGCAACACCATCACCCACCGGCTGAGACTTGGCCGCCCCCGCCTGGGCCGCAAGCGCCCCGACCTGCGCTTTGCCCAGGGCGAGAACATCGTCGCCATCGCCCGGCCCGAGGGCATGGGCGACGACTACGCCAACGAGGTCGTCGTCCTCGGACGCGGCGAAGGCCAGAAGATGAAGCGAGCGCAGGTACACAACTACTCCCGGGCCGCGGGCCGGCTACGCCGGGTCGTCACCGTCACCGACAAGAAGCTGTCGTCGGCTGACGCGCTACGCAGGCGTGGACAGCAGGAACTCAATGGCCGCACCGCCGCCCTGCAGATCCCCGCCATCCAGATCATCGACCATCCCAATGCGAGGTTCGGGTCCTGGACCCTGGGCGACGACATCCGCGTCCAGGTGCACGTCCCGTGGGTCGGCGCGATCGACGTGTGGCACCGCATCATCAGTGACGAGATCAGCGCCGACGGGTTCATCACCCTCACCCTGAAACGAAGTGACAGCGTCCACTACTAGCCAGGACGCGACACTAACGACCTGGGCCGTTGACCATCCCGCGCCATGGTCAACTTCCTGGACGATCAATCGGACTCCAAGCGCTTCGCCGCGCTCCTGGCCGACTATGACCGGCGTCTCCGGGACCTCGAACGCACCTCCAAGGCCGCATACACCTCGGTCGAGGGCGGGGCCCTCGACATCTACACCGAGGACGGAGAGCTCGCCGGGTCGGTCGGCGTGCAGCCGGACGGCGGGATCGCGCTCGTCCCGGAAGCCGCGGCCGCCACCCCGCCCCCCACGCCCGGCGCCCCGACCGTGACGTCGTCCCTGTCCGGTGTGGTGGCCACCTGGGACGGCTGGTGGGACGACTCCGACGCCCCGCCCACCGACTTCGCGGCCATGCAGGTGCACATCGGCTCGGCTGCTGACTTCACCCCGGACGTCACCACCCTCGCCGCGGCCATCATCGACGTCTCCGGCGGAAGCGTCACGATCGCGCTGAACGACTACACCGATTGCTGGGTGCGGCTCCTCGCTCTCAGCACCGCCGGACTCTTCAGCGCCCCGTCCGCGGCCGTTCAGGGCAAGGCGCGCCAGGCCGTGGAGCAGGACCTCGTCGACGGCATGGTCACCGAGGTCAAGCTGGCCGACGAGGCGGTCTCCCAAGCGAAGGTCAAGCTCGGCGCCATCGGCGCCGACCAACTCGCCCTGGGCGTGGGCAACCTTGCCCCCGATGCGTCCTTCGAGGGGCCCCTGACCGCACAGCTCGTCGCCGACAAGCCGGACTGGACACTCGTCACCCCAGGCAACAGCAGCGCCACCGCACTGAGCGTGGACAGCACATACACAGGTAAGACCTGGAAGAGCCTGGAATTGGCGTATCTGCCCGTGCTGCCCGGTGAACGGCACTACCTGGCCTTCGACTACAAGGTCTCCGCCGACTTCGACGGCACTGGGGCGAAGCTATTCCTGCGCTACGACGATGCAGCCGGAGCCCCCCTCGGTTACGGCGTCGCCACCACAGAGCCAGTCCTCGGTGGTCCATGGGCACGCGCCGTCACCCAGGTACAGGCGCCCGTCGGAACGGCAGGCGCATCCCTGCGGATCGAGGCGTCGGAAGCCTCCGTCGGCCGCGTGTGGTTCGACAACGTCGAGGCCCGCACCGTCGTCACGGCCGGCATGGTCGTCGCCGGGTCGATCAGCGCCACCGAACTCGCCGTGAACTCCGTGACGGCAGAGAAGATCGTCGCGCTCGGCATCACCGCGGAGAAGATCGCGGCGTTGGCCATCACGGCGGACAAGATCGCCGCACTGTCAGTGACCGCCGACAAGCTGGCCGCGAACTCGGTCACAGCGGCCAAGATCCTTGCCGGCACGATCGACGCCACCCACATCAAGGCCGGGGCGATCACCTCCGACCGGCTATCCCTCGGCACCGATGGCAACCTGATTGCCGACCCCTCCTTCGAGGGAGCCATCTCCGACCAGCGGGTGGCCGGCAGCGCGTACTGGTCTCTCGTCACACCGGGCAACGGCACCCCGCGGGCCCTGCGGGTCTCGGCCGTCAACACCACACTCGTCACACGCTCCATGACCCTCGCCACCCTGCCGGCCGTCCCCGGTCAGAAGCTCTGGCTCGGTATGGACTACCTCGCCTCCACGGACTGGAACGGCCTGCGGGTCAGCATGTACGGCCAGTGGCTCGATTCCTCAGGCAACGTCCTCGGATACAGCACCATCGCCACTGGGGATGGCCTCGCCATCAAGGGCGCCTGGACACGTATTACCGGCCTGCCCACCGACGCGGCACCGGCAGGCACCACGCAGCTCCGCGTCGCGTGCTCCACGACCGACAGCACCACGGGCACCGTGCAGTACGACAACACCTCATGCCGCATCGTCATGGCCTCCGGCGTAGCTGGAGCCCGAGCTGAGATCAGCCCGCAAGGTCTGCAGCTCTACGACGAGGCGGGCGAGGAAGCTGTGGCGCTTATGACCGGCCGCCCCAACTATCTGACGCTCAGCTCGGACGGGCTGCCGGTCGCCACTATTGACCAGAACGGTGGTGCTGGCTTCCAACGCCTCACGGTTGCTGAGGGCTTCACCGTCGGCGGTGCCGACTGGATGACGTACCTCGACCAGCTGCCGCGCGGCATCCTCGCCATCGACTACCAGGCCAGCACTGTCACGGCCTCCGGCAGCGAGCTGGGATTCGTGGAGCTGAGCGTCGACATCGACCCGACACGCATGTATCGGATCGTGCTTGAGGTTCGAGCCAACCCGTCGGTCGCGGGCGGCGAACTCCAGCTACGGCTGCGCAACGGCGGGGGCGGCGCGCCCACCATCACGAGCCCGCAACTGCACGTCGCGATCTGGCCGATGGCTGTGGGCAACTCCTTCACGGCGCGACTGGAACACATCGTCCCCGGCAGCGATCTGGGCGCGGGTACGAAGCGCATGCTGATCAGCTTCGTGAACGCTTTCGGGCCGAGCGGACAGACCATTGCCCTCTACGGGGCTTCCTCGTCGCTCGGCAAGTTCTACGTCGAGGACATCGGGCCGCACGTCCCGGAGACCGGCCAATACAACACGGGCGGCGGTTCCACCACACCGCCGGTGCAGAAGTACACCAAGACCTACGCGTGCTCCTGGTCCGGCTCCTACGCGAACCGCGGCTCCTACAACTCGTACTACGGGAACTCCTGCTACCAGGGCTACTACTCGTCGACGAACGGCACTCAAGGCTCGTTGATCGGCTTCCCCTCGTCGCTCGGCACGGACCTGTCCGGCGCCGTGATCCAGAAAGCGGACGTCTATCTCTACTTCGATCACTGGTACTCGAACAGCGGCGGCAAGGCCGTCATCAAGGCGCACAGCTTCACGTCCAGGCCGTCGACGTTCTCCTCGGACCCCGAGTCGCAGACCATCTCCTGGGCCCGCAACGAGGGCAAGTGGGTTGACATAACCAGCGTTTTCGACTCCACCAAGTGGCGGGGCATCGCCCTGGACCCGAACTCGACGTCTTCGACGTACTACGGCCGCGCCCGTGGCTACGGCCAGACCAACCCCCCGAAACTCCGCGTCACCTATACCAAGTGAGGAGGCATACCCATGCCTACCCTGCCGCTTTCCCTGTCCACGATGTGCGCCCTGGCCTGCGAGAAGTCTTTACTGCCTCGTGTCCGCATGGCCATCGCAATCGTCGCGCAGGAAGTGTTCGTCGAATCCGCCAATACCCCCGGCTACCCGCTGCGCTGGAACCTCGCGAAGACCGTGCTTTCCCCGACCGAGGCGCAGGCCGCGTCCATGATGGTCGCCTTGGTCGTCTACCCGGGCGTGCTCGCCGCGGCTGCGGCCGCCAATACGACAGATCCCGTGGCCATGGCCACAGCGATCACCGACGAGCAGCTCCTGGAGGCGGTACGCGCGGGATGGAACGCAGTCTCCGGTGTCGCTCCTCCGGTCACGCCTGCCGAGGCGGTGTAGGCGGCGACGTAAGGGGTGGCCGTGTTGCAGCGTGCCGGCTGCGGGGGGCCGTGGGCTTTCGGGCCCCGGCCCCCGCGCATCCCACCTGACGACCGATGACCGAGGAGGCGCTCATGGAGTGGCTCATCTCTCTGGCGCCTGTCCTCACCCCCCTGTCCGGCTTGGCGGGCGTGCTGGGCGGGGCCTGGATGGTGTACCGCCAGACCAACCGCAAGACCGATGCCGAGACAGAGACTGCGGAGGCCACTACGTTCGTGACGTCCGTCCAGACCGTGACGCAAGGCTTCACCCAGCTCCTCGAGCAGCAGCGCGCCACGACCGCGCAGACTCTCGAGCGGGTGGCCACGCTGGAGAACCGCGTCGAGCGCCTGGAGGAAGAACAGCGTCAGTGGAGGCGCTGGAAGGCGGCCGCGGTCGAGTACATCCACCAGCTCCGCGCCCTGGTTGCCAAGCTGTACGAGCGCCCTGCCCCGGCCCCGCCGCGGGAGATCGCCGAGGACCTGGCCGACGACGCGACGTAAGGCGCCGGCCGCGTGCACAGTCCGCCCGTCACGCATCCACGCATGAAGGGCAACCCCATGTCTGCAACGCTTGAAGCTCTCTCCACCGGCGGCCAGGTAGGCGCTGTGCTCCCGCTGCTCACCGCGGTTGTGCAGCGCCCCGCCTGGTCGGCGAAGTACAAGAAGGTCGTCGCGGTCGTAGCCGCGTTCGTCGCCGGCGTCTTCGCCGTGGCGGCGGACGGCGGCTGGGACCAGTTTGAGCACGGCAAGCTCACCCTGGCCACCCTCCTCGGTGTCCTGGCGGCCTCACAGACGAGCTACGACCTCGTCTGGAAGCCGAGCAAGCTCGCTCCGATGATCGAGTCCCTGACGAGCAAGAAGACGGCTCAGCAGGCCGAGTAAGACCCACGGTCCCGTCCGGCCTCCGGCCGGCGGGTACCATCAGCACTCGAGGTGGCCGTACCGCTGCCGCGACAACAGCGTTGAGATAGCCGTCAGGCGTCATTGGATATGGACACCGCGGTGACCCTTCTCCAGGGACGCGCCTGACACCAGGCATCGAGACCACCGGGTGCATGCAGAGCACTCGGGGCCGGGGAGCACTGCTCAGCGATGATCCGGCACACGCTGTCGCAAGGCTCGGTGCGGCCACCTCTTGCTGCCCCGGCAGAAAGACGTGCACCTTCGGCCCCGAGAGCAGCGGGCCCAACCCGAGGAGGAACAGACCGCATGGCCGAAGCGCAGGACATCGAGGCGGAGATCAAGCGCCTGTCGGGCATGTCTCCCGACGGCCTGATGAACGCGGTCGTCCAATACGTCACCGGCGGGTCCAAGACCGGTGCTCCGCGCGACGTCCAGGGCGCGGCACTGTGCTCGCCCCAGATGGCCTCGCGGACCCTCGATGCGCTGGAGCTGGCACTCAAGAGAGTGCGTAGCTTCATGCCTCGCCAGGAGGGCGAGAGTAAGAGCCAGCAGGCTGCCCGCATCGCTCCGTTCCGGGCAGCTCTCCAAACAGCCACGCGTCCGTACGAGGATGTCGTCGACGACCTCGCACACGAGGAAGCCAAGCAGCTCGCCGCGCTCGACGACGAGACGTTCGCCCGGCGGTGGACCGCATTCGTCCGCGAGGAACCGGTCACCGGACCAGTGCCGCGGCGCGTGCAGGCCCTCGCCTTCCGCTCACCGAGAGTAGCGAGCAAGGCGGAGGCGATCTGCCGTCTGATGGAGGAGGAACCGGCCCGGTTCCTGCCGGCGGCCACGGCCGGCGAGAGCCGCAAGGCGCGCGACGCCCGGATCAAGGACTTCCGTGACCGGGTCGAGACGGAAGCGCGCTTCCTGCGCTACGGCATCCAGTACGCCGAGGCACGCCATGGCCGGATGCCGAGCGAGCCGAACGTCCGACTGCGCGCGCTCCGTCTCCTCGGCGAGCAGCACCCGGAGGAACTGTCGAGTCTCCTGCGCCAGGTCCGCGAGGAGCTGACGCAGGGCAAGAAGCAGGCGCGCCGAGACGCGCGCGCGGTCCGCCGGGCCGCGGGACAAGGCGCGCCGTAGGGGCGCGCGGCACGGGCCGGATCATGGGGAGAGGGCGCGCCTGGGGCGCGCCCTTCGTCGTCTCCGGGCGCCCTCGGTCGGCGCGGCCAAGCGCGCTGCAGACGCGCGCTCGAGGGGAACTGGCGCGCCCGCCCGACCGGTACCCGCGCTGCGCGGCGCGACGGACCCCCGCGGTCGACGGCGCACTCGAAGACCCGCGCCGTACCCGTCGCGCGCCTTCTTCGCGGACCTGTTCGGTCCGCTCGGGGTAGGCGCGCGCCCAGTGGCCGCCGGGGGCGCGCCTCGGCGAATTCGCAGGTCACAGGGTGCGCGCCATCCGTCCCGGGGGCGCGCCGTCCTGAGCGCGCCATGCCGCGCGGCTGTGGAGACGCAGGCGCGCACCGGCCGAGATCAGGCGCGCCGCGCCGCGCGCCCCGGTAGCCGCGCCGCGCGCCTATCAGGGCGCGGCCTCCTCGACGCGCGCCACCGCGCAGCCTCGGTGGCGCGCCAAGATCAGCGCGCGGCGCGCCCCACGGAGGCGCGCCGGGGCCGCGGAGGGCGCGCGGCGGATGGCGCGGGCGCGCGGCGGGAGGGCGATCATGGGCGCGCCGGCCGCCGGCCGGAGGCGCGCCTGTAGGAGGGGCGAATGGCGCGCCGCGCGCCCCGTGAGGTGATGTGAGGTGACACGGGGAGGGAGGCGCGGCCACAGCGGTGGGCGCGCCCAAAGGCCCCGGGCGCGCGTCACCTCACTGCCCTGTGGGTGCGCCGTCGAAGTAGGGAGCGAACTTCCTCGCGAGTCCGAGATCCGGCATAGGCGCGCGCCGGTAGACGTCGGCGAGAACGGCCTGGTCGTTCTCCTCAAGGAGTGCGATCACCTCGGCGCGCTGCGCCTGCACAAAGTCCCGGAGTTGAGCCAGGCCCGGCTCCCCTTCCGTGTAGATGGGCTGGAGGTGGTCACGCCGCGTAGTGAACTTCAAGCGGGCCTGAACATCGGCTTCGTCGAGCAGCGCCTGGCGTGCGATCTCCGTCGGGTCGTTCGGCTTCTTCGTCTGGGCGCGTCTTGCCGCAGGTCGGGCCTGGATGTCCTGCGGCTCCTCGGCCGCGCTCGTGTCCTCGGGCGTCTCGGCGGGCGGCGGCTCCTCGGCATGCGGGTCCGGCGGAGGAGGGACGGCGGCCTCGGTCGGCGGTTCCGGCTCGGGCGCGGGTGGGGCAGGCGCCGGCGACTCGGGCGGGGTCTCGCTGTGCTCGCGCGCCTGGGCCGGCTCGACCACGGTCGGCGGGGTGGCACCGGTCGCCTCGCCCTGCCCGGCGCCGGGCTGGTCTCCCTGCTGCTGGTCCCCCACGCCTTGCTGGCGCTTCTCGGCCTGGGCCTTGATGTAGGCAAGGGAGCGGGTGATCAGGTCGTCCGCACTCATCTTCCCGAGCCGGGACTCGGTGGGGATCTGCTTGAGGGTGCGGATGCCCCACTCCTCACGGATGCCCTGCAGAGCCGTCTCGGGGTCGGTCGGGTCCTCCAACGCCTTCTTGATGAGCGCGGCTGCTTTCGGGCCGGCCAGCTCGTTCTCGCCAGGCCGCCGCTGTTGCTGGGCGCGTTGCTGGTCTTGCTCCTGCAGGTACGCCTCGGGCTGGGCCTCGGTGACCTGCCGGGCGGTGGCGGCCTCCTCGAAACCGAGGCGCCGCAACAGGGTGTCGATGGAGAAGTCCGCGAAGGGCACGGACTCCCCCGGCTTCACGTCCCAGTGGAGGGTACGGACGCCGGTCAGGTGTGCTTCACCGAAGGCGTGCAGCTCGACGATTGCGTCGACGGCGGCGGCGAGGTTCCTCTCCGCCTTGATCTTCCGCGTCTTGTCCCGGGTCGGCTTGTCGTTCTCGAACGCAGTGACGATCTCCTGGCGGGCAAGCAGGAGGGTCGGGCCGTGGTGCCGCCGGAGCATCCACAGGATCTCGCCCCATCGGTCCTTGGCCCGGTTCCAGAGGTCAGAGTCGATGACGACCGGGTCGTCGAGGCTCGGGGCGCGGCGCCGGTTCTCCTGGGCCTTCCGCTCCGCCCGACGGCGGGCGAAGAGAGCCTGCTCATCGCTGAGCATGTCCCACAGGACCGTCATGTTGTCGACGACGATCATGTTCGGCTTGCCGTTCATGGGAGGCTGCGCGACCGCCCATCGGATGGCGTCGAGGATGTCCTGGTAGGTGCCGTGGTGTTCGACGATCTCGTACCGGGCGCCGGGGACCCGGCCGTAGTAGTCAGCCGTACCTTCGGAGCCGCCGATCTCGATCCAGTACGTCATGCCGATCAGTTCGGAGCTGGTGCCCGCGGCCGCCTCGAAGCTCTTGCCGGACTTCTCCGGCCCGACGAGCAGCATCATCGGCGGGTTGGGGAGACCGGTCGGCCGACGGGACTTGCGTTCGCGCAAGGGCGTGGTGATACCAGGCATCGGTGATCCTTCATTCGGGACGCGCGGGTTGCTCTGCCCGCGCAGAATGAGACAGCGGAAGCATTAAGCTCTCGCGGTCTCATTGCTGCACTATTCTACCCGTACGAAGGTCAGCCTCAATGCCTGTTCAGCAGATCAGCGACAGGTTTCTCGAGGTCAGGGTCGTGATCCTCACGGTGCCGGGCGTACCAGTCATCCAGGTCCGCCACCCCCTCCGCCTCGGCGTCGGCCTCGTCCCCTGGGAGCGCGCTCCAGTCGGCGACGGCGTCCGCGTACTCCCCCTCGACCGTCTTCGAGTCGCGGCGGTTCAACGCCTCGCTGATCTCCAGCCAATCGGCACCGGCCAGGGCTTCACCCAGCACGACCCGGTCGACATACTCGTTGGCCATCTGCCGCAGTTGGCGCGACCGCTGGATGCGCTCGGTGGGACTGATGCTCTCAGCGGTCGTGCCAACCGCCTGACGGGCCAGGTCGGAAAGGTCGCGGGCGGCACGTGCGGCGGTGATCCGGGCCAGGATCTCCGGTCTCATGAAGGGTCCGATCATGCAGGCGGCGGGCACCCCCGAGAAGGGGGCCCGCCGCATTGGTACGGGTGGGGGCAGGATGCCTTACACCGTCGCTGGGGTCATCAGGTCCTTGACGGTGAAGTTCTCCGGAATGGCGACCCCCTGGTCGCTGAGGTGAGAGGCGTAGCGGGTCAACAGCCGGTTGCGCACCTTCCGGCCGTTGCCCGCGGACTGCTGGAGGAGGCGGGCCATCCCGGCACCGGTGAGGTCTCCGCCCTGCGCGAAGCGATCGCCCTGCCCGGCTTCCAGAGCTGCAACGACCACGTCATACAGCTCGTTCTCGGTGACCGGCTTCGGGGTCTGCTGGTCGTCTGTGCGCTCCTTGGCGGGAGGCATCTCGGGCTCCGCCTGCTCCGGCGAGGCTTTGGACTGCGCTGGGATGGTGCCGGCGCCCCGCGCCTTCCGGGGTGCGGCCGCGGGCACCAACACCGGCTTCGCGGCCGCGACGACAGCCGCGGGCAGGGCGCTGGGCAGGTCGATCGGATCAATGCCGGCCGCGGCCAGGCCCGCCGAGGCAGTCTCGGCCAGGGGGACGCCCTTGCGGGCAAGCCGCAGGGGAAGCAGCGCCTCGACGGGAGCCTTCCGGCGCCACGCCCGACCGAACTGCCCACGGAGTTTGGCCTGGTACACCAGCCGGCCCTGCTCCAGCTTGAGGACGGTCCGGTACGACTCCAACTCCCACAAAATCATGCTCCGCCACAACAGGAAAGTGGACCACGGAGCGAGTAGCCAGCGCTTCCAGCGGACCTTGTCCAGGCGACGGCGGCCGGTCGCGGCACCGATCCGCACAGCGTAGATGTGCGCGGCCACCTCGGAGACGCCGACCCACAGCAGCGACATGGCGCCGTGCGCGACTTTCGCCCACAGGGAGTGGCCCGCGGCGACGTTCAGTGCGCAGGTGATGAGGCTCAGCGCCCAGGGCACGAACCGCACCCAAGCGAGCGGCATGTCCATACGGATCAGGTACAGGTTGGCCGCGCTGAACACGGGAATCGCCGAGTCGATAGCCGCAGGCAGGGCCCACGGCCTTGTGAAGTCCCACGTCTCCGCGGCAAGGGACACCGCGTCGAAGGATGCATAGAAGCCCAGTCCGCCTACGACCGCGCCGCCAAGTGCCGTGAGAGCAGCACCGAAGCGCTCCCACCCTGTGAGCGGCGGCACCCCGGATTCGCTGAGCGGCTTCGGCAGCCTCTGCCGGGAGCCCTTTCGGGCGCGAGAAAACCACTGTTTCAACAAGACACCGTTCCTTCGTTCGGGCCACCCGGACGGCTTATGCTCATGGCCGTCCGGATCGACTTAACGATATAGCGTCTTGTCATCCCTCGCTCTAACGCTGCTCACGCCACGCCAGTTTCGCTGTGGGAGCGAGCGATTCGACGTGGTTCACCAGTCGAGAGGCTTCGCGGGCTTCCGCCGGTCCGGCCCCTGGATCTTGACCAGATGGGCAGACGCTTCGAGCCGGGACAGAAGCCGCTCCCCGAGGATGTCCACCACGCCCAGACCGGGGTGCTCAGGCGTCCTGCGGCTGCGCAGGTTCGTCGAGAAGGCTGTAGCGCGGCCGGCCGCCAGCCGGGAGTCGATCAGGTCGATGGTCTCCTTGCGGGCAAACTCGGTTGCGGTGATGTCCATCTCGCCGCACAGCTCGTCCAGAATGAGCAGATCGCAGGTGACGAACCTTTCCCGCACCTGGTGGGCGGTCAGGTTGTGCGGGGCAGAGTCCGGGCGACGCCACGTCAGGTAGGTGGCGTGCTTCACGAACCGCACGACCAGGCCCTGCTCCGATGCCTCGTTGCCGAGGGCGCACACCGCGGCAGTCTTCCCGCTGCCGATGTTCCCCGGGACAATCAGGTTCAAGACCTCCGGCCGCGCCCCACGCCTCTTGGCCTCGACGAGGGAGCTAAGCCAGTTCCGCAGGGTGTTCGGCTTCTGGCTCGGGTCCAGGTGCTCGAAGCGGAAGTGCAGGTACTCGTCGTGTGCTGCGTCCGTCATGCTGTTCCTCCACAAATTCCGGCGTGCGCGTGCCTGCGGAACGCTCACGTCCTCCCAAAGACCGTCTTCCGGCTCCGGCTGTGCGGGCACACCGAGCTTGGACATGTCCGCGCCGCCGCGCTCCAGCACGGCGAGTAGGTGTTCGCTGAGTGCGCCGAGGGCGTTCATCCCCCGCGCTGGAGCGGGGGCAGCGGGGGCGTCGGTGAGAGCCATCAGTGCACGCTCCTTACAGTCGTTCGATGACGCCGAAAACGGCGTCGTCAGCGTCGTCAGCGGGGGTGCTGGGTGGTGGCACGCTGGTGGCGCCGAAGATGTTCGGTGTGGCGCCGCCTTGGCCGCCCCACGTCGCGGCGTCGTTGTACGGGACGCGGCCGCCGGCGCCCTGGGGATGGATGTGGTTGGTGACGATGCCGAGTGCCTGCTGCCACTGCTGTGCGCTTGGCCAGTGCTTCGCGGCGCGGATGAGGGCCTTGCCGCATTGGTTCTTGGTGTAGCCCTTCTCCAGGGCGTTGCGGACCTGCTTGCGCATACCGAGGTATCCGCGCTTGTCCCCGACGTACGGGCCGAATCGCTGCTCCGAGTCCGTCCACCACCACTTGGCGACCTCTTCGGCGTCCGCGTCGAGGAGGGCCTTCTCCGCAGCCTTCTGGGCGGCCGAGTCTGCCGCGGCCTTCATCTCCTCCGGCGTCGACTCGTCGGACGCCGACTCGTCGGACGCCGGCTTCTTCGCCGCAGTCTTCTTCGCAGTGGTCTTCTTTACGGTGGCCTTCTTTGCGGCCGCGGGCTTCGGGTCCTGGGCGACGGGCGCCTCCGGCCCGTCGGCCTCGTGGCCCCCGGCAGGAAGCTCGTTGTCCTGGGCTGGCGCGTCGAACCCGTCACTGCCCAAGGTGCCGTCCGGGTAGTGCACGAGGAAGCTGCCGTCTTCTTGCTCGATGACGGGGATGTCCAGCTTCCCGCCGAAGGTGACGTAGTCCTTGGCCCACTGCTCCAAGCGGTATTCGGATATAGCGGTGCCCATGGCGTTCTGCCCGTTGCGGAAGCGGCGGCGCTCCAGCCGGTAGTAGCCGCGGCGGGCCAGCTCGTGCAGCACCTTGCGGACGGCGTCTCGCCCTTCGCGGCCTTTGCCCTTGGAGAGCTGTTCGGACTTGACCTGCCAGTCCTCCTTCTGGTCCAGGAGGTAGGTCAGCACGCCGAGGGCGCGGAAGCTCATCTCGTCGTCGCGGGCGGTCTGAGAGTCGACCTGGACGTAGTATCGGCGGTTGATCCGTACGCCGTTACTGCTGGTCAAACGGCTCATGCGGCGGCCTCGGATGCGTTGTCGCCAACAAGGCGGACGTACGTGTGCCACGTCTTGCGTCCGGTGTCGCCGACCTCGTAGCGCCGCTCGTGGTCAGTGATGCCTGCTTCGCGCAGTTCGGTCAGCGGCAGGCGGATCTGGTGGGAGGTCATCTCAAGCTGCTCGGCGACGGACGAGACAGGGACCCATCCGCGGTCCATCTCTGTGGCGAGTGCATAGAGGATGCGAAATGCGCGGTCGGAAACGGAAATGCTGCTGGCAAGTGCCGGAGCGTGCAGGTCAGTTGGCGTGGCCATCGGAAAATCCCTTGGGGCAGGGCCCGACCGCAGAGGGCCGGACCCGGGGCGGTCAGTGCTGGGCGTCCTCAGCGGTGGGCCGGGGTCCGGCCATCAGCTCCGGCGCTTCCGCCAGGAGGTGGTCCAGGGCCCCCTCCTGGTAGTGCCGCATCAGTCGCTTCCTACCGACGTCCTTCTGCTCCCATGTCCACGTCAGGCTTCCTGTGGGGTCGCCGCCCTTCTCGTACTTGAGCCCCGGGACGGCTTCACCCGTCCTGGTGTCGATGATCAGCCCCGTGTCCTCGTCGTACTCGGCGAACCTGAGCAGGGCCTCTTCCCACTTCGGGTTGCGGCGGATGATGACCTCAACGCCGCCGTGCTCGTCCGCGTACTCGTTGAGGGCCGCTTCGTTGTCGACGTCCACGACGACCTTGGGCTGCGCGATGTTCACCCTGTAGCGGCCGATCAGGTCGTCCCCGATCCGGACCACCAGCTCAGACTGGCCCGTCTCGTACGCCTTGAGGAGAGGAACCTTCGGCCCGTCGATCCGCGGCTTGATCTCCTTCTTCACCATCCGCTCGTCCAGCAGACGGGCGAGGGCGCCGACCAAGCCAATGTCGGAGAGAGGCAGTGCGGCCGGCTGATCGGCCTGAGATTCCTCGGCGACGTCGTTCGCCATGCGGTGATCCTTCCTTTCCCCAGACGCCAGAGCCCAGGGGGTTGGGACTGTCCCGGGCGGGGTGTCTCGGGGGCGTCGCATGGAGGTACGACAACCGCCGATTCTTGTTACACCTAGGCCCAGGTAGCTGGGTCGCTCCCCCAGCCGCACCAAACAGTACAGCAATGAGACTGTCGTGTGTAGAAGGCGACGCTAAACGCGCATCTCCTTAACTTCCCTCACGGCTCTGCCACTTCCGGCGACGTCACCGCGAATCGGTAGAGCCCCGGTGCTGCCCCATCCGGAACGAAGGCAGCACCGGCCCGACGACGGGCAGGGACCGGCCATGACGGCATGTCCCGCTTGCGAGGCGGGGCGCCGCGGTAGAAGTCCGCGGGCTCGCAGTCCCGGCCCGTCGTCGACACCGACCCATGGGAGAGGACCGCACCAGCCGTGACCGAGACGATCTCGAAGCCACCACGCTTCATCGCCTACGTGCCGCTCACCGACCTCACGCCGGCGCCCCGGAACCCCAAGCGACACGAGCTGGAACTCCTCATCGACGCCATCCGCATGCACGGCCTGGTTGAGGTCCCCGTCGCCGACGAGCGCACCCAATGCGTTCTCCACGGCCACGGTCGCCGGGAGGCCATGATCGAGATGCAGAACCGCGGTATGGCGCTCCCCGGCGGAGTCGTCCTCGACGAAGACGGCGGATGGCTCGTCCCCGTTCTGCGCGGCTGGGCGTCCAAATCCGATGCAGAAGCCGAGGCCCTGGCCATCAAGCTCAACCGACTACCGGCCGAAGGAGGTTGGGACCCACGCGAATTCGCCACAGTCCTTGAGGACCTGGCGACCGGCGACCCAGAGCTATTCGACAGCCTGGCAATCCCTCACGACGAAATCGACAGGCTCCTCGGCCAGGTCGACCCCGAGACCCTGCCCGGCGGCATCCGCGAGGACGAACCGCCCGCTCTCCACCTACCCACCGACGACGAACATGAAGACGGTCTCAGCCCCGACAACGAGGGCCGCTCCGCACACACGACCTGCCCCGCCTGCGGTCACCTGTTCAACACCGGCCGCTAAATCCGCCGCTGAGGTCTTCCCGTGTCCACCCGTCGCAAGTCTCGCCGGCCGACCCCCCGCCCCGGCCGCCCGAGCCTCCTCTCCGAAGAAGTCGAAGCGCGCCTCGTCGCGGCCTCACGCACGGGCGTCGCTGTCGAACTGGCCGCGGAGATGGCCGGTATCTCCCGCACCAGCTTCCTCCGGTGGATGGCCCGCGGCCGCGCCGAGACCGAAGCCCGCGAAGGGGGTGAGCCGCCCTCCAAGGAGGAGAGCGAATACGCCACCCTGTATGAGAAGGTCCGCACCGCACGCGCCACCGCGGCCGCGCGCGCCATGGCCAACATCCGCCGCACCGCGGACGGAGGGATCGTCACGAAGGTCACCACACGACGGTTCCGCGACTCCATCACTGGCGAGATCGTCGAGGAGACCGTCGAGGACCGCACCTCTCCGGACTGGCGCGCTGACGCGTGGTACCTGGAGCGCCAGCACCGCGAGCACTACGGCAAGGATGCGATCGTCGCGATCGAGATCACCGGCCTCGACGATGACAACAGCGCCCAGGACGACGCCCCAGTCGATCTGTCTGCGCTGGCCGAGCGCCTGGACCGCAGCCTGTTCGCGGTCGAGTACCCCCCGGAGCTCGAAGACAGCACTGTCATTGACGCCGAGGTCGTGGACTAGCGCGTCGTCCGTCTGGGCTACAGTCCCCGCGCATGGGCATCGCAGACACAAGCATCGCCGCGGCGTCAGCCGCTTTCAGCGGCTTCGCCGCCCTCGCCGCCTGGCGGACCTCGCGGGAGGCAAACCTGACCGCCGCGTCGGTCGCGCAGATAGAACGCGACCGCTGGCACAAGGAACTGACGCCACAGCTCCGCCTGAAGCTCGAGGCTGAGCAGGGCATGATGTACGCCCGCTTCGATGGCCCGGCCGCTCTCGGCCGGCTGAGTTTGCGACTCACTCTGCGGGACGACTTCGATCGTTCGCGGGTCACTCACCTCGCTGGCACGCCCACGCCGGAACAGCTCTCAGAAATCATCTGGGGCCCCTACCGATTCCGGCCCGGCATCGACCGCGCAGACCAACTCGGCCGCTCGGTCGACTCTTTCACTCTGGAAGCAGACGACCGGACCCGGCTGGCCGTCGACCCGTCCCTTAGACCGTCCTGGTTCGAGGGCTCGGACGGCGAGCAGCGTTGGCGTGACCAGTACCGCACCGCCCGCATCCGGCTCTGGGCCGACTGCGAGGCACCTGGTCACAAGCCCTGGCGGCTCAGCTTCGAGGTTGCACAGGACGGCAGTTGGGCACAGACCGGCCGCCTTGTCGGCAGCTGACCGCCACAACGCGACGTTAACCACTCCCGCCCTGCACCGTGCCCTCCACTGACCACCAGAGCGGAGGGCACCACCATGAAGATCATCTCTCGGGCCACCTGGGGCGCGAAGGCTTGGAACGGCACACCGGCCTCCATCCCCCTGGCCCGGCGCACCGAGTTCTTTGTCCACTACGACGGCGGGCATCCAGTCACCCGCACCGGCTACGCGATCATGCGCGCGATCGAAGCCGAGCACCTGGGCGAGGGCTGGTCCGGCGTCGGCTACAACTTCGTCATCGACCAGGCCGGCAACATCTACGAGGGCCGCGGCTGGAGCCTGCAGGGCGCCCACTGCCCCAATCACAACACCAGCGGCATCGGAGTCCAGATCGCCATCGGCGGCGACCAGGAGCCCAGCGCCAAGGCCCTGGCTGCGTGCCGCGCGCTGTACTCGGAGGCGTGCACGAAGACCGGCCGGACCCTGGCCAAGCGCGGCCACCGGGACGGGTTCGCGACGGCGTGCCCCGGCACAAAGCTCTACGGCTGGGTGAAGGCGGGCATGCCCGCCGGCGACTACGAGGAAGCCCAGGACCCGGGCGGCTCCAGCTCGGGCGGCTCCGGCACCGATCTGGCCCGCTATCAGGTCACCATCAGCGGCCTGCCGTATGGCTACGGCGCCAAGGGCGACCACATCACCAAGCTCGGCAAGGCCCTGATCAAGGCAGGGTTCGGCAAGCACTACACGTCCGGCCCAGGCCCCGTGTGGACGGATGTCGACACCCTGAACTACATCGACTTCCAGAAGTCGCTGGGCTATACCGGCGCGGCCGCGGACGGCGTCCCCGGCGAGAACTCCCTCAAGAAGCTCCTGGGCAGCCTCCCGAGAAGCGGCACGGTGAAGCCGACGCCGCCGTACCCGGGCAACGACAAGTTCGGCCCCGGCAAGAACAACGCCAGCGTCACCCTGCTCGGGCAGCAGCTCGTCCGGAAGGGATACGGCACGCACTACACGTCCGGCCCCGGCCCGAAGTGGGGCGAGGCGGACCGCAAGAACGTCGAGGAATTTCAGCGCGCCCAGGGCTGGACGGGCAGCGATGCCGACGGCCTGCCGGGTCCCGAGACCTGGAAGCGCCTGTTCGCCTGACCCCCCTGGCCGGCCCGCACCCGCGGGCCGGCACCGCCCCGAAAGGCTCTGCCCGTGGCAGGCGAGACCGTCATCACCATCGTCGGCAACCTGGTCGACGACCCCGAACTCCGCTTCACCCCCTCCGGCGCCGCAGTGGCCAAGTTCCGCGTCGCCTCGACACCCCGCACATACGACCGGCAGACCAACGAGTGGAAGGACGGCGAGAGCCTGTTCCTGATCTGCTCGGTGTGGCGGCAGTCGGCCGAGAACGTTGCCGAGTCCCTGACCCGGGGCATGCGCGTGATCGTTCAGGGCCGCCTCAAGCAGCGCTCGTACGAAGACCGCGAGAGCGTCAAGCGCACCGTGTTCGAGCTGGACGTTGAGGACGTAGGCGTGAGCCTGAAGAGCGCTACGGCAAAGGTCACCAAGAACGCCGCCCAGCGCACGTCCACCACAGCCGGGCGACCGATCACCGACGATCAATGGATCTCCACAGAACCGCCGTTCTAATCGGACCGGTCAACTGGTGAGGGCCCCGGCCGCATTACAGCCGGGGCCCTCACATTGATCGACCGACCAGTGGTAGATCAGGACGCAACGGTCCAAGCAGAGTCAAGGATCAGCAAGTCGCCGTCCTGCACCTCCGTCGCCAGCCCACTCGGTGTCGAGTGGTCTTCCGTCCGTTCTGCCCGAACCGGTTCCTCCCCACGAAGTCCTTCGGCCACGGGCGGAGAAGGGACGCTCTGCTCCGGTTCATCCGACGACTCCGACGGCGTCTGCTCCGACGGGGCAGCCGGCGTCACCTCCGCAGAGGGCTCACCCGCCTGTTCCGGTTGCTCCTCCTCGACCACTGGCAGGGGGGTGGACGGTTCTGGCGCTGGTGGCTCGACCGGGGCGCGTGCCGGCTCAGGTTGCTCAACCTGGGGGACCGAAGCGGTCGGTTCCGCCGAAAGATCTGGCACGGTCGTAGTCGGCTGCGTCCCGTCAGTGCTTGCGTTGGGCGCGGAAGGAGTGCCCCGGTCAACGATGGTCACCACCGAGGGGGCCGTCTCCTTGTGCTCGGGCGGAGTCACCACGGACGGCCGATCGACACCAGCGGCGATCGCCACGATGTCGTCGCCGCCCGTGTACCGCGGAGCCGTTGTTTGGACACCGAGCACTGCTTGTGCCGCCAGGAGAACGGACTCGTCGACCGGCGCGCTGCTCGGCGAGAACAGGATGGTCTCCACGTCCCGCTCGTCAAGCCCCAACGTACCCAGGGTGAGCGCAGCCAGGCGAGGCGGGAGCGGCGCCATCGAGCCCATTGGCGACATCGCCGACGGGCTGGCCGTCGACGCCCGAAGCAAGTCCATGTACTGCGACAACCTGCTCTTGTCCGTGCCCCAGAGCACGTACCGGCCCGATCGGGAGAGGTGGGGGTACAGCTCTGTCGTAGCGTCCTGACGGACCCAGGTCTCCGCATAATCCGCGTCTTCGAAGATCCTCAGCCCGATCTGCTCCGAACCGTACGAGAAGGTGAAGATCGTGCTGTCCGGCCCGGTGGCTGCCTTGCTCGACATCACCATGCCGTCCGCGTCGGTGCACTCCGCTTCGAGGTTGGCGATCGGCTCGCAGTCGATCTGCCCGGCCTCAGAGAAGTCAAGGAACCCGGGGCCGGCGAACGGCTTCGCTGCCGACCGCAGCGTCGGGGCGTCGGTGGAACTCGGTGACGGACTCGCGTCCGGTGCACTGGCTGAGATTCCTGCTGGACTGCCAGCGGTGACGTAGCCCAGCGCCCAACTCCCCGCGAGTGCCGGCGCCAGGGCAGCAGCGAGTACCCACTGCTTGGCACGACCGCGACGCCGCACGAGCTTCGGAGACTCGTCGGGAGTGGGGGTGATGTCCAGGGGTTGCACTGGCTCGGCCGGGCCCAGCAGCTCGTCGAAGTCCTTGAACTCCGAGTGTTCGCGCACCAGGCGCTCGACCTGCTCCAGTGGGAGATCCGGCATGGCAGAACGCACGTGCCGTACAGCCGAGTCGAAACTCTGAGGCTTCAGGAAGAGGTGGCGCTCGCCTCCGATGTTGACAAGTCCCAGGTCCGTTAGTTCGGCGTCTTCCTCGTCCTCTGGGACCAGAATGTGGATGTGGAGGGACCGCTGCGACTCGGTCACGGCTGCCTCCCGTTGTCAGGGCCGCCGGATATTGCGCTACTCAACTCTGGCGGTCTCTTTCCTTGCTGTTCAGGATGCGAGCAATGCGGGCCGCCATCTTGTCGGCACGCTCGGGCGTGATGTCCTCGATGTCGGTGAGGACAAGCTGGCTCCCGTCGGGCAGCTCTATCTCCTCACGATGGAGCTCCGGCTCGTCCAGGCCGTCTCCTGAGCCGGCGTCCTCCCGCGTCGGCTGTGGATTCTGGACGCGCGCGAACTCTCGGAGCATCGCTTCTCTGGTGGCGCGCACCCTTGAAGGGCTACGTCGGTTACCAGGCCGCAGGGCTCCAGCGGCAGCCAGGATCTGGCGGGTCTCCTCATCGTGAGGGATGGGCCCGCCATCCAGCGCCCGCTCCAAGCGCTCGCTCTGGTCAGCGCGTCGCGACATGCGCCTTCGCCTCTCGTGTCTCTACCCTTGTTCCGACAACACTCTTTTTGCCTCCGGCTGCCGTCAGCAGCTCTTCGATCAACTGGGAGGACGACTGCCCCTCCGGCATCACCTCGGCAAGTTTGCGCAGGGCCCGTACCGTGAGGGTACGCACGGCGCCGTCCGTCCTGCCCATGATCTGCGCAGTCTGCCCCGGGCTGAGACCGTCGAAGAAGCGCAGGACCAGTACCTCACGCTGCTCGGGACGCAGTTTGAGCATGCGGGCGGCAACGGCCTGCGCCAGCGCACGCCGTTCGGCGTGATCTTCCGGGCTCTGGTCGAAGCGCGGCCGGTCTAGCTCAAGGTGGTCGGCATACAGCACTTCCGAGGGGCGCCGCTGCACCGAGCGTAGGTAGTCGAGAGCGGTGTTCTTCGCGATGGTGCGCAGCCAGGCCAACAGGCTGGTACCTGAACGGTACTTCCCGATGTTCTGAGCGACCTTCAGCCACACCTCCTGGCACAGGTCTTCCGCGACATGCCCGTCCCGGATGTACCGCCTCACCCAGTGATACACGGTGTCATTGAGTTCGTCGTACAACGCCGCCATTGCGTCGGCCCCGTCTTCCCCGCCTGCTGCGGCGCGTGCGACCAGGGCCTCCAGAATATCCGTCACGGCAGGTTCCCCCCCAAACCGGTACTGCAGTTGTCAACAGCGCCAGACCCGGGCATACCTCCATGGTCTCCCCACCAACGGACGATCACCTTCCGATGCGGCGCTGAGGCAGCATAACCAATTTTTTACGGACCGCATCGAACAGCCCTGCGACGACTCGCCACGCCGGCCAGCCACAGGGTGCGGACACGCGCCGGCAGGGCAACCCAGTTGCCCAGAAGCGAGAACACGACCTAGTGGTTCCGTCGACGCCCCCTCACGAGCGCACCCAGGACCGCCGACGAGGTCGGCAACACCGAAGGGTCAGTCACCGCTCCCCCCACACCGACCGACGCCGACTCATCACCCCGGAACAACCTCACTGCCCGACCCACCCGTTGGTATCCGCCGCGTGTAACAGATTTCGGTGATCGACGTACTTACCGGTGCCGGGCCGAACGGAACCGGCTCCATCCGGCCGGATCAGTTCGCCGGGGGACACCTATGAGTGGACAGGGACGACTATGCCTCGCGGTGGTTCCAACGCATTGCTGAGTTTCGAGACGATTGCCGAAAGGATGGAAGTCACGAAGCGCACCGTGCTCGACAACTACAGGACCTGGAATATCCCCATCGTGCGCGTCAGCGATCGCATCCTTCGCGTGCGAGAGCGCGATTTCGAGGAATGGCTCGACGCACGCACCGAGTGAATTCTACATACCGATAAGGGGCACTGTAGCTGCGAATTGAAGACGCAGCGCCGCGCCTTTCACCCGCAGATGGTCGGCTTGACCAGTCATGGCTACGCCTACGTAGAGTCCAACTCCCCTGGCCAGGGATTTAGCTGACAACCAATCAACATCGTGAGGCGTCCCGTGGCACGCAAGCCCACTGTCTACAAGCGGTGCGACTGCCCCGACAAAGCCAAGCCCAAAAAGGGCGGATGCAAGCACCTTTGGAAGTACAACCTCACCACGAGCGAGGGAAACCGGACGCGCGCCTCGATCCCTGACTCCGTTGGCGCCACCCAGGCTCAGGCCCAATCCGTTCTGGATGGAATGGCTCCCGGCGCTACCCCTGAGCCCGTCGAAGTTAACCTCACCTTCCAGCAGTGGGCGGCTGACTGGCTCAGCAGGCGCCGGGTGAACGACTCCAGCCTGGAGAAGTATGAGATAGCCATCCGCCTGCACCTCAATCCACGTTGGGGCAGAAAACGCCTCAGAGCCATCGAAAAGGCCCAAGTCGAAGCGTGGGTGCAGGAGATCGAGGGCAACGAGAGCATCGCCAACTCGACTGGAGATGGTCACTGGAAAGTCTTCCAGATGGTCATGAAGGACGCCCTCCAGAACGGGAAGATCGACCGCAACCCGACCTACGAGGTCGACGGGCCCTACGTAGGCGATTCACCCTCGTACGTCTTCAGCCCGGATGAGTACTGGGCGATCTACGACACGTTCCCTGAGCGCTACCGGCTCATCCCCATGTTCGGCTTCGCTTGTGGCACCCGGCAGGCGGAGGCGTTCGGCGTCTGCGACGACGTGATCGACTCAAGTCGAAGCCTGCTGACCGTGCGCCGGCAGGTACTCAAGACCAAGGAGACCAGCTACAAGCGACTCCTGATAGACCGCCTGAAGACAAGCCCGCGCCTCAGCTCGAAGGACGTCCCGATGCCTTCGTACCTCGTCGAGGCCGTAGAAGAGTACGTGGCGCGCTTCCCGCCGCGGGCCACGGAGACCGTGTTGTGGCAGCACCGGAAGAAGATCGCAGCCTGTAAGCGCGGCTCGGCCCAAGCGCTCTTCTGGACGCCACGCGGCAACCTGCTGGACCGCAGCTACTTCAACGATGACCTGTGGAAGCCCGCACTTCTGAAGCTGGGCATCAAGGACGAGGACGGGAACCTGCCGACGTTCCACGACCTCCGCCATACCTTCATCTCCACGAGCCTCCAGAACGGCATACCGGAACACACCGTTGCCGCGTGGGTGGGCGACTCCGTCGAAGAGCTTCGGCGCACCTACAGTCACCTCCTGAAGAACCACGCCGACACGCACGGGGCGGTGGTCGCCGGCCTGACAGGGCGACCGAAAGGCTCCGTCGTGCGCGCCGCGGCGTGATCACCCCGCTCCGCCCTCGCTGCCCCTCATAGGGACAGCGAGGTCCAAAGGCGAACGCCAGCGGGGCTGAAGCCGGCAACCGGCCTCAGCCCCGCTGTTGCTGTTCTCGGCCTCTTGTTCCGCCCCCTCGCACCGCGTCCACCGTTGCCTTCGCTCAGGGCTGGCGCCCCGACAGCGTCGCCAGCCCTGACGATCAGATGAGAAGTGCTCCGCCAACGAGCAGAGCTATCGGAGAGGTACAAGCCGGAAGCCGCCGCACTGCGCGCTTGGGCGTCCCGGCGGCGTCACCCGGATGCCCAGGCTGGAGACCGGATGCACCTGGTCGGGCCCCGGCGCGCGCGGTCTCCGGCCCCTGTGCGTGGCTACCTTGGTGGCTACTTTGGTGGCTACGTAAGTAGCCGCGTGGTCCGGTTTGGACCGGGTTGAAGCGGGGCCTGTCCCAGCCTCCGATTCACCGAAAAAGGGCCCCTGACCAGCAATTTCACTGGTCAGGGGCCCCTACGGCAGGACGAGTCGGCCTGTACGCCGGGTTCTGTCGCCCCCGGTCCTTGCGGGCCGGGGGGAGACGGCCATCCATCTAGGGCTGCCGTTGCCGGCAGCCTCGTGCGGTCTACCCGCGGACTCGGGCGGGCAGCCCTCGATCGTCCGCGCAGAGGCATCAGCCGATGCCTCCTCTTGACCTTGCTCCAGGTGGGGTTTACCTAGCCCTCCGAGTCACCTCGGAGGCTGGTGGTCTCTTACACCACCGTTTCACCCTTACCGGAGGCCGAAGCCTCCGGCGGTCTGCTTTCTGTGGCACTGTCCCGCGGGTCACCCCGGGTGGGCGTTACCCACCACCTTGCCCTGTGGAGCCCGGACGTTCCTCGGGGGGATCAGTGATCCCCACGCGGCCGTCCGGCCGGCTCGTCCGCCGTGGTGGCCATGTTACCCGTAAGGGGCGACGGCCCTCGCCGGGCCGCCTCGTTCCCCGTCGGGCCCAGCGCTTGACCTTGTCGCAACGGCAACGTTTGTACTGGGCGCATGAGAATCGGAGAGCTCGCAGATCTGATCGGCGTCAGCACCCGCGCCGTACGCCACTACCACCACCTCGGCCTGCTGCCCGAGCCGGAACGCCGCGCCAACGGCTACCGGGAGTACGGGCTGCGGGACGCGGTCGCGCTCGCCCGGGTACGCCGGCTGACGGAGTTGGGGCTGGGGCTGGACGAGGTGCGGGACATCCTCGCCGACGACGCGGGGCGTGCGCTGCACGAGGTACTGGGCGAGCTGGACGCGGATCTGGCCCGCCAGGAGGAGGAGATCCGGTCGCGGCGGGCCCGGCTGGCCGCGGTGCAGCGGCAGGCGGACGCGCACGGCGGGCTGCCCGCGGAGGGGCCGGTGTCGGACGAACTGGCGGCGCTCTTCGCGGAGATGGCCCGTGCCTCCGCCGCGCACCCGGGGCCGGAGCCCGCGATGGCGGCGAAGGAACGGGAGGTGCTGGCGCTGCTCGAATCGATGGGCGGGGAGGAAGGGAACAAGCGGATGGTGGAGCTGCTCGGGGAGGCGGTCGCGGCCCCCGGGGCGATGCAGCAGATGTACGAGGTGTACGGACTGCTCGACGGGCTGGTGGCGGCCCCGGCGGACGATCCGCGGGTGGAACGGGCCGCGCGGGCGCTCGCCGACTGCATTCCGGAGGCGGTGGTCGCCGAGGTCGGCACGGAGCGCTGGGAGCAGGTGGCCGGGGTGGGCGCGGAGGTCGGCGATGGCTTCCTGACGGCGTACTACGCGCACTTCGCGCCCGCGCAGGCCCAGGCCGTACGCCGGGCGATCCAGCTGGTCGCGGAGCGTGCGCGGTGAGCCGGGCGACCGCGCTGCGCCGGCTGGCCGCCCACGAGGCACGGTGGCTGATCAGCCTGGGCTGGTGGGTGGCGCGGCGGCGGATCGGGGTGGCGCCGGGCGAGCGGGCCCTGGGGTATGCGGGGGCGCAGGCGGCGTTCGTGTACGGGCTGACGTTCGTGTGTGTGGTGGAGACGGTCGGGGTCGGCGTGCTGCTGGCGGACCGTCCGGCGGCGCACGCGGTGATGCTGGTCCTCGACCTCTACACGGTGCTGGTGATACTGGGTCTCCAGGCGGCGGCGGTCACCCGTCCGCATGTGCTGGGGGCGGACACCTTGTGGCTACGGGCCGGTGCGCGCCGGGACATCCGGATCCCGCTGGAGTTGATCGCCTCAGTGCGCCACGACCTCCGTTTCGTCAGAGAGCCGGAGAAGGACGGCAACGAGGTGGTGGAGCTGGCGGTCGGCGATCAGACCTCGGTCACCGTCGAGCTGTCCGAACCGGTCGTGGCCGTCGGCATGCTGGGGCGGCGGGAGACGGTGCGTACGGTGCGGTTCCATGCCGATGACGCGCGGGCGGCGGTGGCGGCGCTGCGGGCGCAACTGGCGGTGGTGAACGCGGGGGCGGCGGCGGAGGCGGGAGAGGGTACGGCGCCGGAGACGGGAGGGGATAGGGCGCCGGAGATCGGCGGGGCCGCGGTCAGGCAGGGGTGAAGCGGACGGGGTGGTGGCCCGGTTCGGCTTCGGCGAGGCGCACCGGGATGCGGTGGCCCAGGGGCAGGGCGGGGCCTTCCGGGGCGGTTTCGACGGTGCCGATGACGGCCGGGTCGTAGAGGTGGACCGTGCCGTGGGTGGGGTCCTTCTCCTGGATGTCGACGACCAGCGCCTCGAAGATCTCGCCGACCCGGTCCCGGAGCAGCGCCGCCTCCACGAGGTCGACGCAGGACCGCTCCACCTGGTTGGCGCGCCGGGCGCCGGTCTCCATCTCACGGGGCAGGGCGGACAGCGCGCTGCGGACCCAGCCGGGCGGTTCGACGCCGGCCGAAGCGGCCAGGCACAGCTCGGAGGTGTAGCGGTCGGCCAGCCGCCGCAGCGGCGCGGTGGCATGCGCGTACGGGGCGGCGACCGCGGCATGCAGCGCCTCGGAGGCTCGGGGCGCGGTGCCGTCGAAGGTGGTGTAGCCGGCGCCGCGCAGCAGGGCGGTGCACTCCTGCAGGAACGCGGCATGGGCGGGGCGCCGCGGGTCGAGGGTGCGGATCAGCGCCGCGTAGGAGGTGTGGTGCGGCCAGTCGACGCCGAGCGCGCGGGCGGTCAGGCGGAGCCGGGCGACCGAGCCGTCAGGGGCGGTGGGCAGCGTACGCAGGATGCCGGTGCCGGAGGCCAGCATCAGCTCTGCCGCGGCCATGCCGGTGAGCAGGGATATCTGTGCGTTCCAGCCGTAGGCCGGGAGCGGGGCGCGGTATTCGAGGGTGTAGCAGCCGTCGCGCTCGACGATCTCCTGCTCGGGGACGTTGAGGGAGATCGCGCCTCGGGCGACCTCCAGTTCCTCCCGCAGCAGGCCGATCTCGCGGAGCAGGGCGAGCGGCTCCTCGGCCGTCCGGTCGTCGAGGATCCGCTGGACGCCGGCGTAGTCCAGCCGGGCGCGGGAGCGGACCAGGGCGCGGCGTACGGACGCGGCGGTCGGGGAACCGTCCGCGTCGAGGTCGAGCTGCCACAGGACGGCCGGGCGGTCCCGGTCGGGCAGCAGGCTGGCGGCGCCCTCGCTCAGCACATGGGGGTGCAGCGGGACCCGCTCGTCGGGGAAGTAGAGGGTCATCACCCGGTGGTGCGCCTCGGCGTCCAGAGCGCCGCCGGGTGTCACGAAGGAGGCGACATCGGCGATGGCGTAGTGGACGCGATAGCCGCCGCCGGGGCGCCGGGACAGGAACATGGCCTGGTCGAGGTCGAGGGAACCGGGCGGGTCGAGGGTGAAGAGGGGGAGGTCGGTGGCGTCCTCCAGGGCGTGCTCGGTCGCCACCGCGCCATCGGCGGCCGGGATCCGCGGGGCGCGGGCGGCGCTCTCCGCCTCGGCCTGTGCCGTGGGCGGGAAGTGGTCCGGGGTCTCCAGCTTTCCGCGCAGCTCCTGCAGCGCGACCCGCAGCGGGGCCTCGGCTGCGTCGGTCACATGCATATGGAGACGGGGCATGCAATCGAGCGTATGGCGGGCGGCCGCTCCCGGCGCGGCGTGCGGGTGCCGGCCCGGGTGACGTGCAGGTGCCGACCGCGGTACCGACCCTGGTGCCGGCCCGGGTGACGTGCGGGTGCCGGCCCGGGTCGGCCGGCGCCTCACGGTTCTCGGCCCGCCCGTCGCAGGCCATACGCTGTGCCGGGGCCGCACCCCGCCGTACCGCCGTACCGCCGTGAGGGAGAAACACCGTGCTCGTGCTGTTGCCGCCGTCCGAAGGGAAGGCCGCGGGAGCGGCCGGGGCGCCGCTGGACGCCGGTGCGCTGTCGCTGCCGGGGCTGGCCGCCTCGCGCGCGGCGGTGCTGGAGGAGCTGGTCGAGCTGTGCACGGCGGACGAGGCCAAGGCCCAGGAGGTGCTCGGGCTCAGTGAGGGCCTCAAGGGCGAGATCGCCAAGAACGCGGGGCTGCGGACGGCAGGGACGCGGCCGGCCGGGGAGATCTACACCGGGGTTCTCTATGACGCGCTCGGTCTGGCGTCCCTGGACGCGGCGGCGCGGAAGCGGGCCGAGCGGTCCCTGCTGGTGTTCTCGGGGTTGTGGGGCGCCGTACGGATCGGCGACCGGATTCCGTCCTACCGCTGCTCGATGGGTGTGAAGCTGCCGGGGCTGGGCGCGCTGGGCGCGTACTGGCGGGCGCCGATGGCCGAGGTGATGCCCGGGGTCGCCGGGGAGGGGCTGGTCCTCGATCTGCGCTCGGCGGCGTATGCGACGGCCTGGAAACCCAAGGGCGAGGTGGCCGGGCGGACCGCGACGGTGCGGGTGCTGCAGTCGAAGCTCGTGGCCGGTGTGGAGAAGCGGACGGTGGTCAGCCACTTCAACAAGGCGACCAAGGGACGGCTGGTGCGGGATCTGCTGTCGGCGGGCCTGGCTCCGGCGGGTCCGGCGGAGCTGGTGGAGGCGCTGCGGGGGCTGGGGTATGCGGTGGAGGCGGAGCCTCCGGTGAGGGCCGGCAAGGCGTGGGCCGTCGATGTGATCGTGACGGAGCTGTAGGGCGGGGCGAGGCGGGGCGGGTAAGGGCGGGGCGGGTAAAGGCGGGTCGAGGCGGGCGAGCAGGCGGCGGATGGGCCGTAGGGCCGCCCAGCGGGGTGTGCGGTTGCAGCATGCGCAACGATCGTTGCGGAGAGTGGGTGGCGGGCGCAGTATGGGCGGCGTGACTCGCGCCGCCTCCTCCCCCGCGCCCGCCTCCCCCAAGCTCTCCACCCCTCCCCCGTCCGAGCTGGCAACGGGGGGACCGGCCTCCTCGGTCCTCGGGCTCGCTCCCGTCATCCCGGTCGTCGTGCTGGACGATGCGGCCGATGCCGTACCGCTCGCCCGGGCACTCGTCGCGGGCGGGCTGCCCGCGATCGAGGTGACCCTGCGGACGCCCGCCGCGCTGGACGCGATCCGGGCCGTCGCCGCCGAGGTCCCGGAGGCGGTGATCGGCGCGGGCACCCTGCTCACCCCCGGCCAGATCGAGGCGGCCCTGACGGCCGGCTCCCGCTTTCTGGTCAGCCCCGGCTGGTCGCCGCGGCTGCTGGGCGCGATGCAGGACTCCGGGGTGCCGTTCCTGCCGGGGGTCTCCACGGCCTCGGAGGTGGTGGCGCTGCTGGAGGAGGGCATCACCGAGATGAAGTTCTTCCCTGCCGAGGCGGCGGGCGGCACCGCCTATCTCGCCGCACTGGCCGCGCCGCTGCCGCGGGCCCGCTTCTGTCCGACCGGGGGCATCGGCCTGGCGTCGGCGCCGTCGTATCTGGCGCTGCCGAACGTCGGCTGCGTCGGCGGCACCTGGATGCTGCCGGCCGAGGCGCTGGCCACGAAGGACTGGGACCGGGTGCGCCGACTCGCCCAGGAGGCGGCGGCGTTGGCGGCCTGAGGCCGTTTCGCACGACGGGCCCGGCACCTCGCGGCCTGCGAGGCGCCGGGCCCTGTGGCGTACGGAGCGGCGGACCCGGCGTACGACGCGTACGACGCGCGCACGGGGACACCGAGTTCCGCGCACGCGCCGGGGCCGGGTAAGGGGACGTGCGGGGACGGGGACGGGGGCGGCAGGCCCTACCGCAGATGCGAGGTGTCGTTCAGCAGCCGCAGCGAGGCGTTGCCGTCGGCGTAGTACGCGACGACCGAGAGCGACGCCGCGGAGAGCTCCATCCGGAACAGCGATTCCGGCGGGGCGCCCAGCGCCAGCCGGACCAGCGTCTTGACGGGGGTGACATGCGTGACCACGAGGACGGTCCTGCCCGCGTACCGGGCGAGGAGCTTGTCGCGGGCGACGGCGACCCGGCGGGCGACCGTCGCGAAGGACTCGCCGCCTCCGGTGGGCGCCACCTTGGCCGAGCCGAGCCAGGCGTCGAGGTCATCGGGGTGGCGCTCACGCACCTCGGCGAACGTCAGCCCCTCCCACGCCCCGAAGTCGGTCTCGCGCAGGCCGTCCTCGATACGGACCTCCAGGCCGAGCCGGTCCGCGACCGCACCTGCGGTCTCCCGGCAGCGCCGCAGCGGTGAGCTGACGACGGCCTGGATCGTGCCACGGGCGGCGAGCGCGGCGGCGGTCGCCTCGGCCTGGCGGCGCCCGGCGGCGGAGAGTGCGGGGTCGGTGCCGCCGCTGCCGGAGAACCGCTTCTCGGGTGTCAGCGGGGTCTCGCCGTGCCGCAGCAGGACGAAGGTCGCGGGCGGACCGAGGTCGGGAGAGCCCCAGCCGACCGACGGGGCAGCGGAGGAGGCGGAGTCCTCCGCCGTCGCCACCGCCTCGTCGGCGGCCCGGGCGGCGGCGCTGCGGGCGGGCGCGGCCGCCGGGGCCGCCGGGGCCGCCGGGGCTGCCGGGGCTGCCGCCGAGGCGGTGGCGAGCGCCGCCTTGGAGTTGCCCGGCTCCCACTGCCTGCCGAGCTTGCCGGCGTCCATCGCCTCGTTGGCGAGCCGGTCCGCGTGCTTGTTCTGCGCGCGGGGGATCCACTCGTAGGTGACCTGGTCGGGCGGGAAGATCGAACCGGCCTCGGCGGCCAGCGGCTTCATGTCCGGGTGCTTGATCTTCCAGCGTCCCGACATCTGCTCGACGACGAGCTTGGAATCCATCCGCACCCGGACGCGGGCCTGCGGGTCGAGCGCATACGCCGCCCGCAGACCGGCCACCAGGCCCTTGTACTCGGCGACGTTGTTGGTGGCGGTGCCGATGAACTCGGCGGCCTCGGCCAGCGCCTCGCCCGACTCCGGGTCGAGGACGACCGCGCCGTAGCCGGCCGGCCCCGGGTTGCCCCGGGAGCCGCCGTCCGCCTCGACGACCAGCGCGCGCGACACGGCCTACAGACCCGAGTCGGGCGTACGGACCAGGATGCGGGTGCAGTTCTCGCAGCGCAGCACCGCATCGGCGGCGGCCGCGCGGACATCGTTGACCTCGGTGATGTTCAGCTCCAGCCGGCAGCCCTCGCAGCGGCGCTGGAAGAGGCGGGCCGCGCCGACGCCGCCCTCCTTCGCGCGGATCTTGTCGTAGAGCTTCAGCAGATCGGCCGGGATGTCGGCGACGGTCAGCTCGCGCTCCTTGGCGACCGTGCCACGCTCGGCGTCGATCTCGGCGTAGGCGGCGTCCCGGCGGGCGGCGGCGTCATCGACCTTGGCCTGGATGGCGTCGACCCGGCCGGTCAGCTCGGTCACCCGCTCCTGGGCGCTCTCGCGGCGCTCCATGACCTCCAGGACGACGTCCTCCAGGTCACCCTGGCGCTTGGCCAGCGAGGTCAGTTCGCGCTGGAGGTTCTCCAGGTCCTTGGGGGAGGTGACGGCACCGGAGTCCAGGCGCTTCTGGTCGCGGGCGGCGCGCTGGCGCACCTGGTCCACGTCCTGCTCGGCCTTGGTCTGCTCGCGGCTGGTGTCGCTCTCCTCGGTCTGCGCGGCGACGAGCAGGTCGCGCTGCTGGATGAGGTCGGCCTCCAGGGTCTGCAGCTCGGCCAGCTCGGGAAGGTTGTTGCCCCGGTGGGCGAGCTGGGTGAGCCTCACGTCCAGGGCCTGGACGTCGAGGAGGCGGATCTGGTCGGCGGGCGCGGCGTTCAGCGTGGGGCTCCTGTGGTGTGGGTCGGGGCGAAGAAGGGGGTGGACGCCGCGTGGGCGGTCCAGGGGTCGGTGACCGTACGGGAGACATGCGTACGCAGTCCCCAGTCGTGCCGGTCGGAGACCGCGTCGAGCTGGGCCGCGGCCTGCTCGCACCACGGCCATTCGGTGGCCCAGTGGGCGGCGTCGAGCAGCGCCAGCGGGCTGTTCCGTGCGGTCTGGGTGGCCTCGGAGGCCGGGTGGTGGCGCAGGTCGGCGGTGAGGAACGCCTCCACACCGGCCGCCCGTACGTCATCGAAGAGGCTGTCGCCGGAGCCGCCGGAAACGGCGAGGGTCCGGATCTCGCGGTCCGGGTCGCCGGCCGCCCGGATGCCCTGGGCGGTGGCGGGCAGCCGGTCCGCGGCGTATGCCGCGAGGTCGGCCAGCGTCATCGGATGCGGCAGCTCGCAGATCCGGCCGAGGCCCCGGCGGCCGGCCGGATCGCTCGGGTCCGGTACCAGCGGGCCGAGGATACGCAGGTCCAGCGCGCCGGCCAGGGCGTCGGAGACACCGGGGTCGGCGGTGTCGGCATTGGTGTGCGCGACATGCAGGGCGATGTCGTGCTTGATGAGCGTGTGCACGACCTTGCCTTTGAAGGTCGAGGCCGCGACCGTCGTCGTCCCGCGCAGATAGAGCGGGTGGTGGGTGACGAGGAGGTCGGCGCCGAGCTTCACCGCCTCGTCGACGATCTCCTGGACCGGGTCGACGGCGAACAGCACCCGGCGGACCTCGGCGCCGGGATCTCCGCAGACCGTGCCGACGGCGTCCCACCCTTCGGCCCGCTCGGGGGGCCAGAGGGCGTCGAGCGCGGTGAGGACTTCAGACAGTACGGGCACGGGTGGAAGGTTACCTCCCAGCTGTGACATGGCGCGGGGCCCTGGGGTCGTCTCCCCGCCCCCTGCCCCTCCGCCGCCCGGCCCATGCCGGAAATCCGAACCGGCCCATGTGGGAAATCCGAACCGGCTGATGCCGGAAATCCAAAGCACAACCACCCCGTCGGGAACCGGCGGACCGGACAATCGCCACCCTTATGCGTGAAGTGTGGCAACTCCCGGCGATCGGCCGGACGTGCGAAAACTAGCTTCGGTTGCCGACTGGAGGTGACCTTGCGATGACGATCTGTGCCACTGAGGACGCCAGGGCGCGGGACATGCGGGATACGCGGGACGACGCGCACCGCGCGGCGCTGACGATCGCCGCCGACGGTTCGTACGCCGCCCGGCTCGCCCGTCACGACGACGCCGCCGGGAGCTGGTTTCCGGAGCGCTGGACGCTGAGCGGCCCCGAGCCGTACGCCGTGCCGCTGCAGGGCACCCAGCCCGAGGAGCCGGACAGCGCGCTGCTGCCGCTCACGGACGGACGGGTGCTGATCCTGCGTCGGGTCGCCGACCGTTTCGCCGTCTCCCTGCTCTACCCGGCGGGCCCCGGCACCGGTGAACTCCTGCTGGGCGCCGTGCACGCCCCCGAGCTGACCCTGCTGCCGCCCGCCCCCGGCGGGACACGGGGCTACGCCCTGGCACCCGAGGCGCACACGACCGCTCTGTGGCTGCTGCACGGCGGCGCGGACGGCCCCGAGCGGGTGGCCCGGATCCCGGGACGCTGTACGGGGGGCGTCTGGCTGGACCGCGGCGGCCGGCTGCTGGCGCTGGACCGGGAGACGGACGGCCGGACGAAGACCGTGGTGGTCGATCTGGAGCGGGGCGGCGAGAGCGGCCCGCTGCTGCAGATCACCGAGGAGAGCAACGACCGGCTGCTGCTCGCCGATCCGGACAGCGGGCTGCTGCTCGTACGGTCGGACGCCCCGGGGCACGACCGGCTGGGCTGGGCCGTACTGGGCAGCAGTCTGCCGGTGCGCTTCCCGGAGTGCCTGCGCCCCGCTCAGGCAGCTCTCACACCGTTCGCGATGCAACCGGGACAGCTGCTGGCGCCGGAGAGCTGTGCGGTGGCGTTCCGGATGGCTGCGGCGAACGGTACGTGGCTGGGTGTCTGGCGGCCCGCGGAGCGGCAGTTGCAGCACTTCCCGGCGCCGGAGGGATGGCTGGTGGGAGCCGGACTGTGGACGGCGGGCGGCGAACTGCTGCTGCCGTACGCGACGGGGGCGGAGCCGTGTGGAGTGGCGCGGATGGCCGTACCGCTGGGGCCGGCGGAGCAGGTGGGGCAGGAGGAGCAGGCGGGGCCCAGGCGGCCGGTGGAGCAGTCGGGGCCGAGGCGGCGGGTGGATCCGCCGGAGCAGGCGGTACAGCCGGTAGCGCCGCAACCGCCGGTGCAGCCGGTAGAGCCGGTGCAGCCGGTGCAGCCGGTGCAGCCGGTGCAGCCGGTAGAGCCGGTGCAGCCGGTACAGGGGGCGCAGGGAGCGCCTTCCGGGGCGGTCGCCGGGATGGCCGCCGGGCCGGTCGCCGGGAGCGGCGGGAGGATTGTCCTGGATGCAGCGGAAACCGACAACCGCTCCACAGCATCTGCACAACCCCGGTCCGCGCCCACGGAACCGCGGCATCTCCCCGCACATCCTGGAATGTGCAGGCCAGTTCCCTTGCAACAGGCACCTCTGGCGGCACGGTAGACCCGGTGGAGCGCGATTTCCGGCCCCGTTAGAATTTCGGGCGGGGGCTACGCAGCCGGTTGACCGGCCACCGACAGTGCCGCTCGGGTCAGCCTTTGCGGTCGTCGGGCGAGGTCCCGATGCGTACAGCTGTAAGCGATTTGACGGAGTGACTCTTTCCATGTCCGAAGCCCGAACCGACACGACCCAGGCGCGCCCCCAGGAGGCATCCGCCCAGGCCGCCGAGGCCGCAAGCTCCGGCAAGCACCGTGGCCCGGCCGCCGCTGAGGAGTCCGACTCCACCGCCCATGGCCGGCACCGCCGGGACAAGCAGCCGCAGGACGCGTAAGGCCGGTCCGGCGAGTCCTGACCGCCGACCGTACGAACGGCCGTGGCTGCCGCACCGCATCGTCGCGGGCGGCGGCCACGGCCGTTGTGCACGGTGCGTCGCGCGGCGGGGTCAGTCGTGCTTGAGGGCCAGTACCTCGGCCGCCGCGAAGGTCTCGTCCGGCGGGCGCTGCGCGTAGTACGGGGTCAGCAGTTCATCCAGCTCCTCGAAGCTGAAGAGATCCTTGGTGGTGTCGAACTTGGCGGCGATCCGCGGACGTTCGGCGATGGCGACCATGCCGCCGTGCACAACCAGCAACTGGCCGTTGACCCGGGCCGCGGCCGGAGAGGCGAGATAGCCGACGAGCGGTGCGACATGGTCGGGCGCGAGCACATCGAGCCCGCCCTCGCGGCCCTCCCCGGCCTCCCCGGGCTCCCGGCCCCCCGGATGTGCGGGGAGGCCGGCGAAGACATCCTCCGTCATACGGGTACGGGCGCGCGGGCAGATCGCATTGGCGGTCACGCCGTATTTGCCCAGCGCCAGGGCCGTGGAGGTGGTCAGGCCGACGATGCCCCCCTTGGCCGCCGCGTAGTTGGGCTGGCCCGCCGAGCCCGCGAGGAACGCCTCGGAAGAGGTGTTGATGATCCGGCCGTGCACCGGACCGCCGGCCGCCTTGGAACGCTCGCGCCAGTGGGCAGCGGCGAAGTGGGTGGTGTTGAAGTGGCCCTTGAGGTGGACGCGGATGACCGAGTCCCACTCGTCCTCGGTCATCGAGAACACCATCCGGTCGCGCAGGATGCCCGCGTTGTTGACCAGGATGTCGAGCCGTCCGTACGTCTCGACCGCCAGCTGCACGAGTGCGCGGGCGTCTTTGTGGTCGGCGACGTCACCGAGGTGGGCGACGGCCCGGCCGCCCGCCGCACGGATCTCGGCGGCGACGTCCTCGGCGGGCGCCGCCGAGGCCTCGCCCGAGCCGTCGCGGCCCGGCTGCCCGTAGTCGTTGACCACGACGGATGCGCCGAGGCGGGCGAGTTCAAGGGCCTCGGCGCGGCCCAGGCCGCGCCCGGCACCGGTGACGATCGCGGTGAGGCCCTCCAGTGGCTGTGCCATTCCTGTCCTCTCCAGTCTTCTCGGAGCGCGGTGGGGTGCAGTGGGGTGCGGTGGGGTGCGGTGGGGTGCGGGGGTGCGGGGGTGCGGTGGGGTGCGGGGGTGCGGGGGTGCGGGGGTGCGGGGGTGCGGTGGGGTGCGGGGGTGCGGTGGGGTGCGGGGGTGCGGCGCGACGGTGCGCGCCGTGAGCCGGCCGTGGGTCGGCCGTGAGCTGTGAGTCGGCCGTGGGTCGGCCGTGAGCTGTGAGTCGGCCGTGAGCCGGCCGTGGGCTGTGGGCGTCAGATCTCGATGCAGGTGCGCAGCGAGGTCCCGGAGCGCATCTGGTCGAGCGCGTCATTGATCTCGGAGAGCCGGACGCGATGGGTGATCAGGCCTTCGAGGTCGATCCGGCCGGCCCGCCACAGGGCGATGGCCCGCTCGTAGGAGCGCAGCACATCCGCGCCGCCGTACAGGGACGGCAGGATCCGCTTCTCGTCGAAGAACAGCTCGAACATATTGACCTGGAAGGTGTCGTCCATGGCTCCCGCGCCGACCACGCACAGGGTGCCGCCGCGCCGGGTCATCTCGTAGGCGGTGCGGGCGGTGGCGGACTTGCCGACCACCTCGAAGACGTAGTCGAAGCCCTCCCCCGCGGTGATCCGGGCCTTGGCGTCGGCGAACTCCTCCGGTGCGACGGCTTCGGTCGCGCCGAAGCGCAGCGCGGCCTCCCGGCGGGCGGGGACCGGGTCCACGGCGATGATCTGGGCCGCGCCGCAGGCCTTCGCGCCCTGGATGACGGAGATGCCGACGCCGCCGCAGCCGATCACCGCTACCGAGGACGCGGCCTCCACCTTGGCCGTGTTGAGGGCCGCGCCGAGCCCGGTGGTGACTCCGCAGCCGATGAGCGCGGCGATGTCGTAGGGGACATCGTCCGGGATCGGCACCGCGCAGTTGGCGGCGACCACGACCTCCTCGGTGAAGGTGCCGGTGCCGGCGAAGCCGAAGACCTCCCCGCCGGGGCGCCGGAAGTTGGGCGTGCCGGCGTTCATGAAGCCGGCCAGGCACAGATGGGTCTGGCCGCGCTTGCAGGACGGACAGCCGCCGCAGGCGGGCAGCCAGCACATCAGGACGCGGTCGCCCCGGTCGAGCCCGGTGACGCCGTCGCCGACGTCGAGGATCTCCCCGGCGCCCTCGTGCCCGGGGACGAAGGGGGCGGGCTGCGGCAGCACCCCGTTCATCGCCGAGAGGTCGGAGTGGCACAGACCGGTCGCCCGGATCCGGATCCTGACCTTGCCGGGGCCAAACCCCACCGCCTCGATGTCGTCGAGGACTTCGAGCTTGTCCTGCCCTGTCTCGTGTTGTACGGCTGCGCGCATGTCACGACTCCTCTCGTACGTACGGCAATCCCGCCCCCGTCCGGACCGGCCGGAGCGACGGCGCGCACCGGACGGCACTCGCCATTGGGTGTCTCCTCAGCTGTGCTCCACCACGGTGTCGGCCAGAACCGGCGCATCGTCGCGGTCGGCGGCCGTGACCGACGCCTGGATCCGGCCGGGCTTTTGCCACAGGCCGATCCGCAGCGTCTCCCCCGGAAAGACCACCCCGGCAAAACGGGTCGTGTACGACCGCACCCGGGCCACCTCGCCACCGAGCAGCGTGTCGACCACCGCCTTGAGGGTGACCCCGTAGGTGCACAGCCCGTGCAGAATCGGCCGGTCGAACCCGGCGAGCTTGGCGAACCCGGGGTCGGCGTGCAGCGGATTCCAGTCGCCGGAGAGGCGGTAGAGCAGCGCCTGGTCCGGGCGGATGTGGCGTTCGGTGCGCAGGTCGGGGGCGCGGTCGGGGAGGTCGAGGCGGGCGGAGGGGCCGCGGTCGCCGCCGAAGCCGCCCTCGCCGCGGACGAAGATCTGGGTGTCGCAGGTCCACAAGGGCCCGTCGTCGTCGGCGACTTCGGAGCGCAGCACGATGACGGCGGCCTTGCCCTTGTCGTACACGGCGGGGACGGACGAGGTCTGGGTGGCGCGGCCGCTCACCGGGAGGGCACGGTGCACGGTGACGGTCTGGCCGCCGTGCAGGACCGCGGCGAGGTCCACCTCGATGCCGGGGGCGGAAAGTCCGCCGGCGAGGGCCATTCCCCCACCCGCGACGGTGGCGAAGCTGGGCAGGACGTGCAGTGCGCTCTCCAGGGTGTAGCGCAGTTCGTCCGGGTCGGTGGCGGGGTGAGGTTTCTCCGGGGTGGCCGCGCCGGCCCCGATGCCGAGGTGGTAGAGCTGGACGTCCTTGTGGTCCCAGGCGAGTTCGGTGGTCCGCGGCTCGGCGGAGGTGGCCTTGGCGGCGTCGATGGGCATGGGGCTGCTTGCTCCTTCACCACGTTGTGAAGACCCCGGCCCGGCCGTCCGCACCGTCGACCGTGCCGGGGTCGTATCTGGTCGGCGCGGCCGCGCTCCGCCGGCATGCCTCGCACACTTCTAGAACGCGTTCTAGCCGATGGTCCTCATGTATAGCTGATCCGTCCGACACCCGGAAGCCCCCTGACGCTCTGTCAGATCCGCTCGGATTCAGGTTGATCCCCTCGGATCCCCTCGGATCCCCTGCGCCGGCGTGCCCGCCACCCGACCTCTGCCGCGCCCAACCGTGACATTTGTCAGGGGGGATCACATACATTCGCCTCTAACGCCCCGCGGCAACTCTCCGTAATGTCATAGACATCGAACGAGAGGCGGGGGTAGGCATGGCACGGACGAAAGGACCGGTCAGCGCTGCGCGCACGACAGGCGGAGCCGCGGCGGTGACCTTCTCCGGGGTGACACGGAGTTACGGCGCGGTCAGGGCCGTGGACGGGCTGGACCTGGAGATCGCGGCGGGCGAGACGATGGCGCTGCTCGGGCGCAACGGTGCGGGGAAGTCCACCACCCTCACCATGCTGCTGGGACTGCTGCCGCCCAGTACGGGATCGGTGCGGCTGTTCGCCGGCACCCCGGAGACGGCGGTACGGGCGGGCAGGGTGGGTGCCATGCTGCAGGACGGCAAGCCCCTTCCGCGGGTCACCGTCCGCGAACTGATCACCTTCGTCGCCGCCACCTACCCCCGCCCCATGGCGGTCACCGAGGCCCTGGAGCTGGCGGGCCTGGGCGAGTTCGGCGGGCGGCGGGTGGACCGGCTGTCCGGCGGGCAGGCCCAGCGGGTTCGCTTCGCGGTGGCGCTGGCCGGCAACCCCGAGCTGCTGGTGCTCGACGAGCCGACCGCGGCCCTGGACGTCGAGGCACGCCGCGCCTTCTGGCGCTCGATGCGCGCGTACGCCCGCCGCGGCAACACCATCGTGTTCTCCACCCACTATCTGGAGGAGGCCGATGAGCACGCCGACCGGATCGTGATGATGGACGGCGGCCGGGTGGTCGCCGACGGCAGCGGCGAGGCGATCAAGCGGCGGGCCGGCGGCACGCTGGTCTCCTTCGACCTCGCGGGCGCGTCGACCGCGCCGCTGGCCGAGCTGCCCGGCGTGAGCGCCGTGGAGGTGCGCGGCGACCGCGCACTGCTGCGGACGACGGACTCCGACGCGACGGTCGTGGCACTGGCCGGGCTCGGGCTCGTCCGCGCGCTGCAGGTCACCCCCACCGGCCTGGAGGACGCCTTCCTCACCCTCACCTCCGGCAACGCCGCCGGCCACGCCCCGGCGCAAGCCGCCACCACCCGGTCCGTGAAGGAGCTCGCGTGATGCTCGACTACATCCGCCTCGAAGTGCGCCGCACCCTGCGCGACCGGGGGTTTGTCATCTTCGGCATCGGGATGCCGGTGCTGATGTACGTGCTGATGACCAACATCGGTGCGGGCCCCGGCGGCGTCGGGATGGAGTGGAAGACCGCATCGATGGTCGGCATGGCCGCGTACGGCGCACTGGGCGCGGCGATCGGCACGGGCACGGGCGTCGCCGAGGACAAACAGCTGGGCTGGCTGCGGCAGCTGCGCATCACCCCGCTGAGCCCGATACGGGTCGTCGTGGGCCGTGGGCTGACCGGCTCGGTGACGGTACTGCCGGCCATCGCCTCCGTGCTGCTGGTGGGCGCGCTGGTCAACGGCGTCCGGATGCCGGCCTGGCAGTGGGCCGCGCTGGCCGGCCTGCTGTGGATCGGCACCGCCCCCTTCACCCTGCTCGGCCTCGGCAACGGCTACCGTCTCTCCTCGCAGTCCACCGGCATGGTCAACACGGGCTGCATGCTGCTGCTGTCGATCATCGGGGGCCTGTGGTTCCCGGCCGAGCTGTTCCCCGGCTGGCTGCGTTCGCTGTCGTCCTGGACCCCCGGCAACCGCTTCGCCGAGCTCGGCCAGAGCATCACCCAGGGCGGCGCTCCGGGCCTGGGCACCGTAGCGGTGCTGGCCGCCTGGCTGGCACTCTTCGGCGGATATGCGGTGTACGCGTACCGTCGGGCCGCACGAACGGTGTGATCGACGATGGTGCAGACCGGGGAAGTGACAGTGCAGCACACCAAGCAGCGGGCCGCCGGTGACGGCGAGCCCGGCGGCGCGGAGGGCGCCGGCGACCGCACGTGCCGGCCGAAGCGGCCGGGCAGGAAGACGGACCAGGGACCGGGCAAGTACGCCTTCCTGCCCTGGCTGCTGATGGGCCTGGGTGCCTTTTCCAACATCATCCAGGGCAAGACGGGCAACCCCTGGCTGGCCGGCCTCGGGCTGCTCGCCTTCAATTCCCTCTACATCAGCGTCGTCTGGTCGTCCTTCAACCCGCGGCTGCGGAACTCCCGCCGCCCGCTCTACGCACTCGGCCTGCTGACCGCCGTCACCTTCGCCATCGCCCTCGGGTTCGGCGGCAACTGGTACCTGTTCTTCCCGCTGCTGTCGCTGGCCTCCGGCACGGTGCGCGCGCTGCGCGGCAAGAAGCTCGCCCTCTGGCTGATCACGCTCAGCGGCACGGCCGGATATCTGGTCGGCTGGCACGGACCCGACCCGTGGGGCTCGTTCGGCATCGGGTACGGCACCTTCCTGTCCGGCACGGTGACGGCCACGGTCCTCAGCCTCTTCGACACCATCCAGGAGCTGAAGACCACCCGCCAGGAGCTCGCCCGCAGCGCCGTCGAGAAGGAGCGGCTGCGCTTCTCCCGCGATCTGCACGACCTGCTGGGGCACACCCTGTCCGTGGTGGTGGTCAAGGCCGAGGCGGTCCGCCGGCTGGCCCCGCGCAATCTGGAGGCGGCGCTCGCCCAGGCCGCCGATATCGAGGCGGTCGGCCGGCAGGCGCTGACCGAGATCCGCGAGGCGGTCACCGGCTATCGCGAGGGCAGTCTGACCACCGAGCTGGACCGGGCCCGTTCGGTGCTGGAAGCGGCCGGCATCGAACCCGTCGTACGGCAGGCGGGACCGCCGCTGCCCCCGCAGGCCGGTGCGCTGCTGGGCTGGGTGGTCCGCGAGGGCGTCACCAACACCGTCCGGCACAGCGGCGCCACCCGCTGCGAGATCGACGTCCACGCCGACGAGGAGCGGGTACGGCTGACGATCACGGATGACGGCCGCGGTCCCGTAAGCTCCGATGCTGCCGCGGCACCCGGGCCGGCCTGGCTTCGCGACCGCGTCCCCGGGCGCGACCGCGTCCCCGGGCGCGGCGGCGATCCGGGCGGGGGCGATCCGGGCGGCGATCCGGGCGACCACGGGGTGAGGGACGAGTTGAGCGGTACGGACGGTGCGCACGGTCCGGACGGCACGGGCCGCCCGGAGCCTGCTGCTGCGCAGGGCTCCGGCGAGCCGGACACCAGGGCGCCGGCCGGCTCTTCGGGACCGGTGGGCGGCACCGGACTGAAGGGGCTGGCCGAGCGGCTGGCCGCGGTGGGCGGCACCCTGCGCAGCGGCCCGGACAGCCGGCGCGGCTTCCGTGTCACGGCGGAACTTCCGGTCGGCACGGGTGATATGGCGGACGTGGAGGAGTTGACCCGGTGATCAAAGTCCTGCTGGCGGAGGACCAGGGGATGATGCGGGGCGCGCTGGCGCTGCTGCTCGACTTGGAGGAGGACATGCAGGTCGTGGCCCAGGTCGCGGCCGGCGATCAGATCGTCGCCGCCGCCCTGGACACCCACCCCGACATCGCCCTCCTGGACATCGAACTCCCCGGCCGCAGCGGCCTGGACGCCGCGGCCGACCTGCGCACACAGCTGCCGTCGTGCAAGGTACTCATCGTGACGACCTTCGGCCGCCCCGGCTATCTGCGCCGTGCGATGGAGGCCGGGGCGTCCGGCTTCCTGGTGAAGGACGGCCCGGTGGAGGAATTGGCGGCGGCGATCCGGCGGGTGCTCGCCGGCGAGCGGGTCATCGACCCCGGCCTCGCCGCGGCGGCGCTGAGCGCCGGCCCCAACCCCCTGACCCAGCGCGAACGCGATGTCCTCACCGCCGCTGTGGACGGCGCCACGGTCGCCGATATCGCCGGCAAACTCCACCTCTCCCAGGCCACCGTCCGCAACTACCTCTCCGCGGCCATCGGCAAGACCGGCACCCGCAACCGTATGGAGGCGGTGCGGGCGGCGCGGCGGAACGGCTGGTTGTAGCGGGGGGGAGGCAGCGGGCCGGAGGGCCCCGCGGCAGGCTCGGTCGTGGGGCGGCTCAGCCATGGGTGGCTCGGTCGTGGGCGTCTCGGTCGTGGGTGGCTCGGTCGTGGGCGGCTCAGCCACGGGCGACTCAGCCGTGGGCGGCGTCGGCCCGTCGCCGGGGCAGCGCGAGGACCATCAGCACGATGCTGCACAGCAGGATCACGGAGCCGACCTGGAAGGCCAGACCGTACCCGGCCGCCAGGGCTTTCGGACCGCCGTGATCCGCCGCGATACGGGACGCGGCGATGGTCGACAGGACCGACAGCCCCAGCGCGCCGCCCATCTGGCGGGAGGTATTGATCAGGCCGGAGACCAGTCCCTGGTCGGCGGGGTCGGCACCGGACGTGGCGATCGCCGCGATCGGCGTCGCGGTCAGGCCCGCGCCCCACGCCATCAGGATGCCGGGGCCGAGGATCGTGCCGAGGTAGCTGCCGTCGACGTCCATCGCCCCCTGCCACGCCATACCGGCCGCGGAGATCACCGCACCGGTGACGGCCAGGGTCTTGGCCCCCACCCGGTTCATCAGCCGCGGTCCGATCTTGGAGCCCAGCACGATGGAGAGCGAGTGCGGGATGAAGGAGAGCCCGGCCTCCAGGGGCCGGTAGCCCAGCACGTTCTGCACGTACAGCGACAGGAAGTACCACATGGAGAACATCGCGGCGCCGGCCAGCACCATCGCCCCGTTCGCCGAGTAGACCGAGCGCACCCGGAAGAGCCCCAGCGGCATCAGTGGAGCCTTGGCGCGCGCCTCGACGGCCAGGAACGCCGCGATCACGACCAGCCCGGCGGCCAGCGGCAGCAGCGCGGAGGCCGAGGTCCAGCCGTCCGTCTCGGTCTGCACGATCCCGTACGCCACCAGCGCGAGCCCGGCGGTCACCAGCACCGCGCCGGGCACATCCAGCCGCCGCCCGACGCCCTGCTTGCTCTCGGTGAGCCACACCACCGCACCGGTCAGCACCAGCGCCCCGACCGGCACATTGATCAGCAACACCCAGCGCCATGACAGGTATTCGGTGAGCACCCCACCGACCAGACCGCCCACCGCGCCACCGCCGGCACCGACCGCCGTCCAGGTGGCGATGGCTCGGTTACGGGCCGGACCGGACGGAAACGACGTGGTCAGGATCGTGAGGGTGGCCGGTGAGAGCACGGCGGCGCCGACACCCTGGACCGTCCGGGCCGCGATCAGCTGCCAGGGCTGCTGGGCCAGCCCGCCGCCCAGGCTCGCGACGGTGAACAGCGCCAGCCCGAGGACGAAGACCCGCTTACGGCCGAAGAGATCGGCGGCCCTGCCGCCGAGCAGCATGAAGCCGGCGAAGGTGATCACATACGCGTTGACGATCCACTGCAGGCCCAGTTCGCTCAGGCCCAGGCCGGTCCGCATGGCAGGCAGGGCGACGTTCACGACGGAGACGTCCAGGACGACCAGGAACTGCCCCGCACACACCAGCAGCATCACCAGCCACGCCGGTGCGGCCGTCCGGCGCGTGGTTTCGGGCATGGTGGCGGGGGCGGCTATCGGCGGCATGCCGCCCATGCTCGCATTCGCCGCTTGCCTCCCGCATCGGTATTTCGGTGCACAGGCCAACTGACCGGAGACCTAGGCGGTGTTTCTCGGATCTTCGGACGTGGGTGGGGTGTTGGGGTCAGGCTGGTTCCATGGGTCGTGGGGATTTAACGAATGCGGAGTGGCAT